>NZ_JAESMB010000012.1:0-89348 GCF_017892945.1 Staphylococcus sp. GDX8P114P-2 | reverse complement strand
TCAGTTTTCAATGTTCATTTAAGATTTGATTGGAGCGGGTGATGGGAATCGAACCCACAACATCAGCTTGGAAGGCTGAGGTTTTGCCATTAAACTACACCCGCATATTACAATTGATTTTTGGTGCGGCCGAGAGGATTTGAACCTCCACGGGATTACTCCCACTAGGCCCTCAACCTAGCGCGTCTGCCATTCCGCCACGACCGCTAGGCAAAACGGTTAGTACTTCATCAGAACATTAACTATTGTAACGTAATGTTAACGTGATGTCAACACTTTTGTTATTTGGTTTTAACATACTTAACATGTACTCAATAATTGCAGTTATTATTTTTGCAACGTTTATTATCATATACCATGATTCTTACATCGTCAATTGTTTTTAATGAATTTTTTAATTTTATAATCTAAAATAAGTTACGATTTACCTTTAAATATCAATTTTATTCAAAACATCACTTTTATACGCTAATAAAACAAATAGAGAGCTGTAACATTCGTTACAACTCTCTATTTATTATTTCTTTTCTATTAATGTTAATTTTTGATGGCACAGACTGCAGACCATTTTACGAGTATTAACTTTACGAATTCTCATGAACTTAGTTTTACAATTAGTGCACTCATAAATATAATTTGCACGTGATTCATAACTTTCAAGTGGTTCACAATATCTTGGTGCATTTACTTGTTTGCTTAATTTTTTGAAATCATAATCTTTATGTTTGTAACCTTTGCCTTCTAAATGTAAATGATAGTGACATAACTCGTGCTTTATAATATTCGTCAATGCCTCCATGCCATACATAGTATATTGTTTGTGATTTATTTCAATATTATGTGAATGTAACAAGTATCTTCCGCCTGTAGTTCTTAATCTGTTGTTAAAATAGGCTCGATGCTTAAAAGGCTTGTTAAAATTTTCTAAGGATACCTTTTCAACACAACTTTGTAATTCATTATTTTGCATATGGATCAACCATAGTTAATGCTACCTTGCCTTTTTGCTCATCTATATCGACAATCCATACATCTACTATATCGCCTACACTAACGATATCCATAGGATTTTTCACAAATTTCTTGGCAAGTTTTGAAATATGCACTAAGCCATCTTGTTTTACCCCGATATCAACAAATGCACCAAAATCTACTACATTACGTACTGTTCCGCTTAATTTCATACCTTCAGTTAAATCTTCTATAGATAACACATCAGATTTTAAAATAGGTGTTTCATAGTTGTCTCTTGGATCTCTATTAGGTGCAATCAATGCTGCTATAATATCTTCTAAAGTAGGTAATCCAACATTTAGTTGTTCTGCAATTTGTTGCTGGTCTATCTTTGTGAGTTTATCTTTTAGCAGTTGAGAGCCTAAATCGCTTTTAGTTAAGCCAATATCATTAAGTAAGTTATTTGTTATATCATAACTTTCAGGATGTATTGCTGTATTATCTAATGGTTCTTCACCATCAACAATACGTAAAAATCCAATACTTTGTTCAAAAGTTTTAGCTCCTAAACGTTTTACTTTAGCGATTTCTTTATAATGTTTAATTCCACCGTGTTCTTCTCTATATTGAATTAAATTATCTGCAATTGTACGTGACAACCCTGCCACATGTTGTAATAAAGAATGTGATGCAGTATTTACATCTACTCCTACTTGGTTTACAGCTGTTTCCACGACAAACGTTAATGCTTTTTCTAACTCTTTTTGGTTTACATCATGTTGGTATTGCCCCACACCGATGGATTTTGGATCTATTTTAACGAGTTCGCTCAATGGATCTTGTACTCTTCTACCAATTGACACTGCACTTCGTTCTTCTACTTGAAAATCTGGAAACTCTGCTCTTGCAATTTCAGATGCTGAATAGACAGATGCACCTGCTTCGTTAACAATGATAAATTGTACATTGAGGTTATGTTGTTGAATCATATTTGCAACAAATTGTTCTGTCTCTCTACTTGCAGTTCCATTACCAATTGCTATTAAATCTATGTTATAGTCTTTAACACATTTTAAGAAAATACTTTCTGCTTCTTTTCTTTTATTAATTGGCGGATGCGGATACATAACACTTTTAGCTATAAATGTACCGAATCGATTAATTATTGCTAACTTACATCCCGTTCTAAAAGCTGGATCCACACCTAAAATCTGTTTTCCTTTTAATGGAGGTTGTAACAATAAGTTTTTAAGATTTTCGCTAAAGACATCAATTGCATGATTTTCTGCTTTTGTAGTTAAATCACTTCGTATTTCACGCTCAATTGAAGGCATGATTAGTCGTTTCAAACTATCTTGAATTGCTATAATTATCAAATCACTATTCGGATTGTTTTCTGTTATTTCTTGTTTGCGGATAAAGTTTTCAAGTCCTGTAGAATCCATTGCTATTTTAGCAGTTAAGACTTTTTCATTTTCGCCTCTATTTATCGCTAAAATTCGGTGATTAGCAATGCTCTTAATGGGCTCACTAAAATCATAATACATTTCGAAAATTGATTTTTCATCTTCAGCATTCTTTTTCTTCTGAGTGATTATTTTTCCTTGTTGATATGTATCTTTTAAAATTTTCGTTCTGTATTTTGGATTATCTGAGATTTGTTCTGCCAAAATATCTTGTGCACCTTTTATGGCTTCATCCACAGTTTGGACTTCCTCTGAGATATACGTTGGAGCAAGTTGTTGTATTGGTGTTGTATTATCACCTTTCTTGATGATATCCGCTAGCGGTTGCAATCCTTTTCTTTTAGCCTCAGTCGCTCTAGTTTTTTTCTTTTGTTTAAATGGTCGATATAGATCTTCAACACGTTGTAATTTTGTTTGTTTTAAAATATCTTGTTTTAATTCATTCGTTAATAATCCTTGCTCTTCAATATTATGAATTACTTCTTCTTTTCTTTTAAGCAAGTTAACCATATATTGATATTCATCATTAATTAATTTAATTTCAACTTCATCTAGCCCACCAGTTTGTTCTTTTCTATATCTGGCGATAAATGGCACAGTATTTTTATCTTCTAATAATTCAAGTACAGAGTTTATCTGTTTTTCAGAAAAACTATACTTCTCACGAATTGATGTAATTAAATTTTTATTCATATTATCCTCCGTACGTTGCTATTGTAATTCATTAGTTATTTTAACATATTCTATGTATTCTACTTTTATAATCACTACACATTAGTCTCCAATAATTATAAATGCATATAAAATAAGACAGAAACTTTGTACTCGTTTCTGTCCAATCATTATTTTTTTGCAGCTTCTTGTAATTTTTTAATTGCGGTACGTTGAAGGCGAGATACGTGCATTTGGCTTAAACCAATACGTTCTCCTGTTTCTTTCTGACTCAAACCCTCAATGAATGTACATTGAATGATTTGTCTTTCTCTTTCTGATAATATAGGTAGAATTTTTTCTAAAATCATGCGCTTTTCTGTTAAGTCATAATTATCATCTTGTTGGCCCATAATATCTAATAAAGTTACAGTTGACCCATCTTTATCCGCTTCAATAGAATGATCGACACTCAACGCATTATAACTTTGACTCATTTCCATAGCTTCTAATACGTCCTCATCGCTCACTTCTAGCCTATTGGCAATTTCAGAAATTGATGGTGAACGTTCTAACTCGTTAGTTAATTCATCACTGACCTTTTTAATTCGTGGACCTATTTCTTTAATTCTTCTCGGTACATGGACACTCCATGTTTTATCACGAAGGTAGCGTTTAATTTCTCCTATAACTGTAGGAACTAAAAATGCTTCGAACTTTCTATCAAAAGATAAGTCGAATCTGTTTATCGCACCAATTAAACCAACCATACCGACCTGAACTAAATCTTCATGATGAGATTGCCCCTTTGAGTACTTATAAGCTAATGACTCAATGAGTTTACGATAATGTTGAACTAAATGATCTTGCGCATTTGTCGCTTCATTATTTTGATGTTCTTTTATCCATTTATTAATTTGTTCAGGTGATACATCATTAACTGATTTCGACTCTTTCGCCATTATTTCGCACCTGCTCTTTTTTAATATACTTTATCATACTGATCGTTACACCAGATTTTTTATCTACTGTAACTTCATCCATTAATGACTCAATTAAAAACAGACCTAATCCACCTTCTCTTAAGAAGTCAATATTTTCATTTTCTTGGTAAGGTCCTAATTGTGCTTTTGTTTCTTCGTAATCAAAGCTTTCACCTTGATCTGATATTATAATTTTAATTTTATCTTCAAAAATTTCAAAACAAAGGTTAATCATACCTACTACAGCGCCATCTTTATATGCATGTTTTACGGCGTTTGTTACTGCTTCGCTCACTGCTATTTTAGCATCTTCAATATCGTCATATGTTGCGCCAGCTCTTGAGAATACGCCAGATAAAGTTAATCTAATTAAACTCACATATTCCGCAGAGGCTGGTAAGCGCATTTCAATATAGTCCTGTTTAGTTTGCATGTTATTCAACCTCCGTTCCTTCATTAACATGCATCAAATCTTTTAACCCTGTAATATCAAAAAGACGGCTAATTCGATCAGAAGCACCTAATATATATAATTCCTTATTATTTTGATTCAATGCTTTTAATGTTCCTACAAAAAGACCTAATCCAGTTGAATCCATGTAACTCACGTTTTCTAAGTTCACGTGCACATTATGAGTGCCTTCCTGACGCATTGGTACTAGTACCTCTTCTAATTCTGGTACAGTGTATACATCAAGTTCACCGCCAACTTTTACTTCATAATATTCATCATGAGTTATCGTTTCAATGTTAAGATTCATTTTACTACACTCCTAATTATAGTCTTATTTCTTCATGCTATACCCCTAATAAACAAAAATATTCTATTAAAAAATAAACAAATTAATTTACACGTTTAATGATTAAAATCGTTAAATCATCTCTTTTTTTAGGATTTTGTATTTTCAAGATGGCTTCGTATAACAGCTGCACAATGTCTTGCGGATGCATATGTTTATACTTGTGTATCATATCAAGTAATTGGTCTTTATTTATAAATTCGCCTTCTTCATTTCGAACCTCTGTAACACCATCAGTAAATATAATTACTAAATCATCTAAAAAAATCGGTATTTCTTGTTGTTGATATCTCGTTTGTTGGCTTACACCTAACACTCTACCACGTACATCTATTTCTTCGAATGTTTGAGTTTCAGCTCTATATATATAACCAGGCTCATGTCCTGCTGAACTACAATATAATAAATGGTTCATCTCTTCATATAACCCATAAAACATAGTTACAAACATATTTTGGTTAACATTTTTTTCTACAACACGATTTAATCGCTTTAACCCATCACTTGGTAACTGTGAATGACCATATGAATCCATTCCGAATTTAATCATGCTCATTGCTAGTGCAGCTGGAATACCTTTACCAATAACATCTGCTACTGCAAAACTCATAGTACCGTCTTTGTGGTCAATCAAATTAAAATAGTCTCCACTTACTTTTTGTGCCGCAACTGAAATGACACCTATTTGGATACTATCAAACTGTGGAATATCTGTTTTTAGCATTGTTTGTTGTAACCTCGAAGCTAAATCCATTTCTTTATCATGGTATTGGAGGCGATCGACCATCTGCTGGTAATCTCTATAACTATAACCAAAACCTTTCACAATTTCTTCAAGTACTACTAAGCTTTCTAAAATTTGATTTTGTTCTAAATCAAGTAAAGTTATATAGTCTTTGTGTATTTCCACAATATGTTCTGGCAAAATATCTCGTTTAATAACTTCATCAGTAAAAGCTTCGCATTTTTTTAATAACGCATCTTTGCCAACAGAGGTCAAACTTAAATCTATCAGTGCTCTATATTGCTTTTTAAATTCTTCCACGCTGTTAAACCTCCTATATCAATACAATTACCATTTACACAGCATTGATTGAGTGCTACTTAATATTAATATATCACTTATTAATATTAATCAAAAATAGTGCTAGATGTAAACTAAAAGTTAAAAAAGCCTTAGGGTTTCCTAAAGCTTTCCGAAGTGTATTACTTATTTTACAACGTATTCGAACCCTATATTATTCTAAACGGTGTGACGTGCTAATTTAATTTAATATGTTTGTTAAACTTTTATATTATAACATCCAACTGTGCCTTTACTTATGATGCCTATTATTATGTAATCCTAAACTTATGTCAATTGCTATGTTGACTTCTTTCATTTTATCTTCTGATAAGTATGTTAACTTTTCTTTTAATCTTTTTTTATCTAACGTTCGAATCTGCTCAAGTAATATAACTGAATCCTTATCCAATTTATACTTTTTCTTTTCAATTTCAACATGTGTTGGTATTTTAGCTTTATTTATCCTACCAGTGATTGCAGCTACAATCACGGTAGGACTATATTTATTACCAGTATCATTTTGAATAATTACAACTGGTCTTACTCCCCCTTGTTCAGACCCTTGTACTGGTGATAAGTCAGCTAAGTAGACGTCTCCTCGTCTCATTAGTCATTAGTGTTACTAGCACTAATATATGATTCGTTGCAATCACAAGCTTCACATTCGAATGGAAAAGCTTCTGCTGCAAGGGAGAGATTCAAATCAGCCATTTGGGAATAGCCTTCTTTTAAAGATTGTTCTATGTTATGATTTCTACTTTGGTTAAAACTTGGCATGAATAAAACCTCCGTGTGAGTCAAGAAATAGTTTACTATGTGTATCTAATTACATTCATAATAACAAATTTTAAAATCAGTGACTATACTATTTTAATAATTCATTGTGAATTTCTAAGTCTTTAGTACCATAATAAACTCTTGGCAAACGTCTGCCGAGGTTACAAAGCACTTCATAATTTATTGAATGTTGTTGTAATGCCAAGGCTTCAGCAGCTTGTGGTGAATCTGCATGATGATCCATTAAAATGACTTTATCACCAACTTGAATATCTTCAGAGATTTTAATTATTATTTGATCCATACACACTTTGCCAATGATTTCACACTGTTGTCCATTAACATTGACATTAAATCCAGTCATTAATCGAGAAAAACCATCAGCATAACCAACTGGTAATATTGCAATTCTCGTAGGCTCTGTCGCAGTGTAAATACTACCGTAACTGACTGATTCTCCAACAGCTAGTGTTTTAGTTTGTACTACCTCTGTAACCCACTGTGCGGCAGGCTTTAAATGTACTTTGACATTTTCTTTAACATACGCCGATGGATAGTAGCCGTACAATGAGATACCAATGCGCACTGCATTGCAAAATTGACTATCTTTCATTAATGCGCCAGCTGAATTTTGCGAATGAATATAGCGCGGCTTTATGGCAGAAGATACTATTGTTTCAAAGCGCTGTTGTTGTTTGTTCATTGAGTCACCAGGTTCATCAGCACAAGCAAAATGAGTGTATACACCTTCAAATATTAAATGTTCATAGTCATTAATTAAGTCAATCGTTGATTGGTATTCATCTGCAGTAGTCATCCCTAACCTGCCCATACCAGTATCTATTTTAATATGTAACCATAAATCTTTAGCGTTATTTTCTGGTATTTCAGCTACAGCTGTTTGTAACCACTCTAATGATGGTACAGTCACTGCTACTCTATGTTGAATTGCTTTACTAATATGAGCAGTAGGTATTACTCCTAGTACTAATATTTGAGCGTGTACACCATGCATACGTAGTTCGATTGCTTCATCTAATGTTGCTACTGCAAAAAAATCTACACTTTGCTCTACTAATTTTTTGGCAATAGGAATACTTCCTAGTCCGTAACCATTTGCTTTAACTACAGGAATAACTGTTTTATTAGGGTGTAACTTTTTAAATACTTGATAATTCGATGCTATTTCATTTAAATCAACATTTATATAGGTCGATCTGTAATATTTATCGGTCATTAAATATTTCCTCCTATTTTCACTCACATCACCAAAAGATAATTTATTAATAATTTAATTTTATAATAAATAGTTTGCCTATCCAACGAAAAGGTATCTTAAATTGATAATTTATTGATATTCTAAGGTTACTTGACTCATTGCATAATGTTCGGTATGTGTAATACTTACATGCACATTAAAGCCATCGTAGATAATACAAGGCTTTCCTAAGTCATCATTAAAGCAATCTATGTCACTAAAGGCTATAGTTTTTCCTAAACCTGTCCCCAAGGCTTTACTAAAAGCTTCTTTACATGCAAAACGGCCTGCTAAAAATTCTATTTTTCGTTGATTATTATTAAAACTATGAAACTGTTGTTGTTCATTTGTAGATAAGATTCTGCTTAATAACTTTTCTTGTCTTTCATATAAAGTTTGAATACGTTGTATTTCAATTAAATCTATTCCAATACCATGTATCATAGTATCCACTTCTTTCATCTAATAATTTACTCACTTACAGCATCATTTCATCGGTGCTTTAATATGTTGCTTTAACAACTCTGCTTGGTCTTTTGTTATTAACATAATTTGTGCATTACCACCTGCTGTAGACAAAATAATATTAGCTAAGTGATATTTACGCATAATAATACCTTCATATGTATCAACATTTTGAATTCTAAATAATGGGATACTTTGAGTCGTTATAAACCATAATCCACTTTGAATTTTTAATTCATCATCAATGAGTTGATATTTAAAATTTTTAAAACGATATCGTGGTATGACCACACCATTAATTATAAAGTTCAAAATGCCCAAAATACATACACTAAATACTATCCAAAATATGACTGGAAAACTAAAAAAATCAAGCCATAAAACTTCGATTATTAAAAAAATTAATGCAGCAGTAATGAAAGACACTGAAAATATTAATGACTTTATACCCATGACACGCATGCTTTTTTCATCCATTCGTTTATAGTTATTCATGGCCGTCACCTCTTAAATACCAAGCTTTCAAATCTAACGCTTGTTGCTTCTCTACAAATCGTAATCCTATTTTCGTATTAGCGATTCCTTTTGCTACGATACACTTAAAGCTACGTAATTTACTTTTATCCATAAATGGATTACTAGTAAGTTCCATACCTAATATTTTATCTTTCTTTAAATAAAATTGCTTAATTCCAATTAACGAAACGTTTCTTATTACTAATTGATCATCGAAATAATATAAACCAGAACTTTTAACTGTAATGACAGCATTTATAATTAACAATATTATAATCATACAGATAACTACCATTACCCAAATCGTCCAAAAATAACTAAGTGCCGCTCCAATAATTAATAGTATCGCCGCTTCTTTAATAAAATAACGATGGAATGCTCTGTTAGGCATAATTTTTGCTGCAGGTTTAAATTCAAATGAAGGTACTAATTCTTGTAGCATGCGATAAGCAGAATTACGTTTAATAAATGGTAGTATCAAAACATTACCATCAGCCATAGTTGTATCATCGCTTTCAACTTTTGTATCACTTGTAGTAACAAACGTTATTGATGTTACACCAAATAATTTTCTTACAAACGATTGTTTTTCTAATATAGCTTGAACCCTGTTTGTAGGTACTGTAATATTTTTCACATTAAATAAGCCATATCTAATAGTCAGCTGATCATTGTGTGCCGATAAAGTATAGTTATAGTATCTAATAAAGACAATTAATGTTCCAATCACATAACTTATGATTAGGATTATTGCTACAAGTAGTGACACTATAACAAATATAGCTTGTGAGATATTTGCTACTTTCTCTGATAGCCGCTCCCAAGGAATAACTTCTGAAAAACTACCTATTATCGGTGCTATAGTAGCCAATGCGATGCCTATTGCACCACTTGTCATAGCCATGAATAGTAATTGTTTCTTTGATAATTTAAATAAAACTTTATGTGGTGTACTAGCACTATTATAGTCTTGTCCTTCTTGTGTCACATTTTCTACGCTATCTGTCACTTCTTGCTGTTCTTCATTTTGCATTTGTTTTATCGTGTTACGAATATGCTCACTTTGTAATTTAGACACAGTATCTAATTCCACACCATCACTAGGTGTTTTGATTTGTAGTTTCACACCACCGACGATTTGATGTATAACACCTTGTGATGTATCTACGGTTTGAATACGTCTAATATTTAATTCTTTGCGTTTTTTGGTCACAATACCATAGTCCATAATGAAATGGTCATTTTCTATCCAATATTTTGTCTTATAAACTACCAAGGCGTGATATATAAAAGTTATTATGAAGATCGTTAAAATAATACCAGGATATATATATGATTTAGGATTAGCGAAATCAAAGCTATCCAAATTAAAGATAATAAAAATAAAGATTAACACAATGTTTTGCTTAATTGCTTCAATAACACCAGAAAGATACGATATTGGATGCAGTTTTTGAGGCTTATACATCAAAATCAGCCCCCTTTAATTGCTTAAGTGTGTCATTTTCAAATTGAATAGCTATGTTTTCATCTAACAGCGGACAGTCAATATTATGTCCAGCTGATACAGCAGATATTTTGCATAATCTCAATTTTTGTAATAAGGGATTACTTTTTCTTATTAAAAATTGTGTTCTTTCAATTTTGAAAACCTCATTTGCTTTAAATATAAATGCTTTATGTATTTCAATATGATTACCGTCGAATCGATAATACGTATATTGATATTTCAACCAAGGCCATATCAAATTGTAGCATGTAACAATTATAAACAATCCAATCCAAAGGTAAATAAGCCCATCTGACCAGTGCGCAAAATACCCAGTGACCCCTAACATTAGGATAATAATAAGCTGTATTACATAGTACATAGACGCCAACAAATAATAATATTGCAATGTCCTTTTCGGGCTTTTAACAAAATGTGGTGTCATAGATTATAATTCTCCTCTATCGCCAAATTTTTCATTTAGTATATCATATATGTATAGGACAATAAATTAGCTTCACAACATCACAAATCACTCTTCACCAATTATCCACTAGATCAAAATTAATTACCATTATGCGTTAAAACATATGCTCGTAACTACAAATTTCAAAAACATAAGAAAAGGTTGGAACAAATTAATGTTCCAACCTCGTAACTTAAACTCATATATGATGATTAATTTTATTTTTTATGGTCTGCGAATGTGCGACCTTTCATTGTTTTCTTATTGTCTTTACGGTCAGAAGGTCTATCCTTCTTTCCTTTTTTGTTATTGTAACCACCTTTGGCACGACGGTTTTTGTTATCAAATTTATTGCCACGTTTGTTGTTGTTATTATTTCTGCGTGGACCTTTTGATTGTCTACCTTTTCGTGCTAATGGTTTTTCAAATGTCAATTGTACTTCTACTTCATCATTTGCTTCAACAAGTTCTTGTAATAATGATGCAACTAATTCTACGTCATTGTATTCTTCAAGTAACTCAGTAGAGATACGTTGTAATCTAGGCTCATTTTCTTTAGCCATCCAGTTTTGAACTTTTTCTTTAATGTCATTTTCACGCGCTTTTAAAACTTCTTTTCTATGAGGTGGGCGTAATGCATTCATTTGACGATTGTTCGCTTGTTCAATTTGACGGATGTAATCCATTTCAATTGGATTGACGAATGTTACCGCAATACCCTCTTTACCAGCACGTCCTGTACGTCCAATTCTGTGCGTATAACTTTCTGTATCTTGAGGTATATCAAAATTGTATACGTGACTTACTCCAGAAATATCTAAACCACGCGCTGCTACATCAGTAGCTACTAAAATATCAATTTGGTCGTTTTTAAATTTCTTCAATACTTCTAAACGTTTTGCTTGTGTTATATCTCCGTGTAAACCTTCAGCTTTATACCCTTTAGTTAATAAAGCACTCGTTAACTCATCAACACGTCGTTTAGTACGTCCAAATACAATTGCTAATTCTGGTTGATGTACATCTAGGAAGTTCGTGAAAGTATCAAATTTTTCTAATTCTTTAACTATTGTATAGAATTCTTCAATTTGTGGATTTGATGTTTTATCATTCATCGTTTTAACGATTTCTGGATTATTCATAAATTGTTGTACTAATGTTTGAATTGCTTTAGGCATTGTAGCTGAGAATAACATCGTTTGACGTTGTTCTGCTGGGATTTTATCCATAATAAATCTCATATCATCAATGAATCCCATATTCATCATTTCATCAGCTTCATCTAATATCAATGTATGAATGTCAGCCGTTTTTAAAGTACGACGATTTAAATGGTCAATAACACGTCCAGGTGTACCTACCACGATTTGAGGTCCTTTTTTCAAGGCTTTAATTTGGCGATCTATTGGCATACCACCAAAAACAGTTACCACTTGTACTTTTTGATTTTTACTAAATGCTTTAAGTTGTTCTGCAACTTGCATAGCCAATTCTCTTGTTGGAGCTAAAATTAGTGCTTGTACCCCTTCACGTCCTACAACTTTTTCTATTAATGGGATACCAAATGCACCTGTTTTACCTGTACCTGTCTGTGCCTGACCTAGGACATCTTTACCAGCTAATGCAAAAGGGATGCTATCTTTTTGAATTGGTGTAGCTTCACTAAACCCCATTGCTTCTAAGGTTTCTACTGTTTTTTCTGAAACCCCTAGTTCTTTAAAATTTTGCAATATAATTCTCCTTTATTATCCTTAATTTCTATACATATATGTTCATTTAAGTTTCTTCAACTTCTTAATAGTACCACCTCAACAATATTATCGCAATAAAGCAAAATTACATAACTGCAATTAATCCGATACTTTTCAACTTTAATAAATCAAATAAATATTGCAATATATAGGTTGTAAGCGGTTAATTTGTTTTTCTACATTCATTTTTATTAGTCTAATTAATTTTTAAATTTATCAATATAGCGAATTCAAACTTCTTTTATATTTATAAATCATAAAAAAGGAGTGGAACAGAAATCTAATTTTTAAAAGATTGCGTCGTCCAACCCCGAAAATAATAACTAGAACTGAAAAAACATCATTTAAAGGACATTTTCAATTCAGTCACCTACTGACAATATAAAATGAGGCTGGGATGCATCAATGATGTCCCAGCCTCTTCAAATGTTAAATAAGTTTATTAACAACTTCTTCCAATTGCATTCCTCTGGAACCTTTAACCAATACTTTATCTTGTGGTTCGATTTCCTTCGAAATTGTTTCGATAAGTTGTGATTTGTCGGTAAAGTGTTGGACAATTGACACATGTTGTTGTGCTTTATTATATATATATTGTGCTTCGTGACCAAATGTATACAAAACATCTATTGCCTTATCTGCTAAATATGTGCCTACGCTTTCATGCATTGATTGACTATTCGGTCCTAATTCCAATACATCACCTAAAATCAAAATTTTTCTACCTGACATAGCTGATAATGTATCTATAGCTGCTTTCATACTTGTTGGACTGGCATTATATGCATCATTTATAACAATGGCACCGTCTTCAGTGATATGTTGCTCCATGCGCATTCCCGTTAACTTGAGTTGTGTTAAATTACGATAGATTGTATCGTAATCTAATCCTAAGTGCTTACCAATCGCAATAGCGATGGCAGCATTTTTCATATTATGCGTCCCTAATATTGGTAAATCATATTGTTCTTCACTGTTGATGTTAAAAGAAATACCTTCAGTTTCTATATCTTGCACATTACAAACATATGTATTTCCATCTTTTATGCCAATACTAGCAAGCTGCACATCTTGTAAATTAGCTACATGTGGTGTTAATAAAGGTTCATCACCATCATAGATAAACAAACCATTTGATTGTAATCCTGTCGTAATTTCAAATTTAGCTTGTGCAATCCCTTCCCGTGATCCTAAATCTTGCATATGGGATTCCCCAATATTTGTAATTACTGCGATATCGGGTTGAGCAATGTTTGATAGAAGTTCAATTTCGTGAAACCCAGACATACCCATTTCTAAAATAGATATTTCAGTATCTTGATCTAATTGTAAAATTGTTAATGGCATGCCGATTTCATTATTATAATTACCTAGAGTTTTTTTCACTTTAAATTGAGGCTTCAGTACACTTTCAATCATATCTTTAGTCGTAGTCTTACCATTAGAACCTGTTACTGCAATCACTTGTGGCTTGACATGTTTTAAATACGCTTGTGCTAATTGTTGTAAAGCTATTAATGTATCATCTACCCAAATAATTGGTCCTGTTTGAACTTCAGATAAATCACTATCTTTTTGGTAGAAACATGCACCTGCGCCATCTGCTAAAGCTTGTGATACGAATTTATGTCCATCTACATGTTCACCTTTAAAAGGCACAAATAACATATCTTGTTTAATTTGGCGAGAATCTATCTCCACACCTCTTATAATGTTATCTAAATATTGTGTGTCGATGTCACAATCAATCCAAGACTTTATTTGTTTTAACTTTACTTCAATCATTTTCAACCGCCTCAATCAATACTATATTTATTTTTCTTCTTATCTTCATGCTTCTGTTTTGCTAATTCAATTAACTTTTTAACTAACTCTGAATAGCTTAGCCCCATGTTTTCCCATAAACTTGGATACATACTATATGCTGTAAAACCAGGCATTGCATTTGTTTCATTAATAAAAATTTGATTATCTTCAGTTACAAAAAAGTCTGCACGGAGTAATCCAGCACAATCCGTTGCTTTAAATGCTTCTATAGCCATGTTGCGTAATGTAAGTTGCACTTCTTTATCTAAATCTGCTGGAATTTCCAAGCTGATTTTGCCATCTTTATATTTTGATTTATAATCATAAAATGCTACATCTTTAACAACTTCACCTGGCCAAGTCGTTTCAGGATAATCATTGCCCAACACCGCTACTTCAATTTCACGAGCATCGATTCCTTGTTCAATAACAAGTTTACGGTCAAATTGGAATGCTTCTTCAATACCAGTTTTAAGTTCTTCTTCATTATTACATTTGCTTATACCAACACTAGAACCTAAGTTAGCTGGTTTTACAAAGACTGGGTATTCTAGTTTATCATGTACTAATTTCAAGATATTACTTTCATATTTTTGATATTCACTTCTTAAAAAGCTCACGTATGGTAATTGAGGCAAACCTCTATGTGCAAACAACTGTTTCATGACAAGTTTATCCATTGAGCTTGAAGCTGCTAATACACCATTGCCAACGTATGGTAAATCTAATACTTCAAATAAGCCTTGAATCGTACCATCTTCACCATTTGGTCCGTGTAATAATGGGAATACTGCACTATATGGCTTACTATTATTGCTTGTTGTTAGTAGCTGTGAAATTTCACCCGCTTCAACATCATTTAATCGTAATGTTTCAATATCAGAGATTTCTTTTGTGATATCTGATTGTTTCTTCCAGTCACCATCATTAGTAATATAAATAATATCTATTTTATATTCATCTTTATCAATCGCATTAATGACGTTTTGTGCTGTTAAAATCGATACATCATGCTCTGCACTTTTACCTCCATATACGATACATATATTTTCTTTAGCCATCTTTTTTGCCTCCATATACAATTCTTAAACTACATCATATCACGATTATACTAATCTTTGCATTTGTAAACTAACTTGAATTCAATTAAATTTTGTACTGAGGATTAGAAATAACCATTATACTTTATTTTAATAAGAAATTTCCCATAACTGTAGTATCATTCTGGCAAAATAATTAAAAGTTCGGTAAAATTAATCTATATTATTAATGAAAGAATTACGATTTAAAGGAGTATGCAATGCTTAGTTCACGTCGTTTAAAAGATAATCATTGGATTAAACGCGTCGACTGGATCATAGTTGGCGTTATTGTGTTATTAGCAATTATAAGTGTAAGCACTATCAATTCTGCTATGGGCGGCGGACAGTATAGTACAAACTTTAGTATTAGACAAATATTGTATTATGTACTTGGTGGCATCATTGCATTTTCAATAATGCTCATCTCACCCAAAAAATTAATGAAGTATACATACTTTTTATATTTTATACTTTGCATAGGTTTATTTATCTTAATTATTATACCTGAAACCCCGTTCACCCCTATCATTAATGGTGCTAAAAGTTGGTATAAGTTAGGACCTTTAAGTATACAACCATCAGAGTTTATGAAAATTGTATTGATT
Organism: Staphylococcus sp. GDX8P114P-2; assembly: GCF_017892945.1. Classification (NCBI taxonomy): domain Bacteria; kingdom Bacillati; phylum Bacillota; class Bacilli; order Caryophanales; family Staphylococcaceae; genus Staphylococcus; species Staphylococcus sp. GDX8P114P-2. Next base: position 73,213 of record NZ_JAESMB010000012.1, on the reverse strand, counting down.
ATGGCTCTAGCAAAATTAGTATCACGACATAATAAATTCACTTTTAACAAATCAGTCGAGTCTGACTTCAAACTACTGTTAAAAATAATAGTAATGTCTGCCTTGCCAATGGCGTTAATTTTATTACAAAACGACTTAGGTACAACGCTCGTTTTATGCGCAATTATTGTTGGTGTCATTGTCGTTAGCGGTATTACATGGAAAATCATTGGTCCGTTATTTATAGCTGGTATTGTTATTGGTGGTTCCATTATTTTATCAATGATCTATAAACCGTCTCTGATTGAAAATGTGTTAGGCGTTAAAACTTATCAGCTCGGCCGTATAAATTCCTGGTTAGATCCTTACACATATAGTAGTGGCGATGGCTACCATTTAACAGAATCATTAAAAGCAATAGGTTCTGGGCAATTATTTGGTAAAGGGTTCAATCATGGTGAAGTTTATATTCCAGAAAATCACACTGATTTTATCTTTTCAGTTATTGGAGAGGAATTTGGTTTTATCGGATCTGTAATTATATTGTTAGTCTTTTTAGCTCTGATGTTCCATTTCATGCGCCTTGCAACGCATGTTGAACATCCATTTAACAAAACCTTCCTCATAGGCTATACAGCATTAATTTTATTCCATGTTTTACAAAACATTGGAATGACGGTGCAGTTACTGCCTATTACGGGGATTCCATTACCTTTTATTAGCTATGGTGGTAGTTCATTATGGAGCTTAATGTGTGGTATTGGCATTATTTTATCTATTGCTTATTATCAACCCAAACAATATGCTGCACAGCCCGTTTCATCTGACTAAATTGCAATAAAAAAAGGATTTTAGCTTTACGCTAAGATCCTTTTTCTTTATTTCAAACGATTCGTTGCTTTCGCAGTGCTTGGCAAAGTATGCATAACTTCAAATCTTGATTTAGTTTTCTTTATGTTTACACCTAATGATGATAATAGCTTCACTACATTGTGCAACTTGTCATTGTTATTATTCATATCATCACTCCTAACTATGTACCTTATATTTAATCTTACCCTATTTATATTCATGTTACTACAATATTTCATAATTTTTTTGAAATATTTATTTATCCTTCCATATTTTTGCATTATAAAAAAATTAAAAAACCACAGAAGTTATTTTATTAAATGACTTCTGTGGCTTTTAAAATAGAATGGTATATCCATCATCATATATTTCTTTTTCGATATTATTTAAGTTAGCTGGTGTATCAAATGTAATCTGAATAATACTTTTCTCGAGGCTAACGTGTACTTGATGGACTCCAATAATATTTAACAATTTTTGTGTTAATTGTGCTTGTTGTTTATAAGACGTTAAACCCGCTAAAAAGATGACTTTTGATTCCATGTTGTTCACCCCTAATCTTTCATGAGCTTTTGAAATGTTACTAGTAATTCTTCCATAGCCGCTTCTTGCTCGCCCGCGTTCACTTTGTCCATAATACAGCTCTTCATATGATGATCTAATAATTTTGTAGCAACACTGTTTAACGCAGAACGCGTTGCTCTGATTTGTGTTAAGACATCATCACAATAAACATCTTCATCAATCATTCTATTAATCGCTCTTACTTGCCCCTCTATACGATTCAAACGTGATTTTAAATTGGCTTTTGTCTGAGTAGAATGATGCGCTTTGTCTACCTCTGTCATGTGAAACACCTCTCTTTTTAATTCAACATCATAATATACCCCCTTGACGTATATGTCAAGTGATAAAAAGCCTACTTCATGTTACAATAGCGAAGAGTTTCGACAGTAAGACTACATAGTTACTTGGAGGTATGCCACTATGATTGATTTCTTTACATTGTTTTACCATAATTCTAATGTCATATTAAACATTGTACTTATTAGTGCGTTTATCTTAAATTTAATATTTGCTTTTACTATTATCTTTATGGAACGCCGTTCTGCCGGTTCAATTTGGGCTTGGTTATTAATTTTAGTATTAATACCTATATTAGGATTTATCGTATACTTATTATTTGGTCGTCAAATACAAAGAAAACACATTTTCAAAATAGATGAAAGCGACAAAATTGGTATAGAGATGATTGTAAACGAGCAACTTGAAGCTTTAAAAAATGATGATTTTTCAAAAGGCAATCATCAAATTGTTAAATTTAAAGATATGGTACAAATGTTGCTCTATAATAATGCTGCCTTTTTAACTACCGATAATGAAGTTACTATTTATACGGATGGCAGACAAAAGTTCGATGCTTTATTAAATGATATTATTCAAGCTAAGGATTACATACATATCCAATATTACATCTTTAGAAATGATAATTTAGGAAAAAGCATATTAACGGCATTGGAACAAAAGTTAACCGAAGGCGTTGAGGTAAAAATGCTTTATGATGATATGGGTTCACGTACATTGTCATTAAAAGATTTTAAATCTTTTCGCAAAAATGGCGGTCAAGTTGAAGCATTCTTCCCTTCGAAGTTACCATTAATCAATTTACGTATGAATAACCGTAACCACCGGAAAATTGTCATTATCGATGGTCAAATTGGTTATGTCGGTGGCTTTAACGTCGGTGATGAATATTTAGGACTGAAAAAGAAATTTGGCTATTGGCGTGATACCCACTTACGTATAGTAGGAGATGCTGTTAATGCCTTGCAATTACGTTTTATGCTCGATTGGAATTCACAATCTACACGTGACAATCTACAGTATGAAGATCGCTATTTCCCAGATGTTAATTCTGGTGGAACAATAGGTGTTCAAATTGCTTCCAGTGGTCCAGACGAAGCATGGGAACAAATTAAATATGGCTATTTGAAAATGATTGCTTCTGCAAAAGAATCAATATACATTCAATCACCTTATTTTATTCCTGATCAAGCTTTCTTAGATGCTGTTAAAATTGCAGCTTTAGGTGGTGTTAATGTCAATATTATGATACCTAATAAACCTGATCATCCATTTGTATATTGGGCAACTTATAATAATGTAGCTTCTTTATTAGAGGCCGGAGTAAATATTTATCATTATGATAATGGGTTCTTACATTCTAAGTGCATTGTCATTGATGACGAAATTGCTAGTGTAGGTACCGCTAATATGGACCATCGAAGTTTTACATTAAACTTTGAAATCAATGCCTTTATATATGATATACAAGTTGCACATCAGCTACGTGCTGCTTTCGAAAATGACTTGCATGTATCTTATCGTTTAACACAAGAATTATACGATCAAAGAAGTTTATGGATTAAATTTAAAGAAGGTATAGCAAGATTGTTATCACCGATATTATAGTAGTTATAATTCAACTATCAGGTAATAGTTACAGATTTGTTACTTGATAGTTGAATCGAATGGAGTGATCTTTTGAACCCAGAAACCCAAATGACACGTGCATACGAATATATGTGTGCATTTCATGAACACGATACGACTGGACATGATATTCCACATGTATTACGTGTAGTAGAGTTAGCAACACATATTGCTACACTTGAACAACCCGCTGATCATTTTGTCATAAAAATGGCGGCGCTATTGCATGACACTGTCGATACTAAATTAACTAATGCTACAACTGCAGTATCTAAACTACAAGCATTCTTGTCTGAAATTGGTGTCTCATCACAAAACGCAACTCATATCTGTTTTATTATTAACCATATGAGTTTTAAAAATGGGCAAAACAACGATATAACTTTGTCTAAAGAAGGACAAATTGTCCGTGATGCCGACCGTTTAGATGCGATCGGAGCTATTGGTATCGCTCGTACATTTCAGTTTGCAGGTCACTTTAATGAAGCGATGTGGTCAGATGATGCTTCATTAGAAGCACTGACAAAGAACGAAGTAGCACTAGAGCAGTTACCACCATCCGCAATCAAGCATTTTTACGAAAAATTATTCACGCTAAAATCTTTAATGCATACCGATACAGCAAAATCAATTGCACACGAAAGACATCAATTTATGCAATTATATATACAACAATTTTTCGCTGAATGGCATTTCCAACCCGATACTTAAATATAAAAAAGCTAGGACATCAATTAATGTCCTAGCTTTTTCTAACTATCTAAATCAATTATTTCTTTTTCTTCTTTGAAGCAATTTGAGTGTTTTTACCTTTTTTCTCGCTGCCTTCATTTTCTTTGTTAAATGCTTCTAACATTGGTGCAACTTCTCTTTTAGCAACTTTAGAATAATGCATATTTGCTATTTGAGTTTGGACAATCAAGAAGGCGGCACTGACAGACCAATATAAACCAAGTGCTGATGCTGAACTTAACGAAATCCAAACTATCATGATTGGTGAAATAACCATCATCATATAGCCCATCTGACGTTGTTCATTAGGCATACTTAAACTTGATACATAGGCTTGTAAGAAATATAAAATACCTGCAATAATCGTAATCCAAATATCTGGTTTAGCCAAATCAAACCATAAGAAGTTCGGATGATCCGTAAAACCACCACTAGATGGATATTTTAATACGAAGAATAATCCCATAATTACTGGCATTTGAATTAGTATTGGTAAACAACCTAACATACTCTTCATTGGATTCATATCATATTTTTTATATACTTCCATCATTTCTTGGTTAGCTGCCATTTTCTCTTCTTGCGTACGTGAACGTTTCACTTTTTCTTGAATTGCATCAATATCAGGCTTAGCAACCTTCATTTTTTCACGCATCATATGACTATTTTTATAATTTGATAACATAAATGGTAATAAAATAATACGAATTGCTAATACAATAACAATAATAGCCAAACCATAATCATTATTAAACGCTTGACCTAACCAATGTATAACTTTATCCATTGGTTCAACAAATGTATTAAAGAAAAAACCATTTCTATTTTCTGGTTTTGAATAGTCACACCCTGCTAAAAATACCATTACTCCTAGAAGTAAAGGTAGTAGCGCTTTTTTCTTCATTTTTCCACCTCTAATGATATATTCACACAAAAATCATTTTATCATATTCAACATAAAGTGGAAATCAAAAACAAAAATTTTATCTTTTATTCTACAGATTGTAAAAAATATCGAATTGTTTTTGTAATATCGTCACTTTTACTTATTGCAGAAATCACTGATATACCATCCGCACCTGCTGCTAAGACAGGCTGAAAGTTACTCGTTGTGATACCACCAATTCCTACAATAGGCATGTTTCCAACTAAACTACGCAGTGTTGTTATCATTGTCGGGCCAACTGGTGCATTAGCGTCTGCTTTCGAACTCGTATCAAACATTGGTCCTACACCGATATAGTCAATATAACTCAAATCAGATTGTTTATACTCCTCAACTGTACCTACACTTAAACCTATTATTTTGTTTGTAAAGTGTTGTCTAAATTGCTGCACATCAGTATCATTTTGTCCTACATGAACACCATCCGCTTCAATCGTCAACGCTAACTCAATATCATCATTAACAATAAATGGGACGTTATAACCTTTACACAACGTGTGCAACTTACGTGCTAATGCTTCTTTCTCAGCTCCTTGTAAAGCGCTTGATCCTTTTTCTCTAAACTGAAACATTGTGATACCTGCTTCTAACGCAGTCTTCAATATTTGTTCAATCGACTGACCATCATTTATATCTTGTGTACCACAGATAAAATATAGTTTTAAATCTTCTTTTTGCATTACTTACACCTCTTCAACTTGTCGCTGTGCCAAATAATCATCATATGTTACGTTATAAAGCGCATCAATAAACTGAGTCAAAAATGCACCTGGTCCGTTAATTGCCTGAGCAGCTTGCTCGGCAGCAATATTATAAATGCTGACAGCTTCTTCAATTATGTCTACTTTAGGCGCTAACTGTTTATTTACAAAGCTAGCGATAATACCTCCTAATAAACATCCTGCACCAGTGATACGCGTTAACATTGGCGCACCATTGGCTAATTTTAGTATTTTGTCTTCGTGTGCAATGACATCTATTTCACCTGTAATCACTATCGTTGTTTGTAACAATTGTCGTGCTTTTTTGGCTATTGTTACCACATCTAATGCAGTATTACTATCTGTACCTTTCATAGTTGTTTTAGAATCAATTAATGTTAATATCTCAGAAGCATTTCCTTTAATTACAGTTACATCTACTTCTTCTAAAAATTGTTGACAGAATGATTTTCTGAATTGGGAAGCACCAACTGCTACTGGATCAAAAACAATGGGTGTATTTTCTTCATTGGCTATTTTAGCAATTTCCAACATATCTTTTGCACTTTGTTTGGTTAACGTACCGATATTAATCACTAAAGCTCCAGCAGCTGCTAAAAATTCAGAGGCTTCCTCTGGCGCTTCACTCATTGCTGGGCTGGCACCAATACTTAATAAACCATTAGCAGTAAAATGTTTAACTACATCATTGGTATAACATATAACTAATGGGTTGTGTTGACGCAGTTTTTCTAAATTATTCATCATCTAAACCTACCTTTTTCATATAAGCAAAATGGTTAACTGGGCCTCTGCCATAACCTATTTCCGGTGTATATTCAATACTTAAAGAAATAAATTTTTTGGCTTTTTTAACAGCATCATAAATCGATTTACCCTTAGCAAGTTCAGCCGTAATTACAGCTGAGAAAGTACAGCCCGTACCATGTGTATGTTTAGTTTCAAAACGTGGTTCAGTAAATGTAAACACATCATCTTGAGTAAATAAATAATCCTTTGACTCAGTTAAATCAGCCGAATGACCTCCCTTTATCACTACGCCTTTACTACCAATTTCTTTGATAAATATGTTACCTGCTTGATAAATAGAAGACTCATCATTAATTTTGATACCAGTAATTTCTTCTGCTTCTGGAATATTTGGTGTAGCAACCGTTGCATAAGGCAACAATATAGACTGTAAGTGTTGTTTACCGACGTCTTCCATTAACGAATCACCACTTTTAGCAAGCATAACTGGGTCTATAACATATGGCTTTTCTGGATGTTGCTTAATATAAACTTGGATACGTTCCATCATATCTTTTGAAGCAATCATACCTGTTTTTAACGCTTGTGGTTGCTCATCATCATAAATACTTTCTAGTTGTTCGCTTAACCACTCAGGGTCAAGATTATGAATGTGCTGTACACCTTTAGTGTTTTGTGCAACGATACTTGTAATAGCTGCCATTCCATAAACACCACATGCATGAAAAGACTTCAAATCTGCCATTACGCCTGCACCACCTGTTGGATCAGTACCTGCGACAGTCAAGGCTATTTTAGGCTTTTTCATTAACTTTCCCTCCATAATTCCATTCTTCTTGTACATATGCCATATTGAAAAATCGTCGCTCATGTATTGTACTTTGTAGGAAAGCATCTTTAATTTGGACTAATTCTTCGTTAGAGCAATTTACTGTTAGTCGATCGATCAGTTGATCAAAAATATTTACTAAGGCATCCATTTCAGTACTATAAAACTCAAACCATTTTACTAATACACTTGAGTTATTTAACTTACGATCTTTGAGTGCTTGTTGTGCGATTACTTGATAAACATATGGACATGGCGCCATTGCTGCAATTGTATGTGCGGCATTCTCTTTAGTGTAAGCATTGTAATACATATGTTTAATATAATGATCTCCGCTCGGTGGCCACACTTTTTCTTGTACAATAGCATCGTAATTTTCACCCACAAAATCGGCAATAATTTCATGAGCTTCTACTTCACCTTCAACAATAAATTGAATTTGTTCTACTAAAAATTGAACATCTTCTAACTTTTCCATTTTGGGAATGAGTAAAGCGTATATGTTCGCAAACTCTTTTAAATATGAAGCATCTGCTCTTAAATAAAATTTCGCTGCAGCTTCTGACAAAGTGCCAGTTAACATGTCTTGTATAAAACCATCTTGATAAATATCATCAATGATGGATTGTGATGCAGTTTTTAATTCTTGTGAAAATGTCATGTATAATTCCTCCTATTAAAAAACCACATTCAACGTAAGAATGCAGTACAAATTAGGCAGAATTAAACTATGCTCTACTTTATTAGTCCACTTTCCTACGTTGGTATTAACCAAATCAGGTTATAAGGGTCTGATAACTAATATCATCTCAGCCAATAGGCACCCCTAGCAGTTTTATTATTATATTACTATTAACATAACAAAATCCTATTCATATTGCAAAATTAGATATAAATAGGGAGTGGGACAGAAATCCGATTTTGAAAAAATGATTTCGTCGTCCCACCCCGGCAAGGATGACTAGCCTTGAAACAAGCTTGGTTTAAAGCGCATTTTCAATGCAGTCAGCTACTGCCAATATGAAAAGAAGCTAGGACAATTAATATTGTCCTAGCCTCGAAATTAAATCCTTATATTCATTTACAATTATTTAAATTATGCAGTAACCCATTGTGATGGACCAACTGTGTTGTATAATTCAACTGCAGCTGCATCTTGTACTGATTCTGGAGCTTCTGCTGGTGATACACCAACGTATTCAGCTGGTGCTACTGAATCCCAAGTAGCTTGTAAGAATTGATATTTACCTGCAGCTCCTGAACTTGGATTAATAGCTGTAATATCGCCACCTGATTCACGTTGAGCGATTGTTTGTAAATGAGAGTTAACATTTACAGATGAACCACTTGTAGCTTCACTTGAGCTTTCACTGTTTGAAGAAGTTGATTCTTGTTGTGGTTGTTGAGTTTCTTCAGTTTGTGGTGCAGCTGTTTGTTGTGGTTGTTCAGCTTGCTCACTTTGTTCTGTTGATGTTGCTTGTTCTGCTGGTGCTGATTGCTCAGTATCTTGAGTTGATTGAGCATTAGTATCAGCTGTTCCTTGACCATAGCTATTGTAACTCCATGACCAATAAGTTCCATCTGAATCAAAATTGTAATCTACTTTATCGTGATTAAAATCATAGTTATAAGCACCTTCATGAATTGGCGCGTCATTTAATTGTTGAGGGTTATTTTGTGCTGTATGTGCTAATTGTGCTTTATCAATACCTTGTTCAGAAGCATCAGCTTGTCCAGATGCTACTCCTGTTACACCTAATCCTAGTGCTAATGTTGAAGTAATTACTGTCTTTTTCATTGTTAATAATCCTCCTATAAGGTAAATAATTTTTATTATCAATTTGCAGTTACCACTATAACATCCAAAATCACCTTGTAGGTTACAACAAAATAAAAAAGTATTGGCTTTTTTTACAACCTAATTACATACAATGTCATAAAAAACATAACCAAAAATGCCGATTATTACCTTCATATCAAATTTAAATTGAGCATAATTTATATATTGGTATGTAATTATCATGTAATTTATCAGATTATTCTGCATACTATTTAATCACAATTCAAAGAAATAGCCACCAATCATAAAATGAAAGATGGCCATTTCAAAGAAGTATAATTGATATTAGGATTTAAAAGTGTATATCATAGTGGTTTATATTGGGAGATAAATTTGAAATAAGATGGTAGTTTTGGCATATAAACTTCAAATTAAATAATGTAGAATTTTTATAGTTTCAAGCCGATAGGATTAGGACTACAGGCCGTTGAAACTTGTGTTAGCGATTTAGGAGAAAGAAATCTAATTGTTTCCACTAATATCTCGGTAATAAAATGTGTTTGCCCTACTTTATCATACTTAGATGATTGTAGATTCCCGATAATGGCTACTAAAGAGCCTTGTGATAAATATTGTTTAATGTTAAGTGCTCGAGTACCTAAAGCTTTACAATTTAAATAATCACATGCTTGATGCTCTGTTTTGTATTTGTAATGACGATCTACAGCTAAACTAAAGGTTGCTAGATGTTTACCCTGATTACTATAAATTTTCGGGTCTTTCGTCAGTCGTCCAACAACGACTATGTGGTTAATCATATGTCACCTCCTTATCGATATCATATACAATTAGTAGCTATACCGTCAAAACGCTAAAAGTAAGTGATTGTTGACAGAAACATTCTATATTTTATAATAACTAGCTTCTGAATTTAAAATTACGTTATAATGGGTACATAAATGTAGATATAGTAATTTTTAAATTTTATTAATGGATGTGAGACGATGAAAACATTTAAAGCCGTAAGATTTCAAATCGTATCAGAAAACGGTGGTGTCACTGAATACGAATTAGAAGATGGTGTCATTATCAATAAAGAGAATAGTGGCACTGGCTGGTTATTAGAAATCGTCATTTCAGATTATCACTATGAAACAATGAAAGCTTTTCAAGAAGACGATAGTTTATTAGATATTCGTGTTGTTATCACACGACCTTCAAATGATCCTGCACTCTTTGATGCCACGATAAAGCATATTACTAAATTACAACATTCTATTTCTGTAGTTTTTGAATGCCATATCTATACATTAAGACAAGTATATGCTGAAAGTTTATTAGAACAACTCATCGATGAAGGTCTTACAGGAGATGAACTTAAAACATCATTTAATAGATTGATGCAATCGAAACCTCGTTTAAAAGATGAGAAAAGCGACAAACATTAAATGTACGGAATGATTTAACACATAATATAAAACTATAATTAACTTACTTAGACACTTTTGTTTTTGTCAAAATGACTTATATCAAAAGTGTTTCTTTAATTTTGTTTTCTTAAAAAGTATAATTTACGCATCAAAAAAAGAGCCTGAACACATTATGAAATGCCTTTGTCTAAATAACACTTATTAAAGTGAAAATTTTAAATAAAGCATATCTATTAATGTGTTAGACTCTTTACATATAGTATTAACTATTACAATGCAACGAAGGTTTTTGAACACCTTTCGCTTTATAATTATGCGTCTTGTATTGCAAATGTCAATTCACAACTACATGCTACTTGACCATCTACCGTTGCTTTAGCAGTACCTTTACCTATAGGTCCTTTAATTTTTGTAATTTCAACTTCTAATGTCAAAGTATCACCTGGAACAACTTGACGTTTAAAGCGACATTTATCAATACCAGCAAATAAAGCTAATTTCCCTTTATTCTCCTCGCTATTTAACATTGCCACTGCGCCAGTTTGAGCTAACGCCTCAGTAATTAACACACCAGGCATTACTGCATACTCTGGAAAATGACCTTGGAAAAATGGTTCGTTACCAGACACTTGTTTAATCGCTACACAACGATTACCTTCTTCATACTCAACCACTTTATCAATGAGTAAAAAAGGTTGTCTATGTGGGATGATTTGCTTGATTTGATTATAATCGAAAATTGTTTCCATTTTAAGTTCCTCCAACTTAATTCATTGTGTAAATTAGCATTAATCTTGAACGCGTACGATATCTGCACCTAATGATTTTAATTTGCCATGTAAGTCAACATAACCACGATCAAGGTGCTTAAGTTCTGTCACCTGTGTTGTACCTTGTGCAACTAACCCAGCTAATATTAATGCAGCTGCTGCACGTAAGTCTGTGGCTTTAACTTGTGCACCTTGTAATTCACTTTTACCTTCAATTTTAGCACTGCGACCTTCAACTGAAATGTTAGCATTCATACGTTTGAATTCGCCTACGTGCATAAAACGATTTTCAAAAACTGTTTCAGTTACAACTTTATTACCTTCTGCAGTCAATAATAATGCCATCATTTGGGATTGCATATCTGTAGGGAATCCAGGATGTGGTAAAGTTTTAATATCCACTGGTTTTAGTTCTTCAGTTGCTCGTACGCGTATAGCATCATCTAAGTATTCTAAATCTACTCCCATTTCTTCCAGTTTATACACTAAGCTTGTCATATGCTCTTTTATTGCACCGTTTACTAATACATCACCACGTGTAATTGCGCCAGCGATAAGTAAAGTACCTGCTTCAATTCTATCTGGAATAATTGCATGTTCTACACCGTGTAGTTTTTCCACACCATTTATAGTGACTGTATCAGTACCAGCACCTAATACATTGCCGCCCATTTCATTTATATAGTTAGCCAAATCTACAATTTCAGGTTCACGTGCTACGTTTTCTAAAATTGTTTTTCCTTCGGCTAATGACGCCGCCATTATAATATTTTGTGTTGCACCAACACTTGGAAAATCTAAATGTATTGTTGTTCCTTTTAAGCCATTTTGAGCATTTGCATAAATAAATCCACCATCCATATGGATTTCAGCGCCCAATTCTTCAAAGCCTTTAATATGTTGTTCGATTGGTCGAGAGCCAATAGCACATCCACCTGGTAACGCTACTTTAGCATGACCTAAGCGTGCTAATAACGGACCCATTACTAAAATACTTGCTCTCATTTTACTTACATATTCGTAAGGAGCTTCTTCAAATAAAGTTTTGGTTGCATCTACAGATACGTATTCTTCTTCTTTGTTGTATGAAACCTCTGCATTTAATGTAGATATTACATTATTAATCGTTTCTACATCACTTAATGCAGGCACGTTTAATAGTTTACTTTCACCTTCTGAAGCTAATAATGATGCTGTTAATACAGGTAAAACTGCATTTTTAGCACCTGAAACTTTAACTTCTCCAGTTAGTTTATTTCCGCTATTGATAACTATTTTGTCCATCTTAATATCCTCCACTTTAAACTCCTATTTCAGACTCTTTTAAATATTATATTTTTAGTTACTTTCAAAATTATTATATCTTTATTGAAAAATAATTCACAAGTATTTGACCTATTTCATCAAATATTTTAGTTGTGTAGAAAATTGTAATAAATCAATTATAAAATTACTTACTGCAGTACCTAAAAATATAGCAATAAAAATCATACATATTTGTACTTGAACGGGGAAACCCTTTTTAAAAAACTGTTCTAATCTTACAGCATTCAATGCCCAATAACTTATACAAATACAGATAACATGTAATATTAAATGTACTATTGCAAATTGACCTAGATATTCCATTTTCAATTCTCCTCATTATTCTCTAATTAATTATTTTACACGAAATAATTGTTAAAAGATACTTTCACATACTCAATATGTACATTAATTAAGAATAATAAGTTACGATTTACATTCTATATTTCATAAAGAATGGTTTTGTAAAAGTAAGTCTAATAATTTATATTTTCACTTATTTTTATATTTTAAACATTAAAAAGAGGGAGTGGGACAGAAATCTGATTTGAAAAAATGATTTCGTCGTCCCACCCCGGCAAGGATGACTAGCGTTGAAACAAGCTTGGTTTGAAGCGCATTTTCAATGCAGTCAGCTACTGCCAATATGAAAAAAGATTTCGAATAAAACATGAAGTGGGACAGAAATCTGATTTTGAAAAAATGATTTCGTCGTCCCACCCCGGCAAGGATGACTAGCGTTGAAACAAGCTTGCTTTGAAGCGCATTTTCAATGCAGTCAGCTACTGCCAAAATGAAAAGAGGTTGGAACAAATTAATATTGTCCCAACCTCTTTATTAATTTATTGTAATTCAGCGACACGTAATCTATTATTTGCACGTTCTAACGCGCGTTTTGCTCTATAGATATCACTGTTGTCGTCTTCATTAGCCAAGTGCGATTCTGCTTTTGATTTCGCTAATTGTGCTCTAGCGACATCTATTTCATTCGCACGTTCTGCAGTTTGTACAATAACTGATAATTTATGTTGTCTAACCTCAACAAAGCCTTCACTCACTGCAATATATTCTGAACCACTATCAAAATTCACTTTGACATAGCCGATTTTTAATGCTGCAACTGTAGGAATATGTCCCCACATGACACCCATTTCGCCAGCTGTAGTTTGTAATACAGCAAGTTCAATGTCTTCACGTTCGTATACAGCACCATTAGGAGTGACAATATTTAGGGTTAATGTGTTCATTATCCTTACCTCCTAATTTTAAACTTCAACACCCATATCTTTTGCTTTTGCTAATACGTCGTCCATACTACCAACAAGACGGAAAGCATCTTCAGGAATGTGATCATACTTACCTTCTAAGATATCTTTGAAGTCTTCAACAGTTCGTTTAACTGGAACATAAGAACCTTTTTGTCCTGTGAATTGTTCAGCAACGTGGAAGTTTTGTGATAAGAAGAATTGAATTCTACGTGCACGTTCAACTGTACTTTTATCATCTTCGGATAATTCATCCATACCTAAAATTGCAATAATGTCTTGTAATTCACGGTATTTTTGAAGTGTTGATTGTACTTGTCGTGCTACATCATAATGCTCTTGTCCAACAACTGATGGTTCAAGCGCTCTTGATGTAGAAGCAAGTGGGTCAACCGCTGGATAAATACCCATTTCTGTTAATTTACGTTCTAAGTTTGTTGTAGAGTCTAAATGAGCAAATACGTTTGCTGGAGCTGGATCGGTATAGTCATCGGCAGGTACGAATACTGCTTGGATAGAAGTTACCGAACCTTTCGTAGTTGATGTAATACGTTCTTGTAATTGACCCATTTCTGTACTTAATGTTGGTTGATAACCTACGGCTGAAGGCATACGACCTAATAAAGCTGATACTTCAGAACCAGCTTGTGTAAATCTGAAGATATTATCGATGAATAATAATACATCTTTACCTTCTTCATCACGGAAGTACTCTGCCATAGTTAAGCCTGAAAGTGCTACACGCATACGTGCACCAGGTGGCTCGTTCATTTGACCGAATACCATCGCTGTCTTTTTAATAACGCCACTATCACTCATCTCGAAGTATAAATCGTTACCTTCACGTGTACGTTCACCTACACCTGCGAATACTGAAATACCACCATGCTCTTGAGCGATGTTATTAATTAATTCTTGAATAAGTACAGTTTTACCTACACCTGCACCACCAAATAATCCGATTTTACCACCTTTAATATACGGTGCTAATAAATCTACAACTTTAATACCTGTTTCTAATATTTCTACTTTCGTAGATAATTGATCGAATGCAGGTGATTCTCTATGAATTGGGTCACGACGTACTGAATCATCAATTTTTTCATCCAAATCGATTGTGTCACCTAATACATTAAACACTCTTCCAAGTGTCGCATCACCAACAGGTACACTAATACTATTGCCAGTATCTTTTACTTCAGTGCCACGTTTAACACCTTCTGTACCATCCATTGCAATTGTACGGACCACATCGTCGCCTAATTGAAGCGCTACTTCTAACGTCAAACTTGTTGTTTCATTGTCTTTTTCTACATCTAGAACTAAGGCATTGTTAATTGCTGGCACTTCATTATGTTCAAAACGAACATCAATGACTGGACCCATAATTTGCGTTACACGGCCTACTCCCATGTTAATTTTCCTCCTTTATTATTCTATTCAAGTGCAGTTGAGCCACCAACAATTTCAGTAATTTGTTGTGTGATAGCTGCTTGACGAGCTCTATTATATTCGAGTGATAAATCATCGATAAGTTCTGTTGCATTATCTGTTGCGTTTTTCATTGCAGTCATTCGTGCTGCATGTTCACTTGCTTTAGCATCAAGTATTGTGCCATAAATCAAGCTTTCCACATACTGTGGTAAAATAACGCTCAATATAGATTCTTTGTCTGGTTCAAATTCATATGATGACATTTGACCATGTCCTAGACTGGAATCTTCTGGAGATAATGGTAAGACAGTTTTCTTAGATGGTTTGTTTTCTAATACAGTGACAAAATGACTAAAGTAAATGTTTAATTCGTCGATTTCTTCATCTCCATATAAATCAATAGCCTTTTTAGCTATCGCTTGAACAGATTTAAAGGATGGTTGGTCAGCAATATCAACGATTGAACCTTTTACTTCATAGCCTCTGTTTTTGAGAAAATCAACACCCGTTTGACCTAGTACTAAAATTTCATATTCATCTGCTCGTTCATGTTTACTTTTTATATCATTCAACAAGTTTTTTAATACACCAGCATTATATGCACCAGCTAAACCTTGATCACTTGTAATAACTAAATAGCCACTCTTTTTAACTTCACGTTGTTGTAACATTGGATGACTAGAGTTTTTATTAGCTCCAGCAACTGCAGTAATCGCATCTTGCATTTTTTCCATATACGGAGCAAATTGTTTTGTATTACTTTCAGCACGACGTAGTTTTGAACTTGAAACCATGTTCATTGCTTTAGTAATTTGTTTCATTTTTTCCGTAGATTTTATACGTGTATCAATCTCTTTAAGAGATGCCATTATCTCACCACCTTTTGTAGCTTATATTAATTATTGTGATTGACTAAAGCTCTTTTTAAATTCATTAATCGCAGCTTCAAATTTTTCGTTTTCTGGTAATCCACCTGAATTTCTAATCTCATCAAGTAATGATGAAGCATTTGATTTTGCCCATTGATTAAATTCAGTTTCAAAACGAGTAATATCTGCTACTGGGATATCGTCTAAATAACCTTTAGTTAATGCAAAAATAATTAATACTTGGTTTTCAACAGGTAGTGGTTTGTTTTTATCTTGTTTCAACACTTCTACTGTACGTTTACCACGTTCTAATTTTTGTGCAGTAAATTCATCTAAATCTGAACCAAATTGTGCAAATGATTCTAATTCACGATAAGAAGCTAAGTCTAGTCTTAACGTACCAGCAACTTTTTTCATTGCTTTAATTTGCGCTGATCCACCTACACGAGATACAGATTGTCCAGCATTGATTGCTGGTCTAACTCCTGAGAAGAATAAATCAGATTGTAAGAAAATTTGTCCATCTGTGATTGAAATTACGTTTGTTGGCACATACGCAGAAATATCGCCAGCTTGTGTTTCAATGATAGGTAAAGCAGTAATAGAACCGCCGCCTAGTTCATCATTTAATTTTGCTGCTCTTTCAAGTAATCTACTATGTAAGTAGAAGACATCACCTGGGTATGCTTCACGGCCTGGTGGTCTACGTAATAATAATGATAATTCACGATAAGCTGCTGCTTGTTTTGTTAAATCATCATAAACAATTAATACGTCTTTACCATCAAACATAAATTCTTCGCCGATTGTCACTCCTGCATAAGGTGCAATATATAACATTGGCGCTGGGTCTGCAGCTGATGCTGAAACAATGATAGTATAGTCTAATGCGCCTTCTTGACGTAATTTCTCAACATTCGCACGTACTGTTGAATCTTTTTGACCAATTGCTACGTAAATACAAATAGTATTCTCGCTCTTTTGGTTTAAAATAGTGTCAATTGCTAATGTTGTTTTACCTGTTTGACGGTCACCAATAATTAATTCACGTTGTCCTTTACCAATAGGTACTAAGGCATCAATCGCTTTAATACCAGTTTGTAAAGGTTGATCAACTGATTTACGATCCATTACACCAGTAGCTTTTTTCTCCACTGGTCTTGTTTTAGAGGTATTAATTGGGCCTTGTCCATCAATTGGTTGACCTAATGGGTTAACTACTCTACCAACCATTTCTTCACCAACAGGAACTTCCATAACACGACCTGTACGTTTTACTTCGTCCCCTTCTTTGATATCTTGATATGGTCCCAAAATAACAACACCGACGTTAGATTCTTCTAAGTTTTGTGCTAAACCTAGTACACCACTTTTGAATTCTATTAATTCTCCAGCCATAACATCGTTTAGTCCGTGAATTAATGCAATACCGTCACCAATTTGAAGTACAGTTCCAACATCCGTAACAGACATTTCTGACTCATAGTTTTCAATTTGTGAGCGCAATAATGCACTAATTTCTTCAGCTTTAATGGCCATCTATGTCACTCCTTTAATATTTATTAGTTCACTCTTTTGAAATGTTTTTCTAATTGTGCAAGATCATTTTGTATACTTGCGTCCATTACTTTTGTACCTACATTAATTCTAATTCCACCAATTAAAGCAGGATTAATTTCATTTGAAAGAATGACTTTAGATAATTGTGTTTTATTTGTTATTATTGTTTCGATTTCTGATAACTCTTGTTCTGACAATTCATATACAGATTCAACTACTGCATAATCACGGTTGTAAAATTCGTTGTATTGTTGAGTAAATGCATTATAAATTTTATCGATTAGCCCTAAATGACGATTAGATGCAAGAATCATCAGCATATTTTGTATGTATTGATTAGAATTACCAAATACAATACCTACGATTCTACGACGATGATGACCATCTATTTGAGGATCCTGATCCATTGCTACTAAATTAGGAATCTCAGATTGTACAGCCTCATGGATTATTGAAAACTCGTCATAAACACTATCTAGTATTTCTGCATCTTTAGAAGCGTCAAATAATGCTTTAGCATACTTGTTAGCTACAATAGCCATTATTTATCCCCTGCCTCTTTAAGGTACTTAGCAACTAGTTCTTTTTGATCTTGGTCACTAATTTCTTTTTGTAATACTTTAGATGCAATTAGTACCGACAAGTCAGACACTTGATTATTAATATCCGCAATTGCACGTTCTTTTTGGCTGTTGATTTCATTTTGTGCTGTTTCAATCATGCCATTTGCGCGTACATTAGCTTCATTGATAATTTCTTCATGTTGTTGACGTGCTTGTACTTTTGCGTCTTCTAGTATTTTGTGAACCTCGTCCTGTGTTTCTTTTAAAGTTTGTTTATTTTGTTCTTCTAATTTTTGTGCATTTAATTTAGCTTGTTCAGCATCATCAATGTCTTTATTTATATCACGTTCACGTTTGTCCATAACTTCTTTTAAAGGACCCCATGCAAACTTTTTCAATAATGCTAATAAAACAAGAAAAGTAATTAAGGTAACAATGATCGTACCCCACTGAACACCACTAGCTTGGCTTGCACCTAATACTAATGTATTTGTCATCGCATTCACTAGCTCATACACTCCTTTCTTTCATTGTAACTATTTGCTGTTAGATAAAAACGAATGGCGAAAGTCAAAAAACGACTTCGCCTTTTTTAAAGTGTAATTACATGAACATTACGATGAATGAAATTACAAGACCAAGGATTGGTAATGCCTCAACTAAACCAATACCGATGAACATAATTGACATTAATTGTCCACGTGCTTCTGGTTGACGTGCTACACCTTCTACTGTTCTAGATACGATAAGACCGTTACCGATACCTGCACCTAATGCTGATAAACCAATTGCGATTGCTGCTGCGATTAAATTCATTAATAAATCCTCCTAAAAATTGTTTTATAATTTTATTTTTAATGGCTATCTTGTACTTTGTGTGACATATAAACCATTGATAGCATAATGAAAATATAGGCCTGAATTGAACCTATGAAAATCGAGAATGCTTGCCAAACAACTAAACCTGGTAAACCTATAATCCAACCCCATAACAAGTTATTAACTACTAATCCTGATAAAAGAGTAAGTAATAATTCACCAGCATAAATATTACCGTAAAGACGAAGACCTAACGTTAAAGTTGAAGTGAACTCCTCGAATAAATTGATTGGTAATAAGAAAATAGGTTTTGTGTAATTACCAAAGTAACTCTTTGTGCCACGCATTTTAATACCATAATAATGCGTCAACAGAATTATTAGCGTTGACAGTGTTAATGTAACAGTGGCATCTGCTGTTGGTGATTTCCACCACAACGTATGTCCTGACACAATAGAGAATGGTAAGCCAAGCATATTACTCACAAAGATAAACAAGATCAAAGTAACTGCAAGGAAGTGGAATTGACCACCTTTTGACCATGCCATATTGCTTTCAATAATACCTCGAACAAAGTCAAAAACCCATTCTATGAAGTTTTGCTTGCCGGTTGGACGTTTTTGAAGATTACGTGTACATATAATAGCTAGTACAAATACAATAATCGCTGTAATAATTAACATCATAATTGATGATAAATTAAACACGAGGTCTAAACCAAATACATTCCAACTGACAAGAGGGTTGTCGTGTTGCATACAATTTCACCTCTCTTTTACTAGTTTTTTTTCTTATGAATAAACGGTTTAATTGTTACCACAACATAAGAAATCATTAAACCTAAAGCCACACCAAAAATATTGATATTGTCTTTAAAAAAGACCCATATGGTACAAGCTAAAATCGCTACCAAATATCTCCAAATATTGCCCGTAGAAATATGTATCGTGTCACTCTTCTTAGCTTTCGCTAAGTAATATTCGAAAATAATCGTATTGAGTAACGAACCAACAGTACCTATGATTAACCCCAATATAAAAGGTGATTGTGTGAAAAAACACACAATAATCAATACAATTAATAAGTATAGATAGTATTGTATATATTGATTGAAAATGATGGAGAAACGTTTCAATTTTGTGCCTCATTTCGTCTATTTCATTCGTTTATGAAAACCGTTCCACTCATACAAATTTAATAATAATATAGCCTGTAAGTCGTGTCAATTCTATTAAAATTGTTAAATAAGTTTTTTTGCAGTCGACATAAAATTGTCACATTTAAACAAATGAATTTGGCTTTTTATCAATTATGCCAAAATAATATTTAATATGCTCACAAATGCGACTCGATGCATTGCCATCACCATAAGGGTTTTTTGCTTCACTCATTGCTTCGTAGCTATGCTGATTATCTAAAAGCTCTTTAGTTGCTTGTTCTATTGTTGCTGTTGAAGTACCTACAATTTTTAATGTGCCAGCCGTTACTCCTTCAGGTCGTTCTGTTGCATCTCTTAACACTAAGACAGGTTTACCAAGTGATGGCGCTTCTTCTTGGATGCCACCAGAATCAGTTAGAATAATATGAGACTGATTTGCAAAATTGTGAAAATCAGTTACACCTAATGGTTCTATTAATTCTATTCTGTCATGTCCTGCCAAATAATTGTTTGCAATTGCTCTTACCTTTGGGTTTTTGTGCATTGGATAGACAACTACCACATCGCTATACGTCTCAACAATATTACGTACAGCTTGAAAAATACGTTCCATAGGTTCGCCAATATTCTCTCTACGATGAGCAGTTAATAAAACAATACGTTTACCGGGATGGCGTTTGAGAATTGCTGAATCATAGTGTGTTTTTATTGTAGTTTTCATGGCATCAATCGCTGTATTTCCAGTTACTACAATACTCTCCTCTGATTTGTTTTCATCTAGCAAATTTTGGGCAGCATTAAATGTAGGGGCAAAATTTAAATCTGCCATTACCCCTACCATTTGTCTATTCATTTCTTCAGGAAACGGAGCATATTTATCCCATGTTCTCAATCCTGCCTCAACATGACCAATAGGAACTTGATTGTAAAATGCAGCTAAACTACCAGCAAACGTGGTCATAGTATCACCATGTACCAAAATCATATCCGGTTGTTCTTCTTGAATAACACTTTCGAGCTTCATTAACACTTTCGACGTAATTTGTGATAATGTTTGACCTTGCGTCATTATATCTAAATCATAGTCTGGTTGAATGTTAAAAGTATCTAAAACACCATCTAACATTTCTCGGTGTTGTGCTGAAACTACGACTACTGGCTCCAAAGCATTACTTTCTTGTAATGCTTTGACCAGAGGTGCCATTTTCACTGCTTCTGGACGAGTGCCAAAAACAGTCATAATTTTCTTCATTTTACTCCACTCCTGGATGTCACTATTTTGTACCAAACAAACGATCACCAGCATCACCTAAACCAGGTGTTACATATGCATGTTCGTCTAATCTATCATCTAATGCAGCAATGTAGATATCTACATCTTCATGCGCTTCTTTCATCTTTTCTACACCTTCAGGTGCAGCAACTAAACACATAAAACGAATATGTTTCGCCCCGCGTTTTTTCAATGAATTAATTGCTTCTATAGCAGAAGAACCTGTTGCTAACATAGGATCAACTACAACAATTTCACGCTCTTCAATATCTTGTGGTAATTTAGCAAAGTATTCTATTGCCTCTAAAGTCTTTGGATCTCTATATAATCCAATATGACCTATTCTAGCCGCTGGCACGAGGTTAAGAATACCTTGTGTCATGCCTAAGCCAGCTCTTAAAATTGGAACAAACGCTAATTTTTTACCTGTTAAACGTTTTGCTACCATTTTTGTCACTGGTGTTTCGATTTCAACGTCCTGTAAATCTAAATCTCTTGTTACTTCATACGCCATTAACATACCGACTTCGTCAACTAATTCTCTGAATTCTTTTGTGCCAGTATTTACGTCACGAATATAACTTAATTTGTGTTGAATTAATGGATGGTCAAAAACATGAACCTTGCCCATTTCATTTCCCTCCTAATATTAATTGTATAAAGGATGATTTGTAGTTAATGCCTTCACTCTAGATTTACCTTCTTCTAAAGTTTTTTCATCTTCTGGATTCTTAAGCACTAAACTAATAATTTTTCCAACTTCTTCGAATGCTTTTTTATCAAAACCTCTAGTAGTTGCTGCAGGCGTTCCTAATCTAATACCACTTGTAACAAATGGTTTTTCTTGATCGAATGGTATTGTGTTCTTGTTACATGTAATACCAATCGCATCTAATGTTTCTTCAGCAATTTTACCTGTGATACCAACTGATGATTTCACATCAACTGCTACAAGATGATTATCAGTACCTCCTGAAACAACTCTGAAACCTTCGTTTGTCAATGTTGATGCTAAAGTTTGAGCATTTTTGATGACTTGCTCTTGGTATGTTTTAAATTCGTCTTGTAATGCTTCACCAAAAGCAATCGCTTTACCGGCAATAACATGTTCTAATGGACCACCTTGAATACCAGGGAAGATTTTTTTATCAATTTCTTTTTTATATTCTTCCTTACATAAAATCATACCACCACGAGGCCCACGTAATGTTTTGTGCGTAGTAGTAGTAACAAAATCTGCATACTCAACAGGGTTTTGATGTAAACCAACTGCTACTAGTCCTGCGATATGTGCCATATCTACCATTAATTTAGCCCCTACTTCGTCTGCGATTTCTTTAAATCGTTTGAAGTCAATTTCTCGTGGATAAGCTGAAGCTCCTGCTACGATTAATTTAGGTTTGTGTTGCTTAGCGATGCTTAAAACTTCATCGTAATCGATTTTTTCAGTATCTTTGTCAACGCCATAGTCTACAAAGTTATAAAATTGGCCACTAAAGTTAACTGGTGCGCCATGAGTTAAATGACCACCGTGGCTTAAGTTCATTCCTAATACAGTGTCACCATGTTCAAGTGCAACTAAGTAAACTGCCATATTTGCTTGAGAGCCTGAATGTGGTTGAACATTAACATGTTCTGCACCAAACAATTGTTTAGCTCTTTCTATTGCTAAGCTTTCAGAGACATCAACGAATTCACAACCACCATAATATCTGCGGTTAGGATAGCCTTCAGCATATTTATTTGTTAATACTGATCCTTGTGCTTCCATTACTGCTTCTGACACGAAGTTTTCTGAAGCTATAAGCTCGATGTTGTTGTTTTGACGGTTAAATTCATTTTGAATCACTTCATAAATTTCTTTATCTTGCTTTTGAATAAATGACATTGGTAAATTCCCTCGCTTCTGTATTAGTTATATTTCGCTCGTTCGCCACCAATTTTCTTAGGTCTAGATGATGCAATCGTTACATTCGCTTCACCAATTCGTTTTACACTAGTACGTTCAGGGATAGCCACATGTTGTATATGCATACCAATTAATGTTTGACCAATATCTATTCCTTTAGGTACTGAAATAGTCTCTACAACCATTGGATCATTTAATTGACTATAAGCATAAGTAGCTAAACTACCTCCAGCGTGAACATCTGGCACTACTGTAACTTCTTCCATCGTATGTGGGTCAAAGTTGGATCGATCAATAGTTACTGCTCGATTAATATGTTCACAGCCCTGAAATACGAAAGACACGCCTGTTTCTCGTTCTATAGTCGCTAACAAATTATATATTGTTTCTGCTACTTCCATAGAACCAACGGAACCAATTCGCTCACCTATGATCTCGGATGTCGAACAACCAATCAGGCACAATTCATCTTCAACAAAAAATTCACGCGCTTTGAGTTCATTAAGCAATAACTGCAAATCTTCCTTCATTTTCCCACCCCTTTGAAAATAATTATATACAAAGTGTAAAGTTCTACCATTTACTATATAAATATATAAATTCAGCAAACTTGCTACACCTAGTTATTATAACGTATTTTTCAGATAACTTATACTAATTCTACAAATTTATTGCGTTAATATTTTAATTTTTATTTTCTCAATCAAAGTATTAAGTTCTTCAAAAACTGCGTCGTAAGCGTCTTCATCCGCACCAAACGGGTCACTAACTTCTCCTTGATAACCTGCATATTCTTTAATTGTGAATACATGATTTTGCTGACCAAACATGTAACTAATTGTATCTTTATGCGTTGTTGACATCGTTAAAATTAAATCAGCTTGCAAATCTGTTTCAGTAAACATTTGAGTATGGCTTGGTTGAGGTAATTGTTGTTTATTAATAATTGCTTGGCTGTGTGTTGAAATTGCCCCGCCATTATTTGCATATAATCCTCTTGATTCAATTGTGTAATGTGCCAATTTAGCCTTAGCTATACTTTCAGCTAATGGACTTCTACATGTGTTACCCGTACAAACGAAAATAATCTTCATAAAGTATCTCCATCTATCCATAATTGATTAGTCGCTTTTAACATTCTATTCATTATTGCTGCTGTATCGTCTTTATCTTCAAAAGCATACAAATAAGCCTCGTCAATATCATCTCTTCTGTCTATAAGATGTAATATTTCGTATAGTCTGTGATTAGCTGTTTTAATATCTTGTTCATCATCACACAACTCTATATATTGTGCATTACTCGGCACATAAGATTTTAAGGTTGCTGGTACAATAAATGCTTTACGCTCCCATAATTTATCGTAATTTGGTTGGTGTCGAAAATTTCTTAACAGATAAATAGGTGTTTGCGGTGCATAATGTTTATATTTCATACCTGGAGCAATAGGTCTCTCGCTATCAAAATTTGTTGTTGCAGCAATACTATTTGGAATAACCGCTTCAATCATTTTTTGTGTAATGGAACCTGGTCGTGCAATTTTAAAAGGAAATGACGTACAATCTAATACTGTACTTTCTAAACCTTCCTCACTTTGATCGCCGTTAATAATGCCATCAATACGGCCATTTAAATCTTGATAAACATGGTCGAATTGAGTAGGTGATGGCTTGCCACTTAAATTGGCACTCGGTGCAGCAATAGGTAAATCAACCAATTGTAATATTTGACGACCAATTCGATGACTTGGCATTCTTACTGCAATACTATTTAACCCACCTGACACTTTCGAACATAAATAACCTGATTTCAACGGCAAAATAAATGAAATTGGACCAGGCCAAAAATGTTTCATCAGTAAATAAACTTCATCAGTTATACCTGTCGTAAAATCAGTAAGTTGCTCAAGACTGTGAATATGTACAATTAACGGATTATCTGATGGTCTACCTTTGGCTTGATATATTTTTTTAACCGCATTATCATCCAAAGCGTTTGCCCCGAGACCATACACTGTTTCAGTAGGCAAAGCTATTAACCCGCCTTGATGATAAATTTGTTTAATATCATCTATCTCTGGAAATGTTGTTATATCATCAATATAACTTCTGACATCCCATATTTTTGTATTCACGTAAAATCACATCCTTTTTATTATATTTTAAAATATAATAAAAAGTTATGCAGTTATGTGACATACACATAAAATACATAACTTCTTACCATCTAAATGAAACTATTCGATTATTGTTATTAATATCTTTCAAAACTGCTACTTTAATATGTGGATACAGTTCATTGATTATCTCACATAATTTATCACCTTGGTTGTGTCCTATTTCAAAAACAACAGGTGCACCTTCACATAAAACTGCTGGTAAATTTCGTAATATTGCTTTGTAGATAGCTAAACCGTTATCCTCAGCAAATAATGCGCGATGTGGTTCGTAGTCTAATACCGTATCACTCATCAGTGTTGCTTCATTATTTTCAATATAGGGCGGATTTGAAATCAAACCGTTTAACTTAATCCCTTGCTCAATTAAAGGATTTAATGTATCACCTAACAAAAACTGAATATCTACTTCATGTTGTCTTGCATTTTGCCGAGCAATCTCTAACGTCTCAGATGCAATGTCGGTAGCATAAACATTTAAGGTAGGCATTAACTTTTTTAACATAATCGGTATATTACCACTACCCGTACCAATATCTACAATGGTATCACCAGCATGTAACATGTTTAAAAAATGCAACATAACCTCTTCTGTTTCTGGCCTAGGAATCAGACAATTTTCATTGACAGTAAATCGTTCACCATAAAATGTTTGAAAACCAACAATATATTGTACCGGTTCCCCTTGATATAAACGAGTTAAAGCATTATCTAATTTTTCCTTGTCTGTTGCGGTTAATTGCTCACTAGAATGAAGTACCATGTCTAAACGTGACCAATTCATTAAATCCATTATTAACCAATCTACCCTTGAAGTTTCGTAGCCTAATGTTGAACAGTGCGCCTTAGCATGCTCAATATATGTCTTAAAGTTCACCATCGTTAAGTTCTTTCAATTTTTCAGTTTGTTCTGAAAGTGTTAACGCATCAATAATTTCATCAATTTTACCTTCCATAATTTGATCTAACTTTTGTATAGTTAAACCAATTCTATGATCCGTCACACGATTTTGAGGATAGTTATACGTTCTAATACGTTCAGAACGATCACCAGTACCAACAGCTGATTTTCTTTCCGAAGCATATTTAGCTTGTTCTTCTTGTACCTTCATGTCATAAACACGCGCTTTTAACACTTTCATTGCTTTTTCACGGTTTTTAATTTGAGATTTTTCATCTTGCGACGTTACTACTGTACCTGTAGGTAAGTGAGTAATTCTTACTGCTGAATCTGTTGTATTTACGTGTTGACCACCTGCACCACTAGAACGATATGTGTCAATTTTAATATCTTCATTACGTATTTCTATTTCAACGTCTTCTGCTTCAGGTAATACAGCTACTGTAGCTGTAGACGTATGTATACGTCCTCCTGATTCTGTTTCAGGCACACGCTGAACACGGTGTGCACCATTTTCATATTTTAATTTAGAATATGCACCTTGCCCTTGAATCATAAAGCTAACTTCTTTATAACCACCGTGGTCACTAGCATTCATCTCTACTATATCCGTTTTATAACCGAGTGTTTCACTATAACGTGAATACATTCTTAATAAATCACCAGCAAAAATCGCTGCTTCATCTCCACCAGCTGCTGCTCGAATTTCCACGATAACGTTTTTATCATCATTCGGATCTTTAGGAATAAGTAGGAATTTCAACTCTTCTTCTAATTCAGGCATACGTGCTTTATTATTGTGCAATTCTTCTTTCAGCATCTCAATTTCATCTTTATCTTTTGTATCTTGCAACATTAGTTCCAACTCAGAAAGATCTTCATTGACTTGCTTATATTCTCTATAAACATCTACAGTTTTTTGTAAATCCGCCTGTTCTTTAGAATAGGCTCTTAATTTATTCGAATCATTTACTACTTCTGGATCACTTAGTAACTCATTTAACTGTTCATATCTTTCTTCAACAATATCTAATTGATCAAACACTACATTTCCTCCTTTTTCTCATCACTTGGTGCGATAATGTGATGTGCTCGACATCTAGGTTCGTAACTTTCATTTGCGCCAACTAAAATTATTGGATCATCTATCTTCGCAGGTTTACCATCAATCAAACGTTGTGTTCTGCTAGATGATGCGCCGCACACTGCGCACACGGCCTGTAATTTAGTTACTACTTCGCTCACTGCCAATAATTCTGGTATTGGCTTGAACGGTTTCCCTCTAAAATCCATATCTAATCCAGCTGTGATTACTCTATGGCCTCTTGCAGCAAGTTGTTCTGCAATATTCACAACTTCGTCCTCGAAAAACTGAACTTCATCTATACCAATAACATCAACTTCAGATAAGTCGTGTCTTAAAATTTCAGAAGCTGTAGTAATGTTAATTGCCTCTATGGCATTACCATTATGAGAAACAATTTTATCTTTATGGTATCTGTCATCAATTGCAGGTTTAAATACCACAACCTTTTGTTTAGCATAAACACCTCTACGCAGTCGACGAATCAACTCTTCAGACTTGCCACTAAACATACTTCCAGTAATACATTCAATCCACCCGGAATGATAAGTTTCATACATTATGAGCTCCACCTTTTTCAAAACATAATCGGTTTATTATATCATATTTAGCGTGCAGAAATCTTTAAAAATTGATAACTGTTTTTAATCAAATTTATAATAAAAAGCAAATCATACACTTTAATAATTATCATTATAAAACAAAAAACATCCTCATATAAATATGAGGATGCGTTATAACAACTACTATTAGCTGTTGCTTGATTTGTAACCGAATTTCTTGTTGAAACGTTCCACACGTCCATCCGCAGCAGCGAATTTTTGACGTCCTGTGTAGAATGGATGTGAATCAGAAGATACATCTAAACGAATAACTGGATATTCGTTACCGTCTTCCCATTCCATAGTTTCTGATGATGTTTTTGTTGAACCACTTAAGAATTTAAAATCTGTAGTAGTATCTAAAAAGATAACTTTGTGGTATTCAGGATGAATATTTTGTCTCATTTTTTTCAGCTCCTTTGCCCTGAACCATCTGGAACAGAGTTATTTGTGAGTTTTTTACCCAATACTAAATAATTATAATTGCTATTATTGAAAAACACAACCCTTTATCTAAAGTTTCATAAAAGTTGTATCGATAACCATATATAGCATGTGCTTAATCAAACAATTAAATGATAGGTTTACCTGTCTTTGTGCTTTCTTCTGCTGCTTTTTGTAGTTGTAAGAAAAAGGTATGGTTATCATCAGTGCGTTTTAATTTACGAATAAAACGTTCTGTAAAATCAAGGGAATCAGTAAACATATTTCTCAATTGCCATAATGATTCTAATTCTTTTGGTGAAATTAACAATTCTTCTTTTCTTGTAGAACTACGACCAATGTCAATTGCTGGGAAGACTCTTCGTTCAGCTAATTTACGATCTAAATGTAATTCCATATTACCAGTACCTTTAAACTCTTCGTATATCATATCGTCCATACGAGAACCTGTATCAACGAGTGCGGTAGCAAGTATTGTTAAACTACCACCCGCTTCAATATTACGTGCTGCACCAAAGAAAGCTTTCGGTTTGTGAAGTGAAGCTGGATCTAAACCACCTGACAAAGTACGGCCACTAGGTGGAATAACTAAGTTGTACGCACGTGCTAAACGTGTAATGGAATCCATTAAAATAATGACATCTTTACCAATTTCAACTAAACGTTTGGCACGCTCTAATAGAAGTTCTGCTACTTTCACATGGTGTTGAGGCGGTTCATCAAAAGTTGAATGTACAACTTCTGCTGACTCAACAGAACGTTCAATATCAGTAACTTCTTCCGGACGTTCTCCAACTAACAAAATAAACAATTCTGCATCAGGTTTATTCGTTGCTATAGCATTGGCTATTTCTTTTAATAGTGAAGTTTTACCGGCTTTTGGTGGCGCAACAATAAGTCCACGTTGGCCTAAACCAATTGGAGTTATTAAATCCATTACTCTAGTTGAATAACGATTTTTAGTAGTTTCTAATAAAATACGTTCCTCTGGATAAAGTGGTGTGAGAGCTTGGAAATGAGGTCTTTTTTTAACTTCTTCAGCGTTTTCATCATTAACAAAGTCAACTTGTAACAAACCATAATATTTTTCATTGTCTTTTGGTTTTCTTACTTTTCCAGTAACCTTGTCACCACGTTTAATTTCAAAACGTCGAATTTGACTGGCTGAAATATATACATCTTTTTCGCCTTTTGAATAGTTAACAGTTCTCAAGAAGCCATAACCATCTTGTTGAATATCATCAAGGATACCTTCCATATAGTAATTTCCATCTTTTTCCATTTGTGCTTCCATAATAGCTAACACAAGTTCTTTTTTATTTAATTTACTATAGTTGGTAAGCTTTAATGTTTTTGCTTTTTGAGTGAGTTCTTTAGTAGTGTAATTCTTATATAGTTCGTGGAATGATTCGTACTGTGGAGATGTACGTGCTTTTTCAGGCATTATCTTGCACCCATTTCATAAAAAAGTTTATTTAAATAGCCTATTTTTGTCGCTATTCATTGTATAACTATAGCAAATTTTCTTTTTAATTACAAAATCTATTTCAGTAATTAAAAATATGCAAAAAAAGAGCGAGTAAGAAATCAAAGTGCATATTTGATTCCTTAGCATCGCTCTCTAGTAACTTAAAACTTGATCATATATAGTCAAATCAATAAACAATATAAGCCATAGTTAATCATTAAAGTTTTATTTTATAGTGATATTTTAGCCCTCTTGATAATAGCCAGCAATAGATTTAACTTCTAAGAATTCTTCAATACCAAAGTCTCCCCATTCGCGACCAATACCTGATTGTTTATAACCACCAAATGGTAAGTCTGGTTTACGACCTGCTTCATTTATTTCAATAGTACCTGCTTCAACTGAACGTGCGACTTTACGCAAGTTATCTAAGTTTTCACCATATACATATCCAGCTAAACCGTATTTTGTATCATTTGCAATAGCTATTGCTTCATCTAAGTCATTGTATGTGATGACAGACATCACTGGACCAAAAATTTCTTCTTGTGCAATTGTCATTTGGTTATCGACATTGTTAAATATTGTTGGTCTTGCAAAATAACCTTTGTCTAATCCTTCTGGTTTTCCTGGACCACCATATAATAACTCTGCACCCTCTTCAATACCTTTATCAATATAGGATTGAACTTGATCAAATTGTTTTTTACTAATTATTGGACCTACTTGAGTTTCACTATCTGTCGGATCACCAACTTTAATGTTAGCCATCTCTTCTTTTACTGCAGTAAGAAAATCTGCTTTAATACTTTCTGGCACGAGTGTTCTAGTACCTGCCGTACAAACTTGGCCTGTATTATTAACTACTTTCATTACCGCTGCACGTGCCGCTTCTTGAATATTTACATCATCTAATATAATGTAAGGTGATTTACCACCTAATTCTAATGATACTTTTTTAAAGTCTTTAGCGGCTTTTTCCATAATTTTAGCTCCTGTTGGTCCAGAACCAGTAAAGGACATCATTCTAACACTTGGATGCTCACTTAATGGGTTACCTACACCTGAACCATCACCATTAACTAAATTGAATACGCCTTTAGGAACGCCAACTTTATCAAATATTTCTGCCAAAATTATAGCAGCAAAAGGCGTTTCTTCTGAAGGTTTTAGTACTACTGTACTACCTGCTGCAAATGCGGCAGCAAGTTTTAATGAAGTTTGGTTTGTCGGGAAGTTCCATGGTGTAATAAGGCCTGCTACACCAATCGCTTCCTTAACAACTAAATTATTGCCTCGACGTTCTTCAAACTCAAACGTATCAAGTGCATCTCGAGCTGCTACGAAATGATCTAAGCCCATTTGATAATGTACATTTTCAGCAACTTTTGTTGGAGCACCTAATTCGTCGCGAATAGCTGCTACTAAATCTTCTTTTCTATTTTCATATTCTGTTACAATTTTATCTAATAAATTTCTACGTTCTTCGATTGAGCTATTTCTGAATTGAACATATACATTTTCCGCTGCTTGCACTGCTTTATCTACGTCTGCTTTATTACCTTTAGCAATAGTACCCATTACTTCTTCGGTAGCAGGATTAATCACTTCAATATTTTCACCGCTTGCACTATCAATCCATTCACCATTGATATATTGTTTAGTGTAATTTCTCATTATAAGCTCACTCCTTAATTCATTCTACCCACATTGTAACTAACATGACTGATATTTAAACAAATATGCTCATTCTGACCTAAGCTATAGTCTCAATCGTCATTTCGTGTATACATAAATCAGTATTAACACCCCGGCAAAGATGACTAGTATTGAAAAAAGCTTGGTTTGAAGCGCATTTTCAATCCAGTCAGCTACTGCCCATAAAAAAAGACTAGGACGAATCAATATTGTCCCAGCCTCGTTCATATTATTTTATTTCTGTTGTTCTAGTTCAATGTATTCTTGTGCCCACTTTTCCATTGGCACTAAAGCTTGTGATAATGCATAACCTTTATCTGTTAATTCATATATGATGTTCATCGGGCTTGTAGAAATCACTTTCTTTTCTACTAATCCCCATTCGCTTAAATCAGTCAACTTTATACTCAGTGCTCTAGGTGTAATAGTTTTTAAGTCACGCTTCATATCGGAAAAATGCGCTGATTGTTCTGAACATCTAGATAAATAATTTATGATAAGTCCATTCCAACTTCTTCCGACAATTTTAAAAGTTTCTTCAAGATACGGACATACCTCCATCATTTTCACCTCTAATCAGCTTTCGATTTTTACTCTTGATCTCTATCAAGTATATTTATTATACCACATTTTTTATATTTCTTCAGTCCAAATATCTGCACCTAATGCAGAAAGTGTTTTCACTATATTCGTATAACCTCTATAAATATGTTTCACATTATATATTGTAGTTACACCTTCTGCTAATAATCCTGCAACTATTAAGCATGCTCCCGCTCTCAAGTCACTTGCATAAACTTCAGCACCTTTTAATTGGGATGGTTTAATAGTAGCTGTACCATCTGCAGAATGAATATTAGCACCCATTTTTTGTAATTCTTCAACGTGTCTGAAACGTGCAGGATAAATAGTTTCTGTGACGAATGATACACCTTCAGTTAAAAATAGTAGCGGGGTAATAGGTTGTTGTAAATCAGTTGCAAACCCTGGGTAAACTAAAGTTTTAATATCTACACTTTTATAAGGTGTATTTCGTTTTATCGACACACTATCGTCATCCACTTGGATATCTACACCTAATTCTTTCATTTTAACAGCTAAAGGTTCTATATGCGTTGGAATAATATTATTTAATTTAATATCATCACCGCAAGCTGCTGCAATACACATATATGTACCGGCTTCAATACGATCTGGTATCACTTGATGATTTGAACCATGTAACTTTGAAACACCATTAATTTTAATTGTACTTGTACCAGCACCTTTAATATCCGCACCTAAACTTGATAAAAATGCAGCTACGTCCACGACTTCAGGTTCTTTTGCAGCATTTTCGATAATTGTTTGCCCTTCTGCTCGAACAGCAGCCAACATAATATTAATAGTTGCTCCAACACTTACAATATCTAAAAAGATATTTGCTCCTACTAATTTGTCTGCAACGAGTTTCATAGATGTATCACTTGATTCATCAATTTCTGCACCTAGAGCTTTAAAGCCTTTTATATGTTGATCAATCGGTCTTGGTCCTAATGGGCATCCACCTGGTAATCCAATAACACATTTATTAAAACGACCCAACATTGCGCCCATCATATAATAAGACGCTCGTAATGATTCTACCTTATTGTTGGGTAAAGGTGCATTCTCTATTGATTTTGGATCAACATTTAAAGTTGAGCCTTCTAATGTAGTATTTATATTTAAATCGCCTAACAAACTTACTAACGTATTAACATCTGAAATTTCTGGTAAACCACTAATAGTCACTGTATCCTCTGCAAGAATTGCAGCTGGAATAATCGCCACTGCACTATTTTTCGCACCATGGTTATTTACTGTTCCACTTAGTGTTTGACCACCTCTAATTTTTATCACTTCTTGAGCCATTCGCATGTTCTCCTTTGCCTATCAATGAGAAATTCTAATTTTACACAATATGTGCATTATAAATTAATTTGATGTCCAATGCAAAAACCATCAATTAAAAACCTTAACAATTCGATGACAGTATATTTCATATTAGTTACAATTCCCGCACATCTTTAGTTTCAACCATTTAATTATTACATTTTTTATTAATTTAATATGTTTTACTAAAAACAAATAAATATATCACTAATGCGATTATATTATAACATAAAAAAACAACTATTATACATCTGTATAATAGTTGTTCGAAAGAAAATATACTAATTATTTAGCTTGGTTAGAAGTACCGAACTCTTTAATTTTTCCTTTTACAGTTTCTTTAATCGCTTCACGAGCTGGTCCTAAATATTTACGTGGATCATAAACTTCTTGATCTTTGTTTAATACTTCGCGAACTGCTTTTGCAGAAGCAATTTGGTTTTCTGTATTTACATTAATTTTAGCCGTACCGTATGGAATAGCTTTTTGGATGTCTTTTGTAGGAATACCAGTACCACCGTGTAATACTAATGGTAGACCTGTAGATGCACCAATTTCTTCCATTTCTTTAAATCCTAATTTAGGTTCACCTTTATATGGTCCATGTACAGAACCTAAAGCTGGAGCTAAAGTATCGATACCAGTTCTTTCAACTAGTTCTTGACACTCTTTAGGATCAGCGTAAATCACGCCTTCAGCTACAACGTCATCTTCTTGTCCACCTACTGTACCTAATTCAGCTTCAACTGAAACGCCATTAGCATGTGCGTATTCAACAACTTTAGAAGTAATTTCTATGTTTTCTTCGAATGGTGCATGAGAAGCATCAATCATTACAGATGTGAAACCAGCATCAATCGCTTCTTTACATTTTTCGAAACTTGAACCGTGGTCTAAGTGAATAGCTACAGGGATTGTAATTTCGAAGTCATGTAGTAAACCTTCTACCATTTTAACTACTGTGTAGAAACCACCCATATATCGAGCAGCACCCTCAGATACTCCTAAGATTACTGGTGCATTTTCTTCTTGAGAAGCTTGTAAAATAGCTTGAGTAAATTCTAAGTTATTTAAGTTGTATTGACCAACTGCATAACCATTTTCTTTTGCGTCAATTAACATTTCTTTCATTGAAACTAAAGGCATGAAAGTTCCTCCTTGAGTGCATTAAGCACGTATTTTTACAATCTAATTATAGCAGAGTTTATTAACTTATGCATTCTTCCAATGAATTGTAAGCGTTTTTATTTAAAAAATTGTTAATTTTACTATAATTATTCCTTAAATTTACCATTTATTGCATTCCAAACATGAATTAATTACAATGAAATGGAAATCAGAACGGAGGAGAATTACATGTCTAAAATATTAAATACACAAATTACTGGTATATTTAATCGTTTAGAAGACCAATCATTAGATATCCAAATGGCTGCACAATGTTTGATACAAGCAATTGGCGGCGAAGGCACAGTCTATGTTAAGGGTTATGATGATTTAAAATTTTATGAATTCTTTATAACTAACAGTAATGAAAAACTAAAATCTAGCGACTTATTATCCTCGATCACTATGACAGAAGCGCTTGATTCAACCGATAGAGTCTTCTTATTCGCTCCTTTTTATACAGATGAAGTAGCGCAAGATGTGCATACACTTATCAACTTAGATATTGATTTTGTTCTAATTTGTAACAAACCGAAAACTGAGGATTTTCCGGATCATTTATTCCATTTTGTTAATTTACAGACACCACGACCAATCGTCTATACTGAAGATTATGATAAAATCATCACACCTCATCCAATGGCTTTTAACTACATTTATTATGAGATTTATACGCAAATGATTGAAATGACGAGAGATTTAGAACTCAACATCAACGATTAATAAATCGCTTTATGGCTGCACTGATTTATTACATTTAGGGGTTTCCAAATCAAATTTAAGAAAAGTCCGAGACATAAATAGCTATAATAAAAAATAATCGCCAATTTCTATTAAGCAGATGTAGAAATTGACGTTTTCTTTATTTTTAAATGTCTTTAATACAAAACCAAGTTCTTGTTTTACCCCTATTTATATCCTCAGTCAAGCACGCATGGGTGTTCAGTATGTGTAAGAGACTACAGGCTCGAACCATACCCCAGGCAAGTATGCACGGTCAATTTCATAAACTTTTAAATATAAGGATGACTAGCATTGAAAAAGCTTGGTTTGAAGCCCATTTTCAATACAGTCAGCTACTGCCAATATGAAAAGAGACTAGGACGAATCAATATTGTCCCAGCCTCTTCTTATAAGTTTATTGTTGTTGATGTTTTAATGACGCTTCAATAAATGCTCTAAAGATTTGTTGAGGACGATTAGGACGAGATAAAAATTCTGGGTGGAACTGACAAGCCACAAAGAAATCATTTTCTGGTATTTCTACCATTTCGACTAATCTACCATCTGGACTTGTACCTGAAAATACCATTCCATGTTCTTCAAGTTGTGCTCTATATTCGTTATTAAATTCATAACGATGACGATGTCTTTCTTCAATATCTGTCTCATTATAAATTTGATGTGCAAGCGTACCTTCTTGAATATGACAAGGATATAAACCTAATCTCAATGTACCTCCTAGATCTTCTATATCTTTCTGTTCTGGTAATAAATCGATAATAGGATGTGGCGTATTTGGGTCTAATTCAGCAGAATGAGCCCCTTCTAAACCTAAGACATTTCTCGCAAATTCAACTGTAGCTAATTGCATACCTAGACAGATACCAAAGTAAGGAACGTTGTTTTCACGCGCATATTGAATCGCTGCAATTTTACCTTCACTTGCTCTGAAACCAAAGCCACCTGGAACTAAAATGCCATCAACTTCTCCTAAGTAATCTGCTACATTGTCAGTTGTAACTTCGCTTGAATCAATCCACTTCACATTGATATCTTTTTTGAACGGGTAACCCGCATGTTTTAATGATTCTACTACTGACAGATAAGCATCTTGTAAGCTGACATATTTACCAACTAAGCCAATTGTTATTGTCCCATCCAAACTGTTAACAGTGTCTAATAAAAACTGCCACTCATCTAATTGAGTATCATATTTTGGTGTCAATTCTAGACGATTTATAACAATATCATCCATCTCTTGTTGACTTAATTGTAACGGAATTTCATATAGTGAATCAGCATCACGACATTCAATAACACTTTCTTTTTGAATATCACAGAATAATGCAATTTTATCTTTTAAGTCTTGTGTTAACTCATACTCAGTACGAACTACAATCAAATCAGGTTGAATACCTAGTCCTCGCAGCTCTTTCACACTATGTTGTGTTGGTTTTGTTTTCATTTCTCCAGCTGCTTTAATATATGGTAATAAAGTACAATGTACATACATTACATTTTCTCTACCTAGATCACTACGAATTTGTCTGATTGCTTCAATGAATGGTAATGATTCAATATCACCAGTTGTCCCACCTATTTCGGTAATTACAACATCGGCATTCGTACTCTCTCCTGCTAATAATAAACGTTCTTTAATTTCATTAGTAATGTGAGGAATGACTTGGACAGTCCCACCAAGATAATCACCTCTACGTTCTTTTTTCAAAACGTGAGAGTAAACTTTTCCTGCCGTCACATTTGAATACTTGTTCAAATTAATATCAATAAAACGTTCATAATGCCCTAAATCCAAATCAGTCTCTGCACCATCATCTGTTACAAACACTTCACCATGTTGATATGGACTCATCGTACCTGGGTCTACGTTTAAGTATGGGTCAAATTTTTGAATTGTTACTTTCAATCCTCTGTCTTTTAGTAATCTACCTAATGAGGCTGCAGTGATTCCTTTACCTAATGAAGAAACTACGCCACCAGTTACAAAAATAAATTTTGTCATTTCATGTCCTCCTATTATTCAAACAATATTAAAAGTATTGCAATTGATAATCCTAATATTTACTACGTATAAGGGGTGATACATTGAAATAGGAAATGTCATAATCAACCATTTTACTGCATTTTTGAACTACAATAAACATTATTACTATTATTTTACATCTCAATGATTTTAAAGTTTTAACAAAATAAAAAAAGCTCCCTCTCACATAACTGTAAGGGGGAGCGTATAGTTTATACACGTCGTCCTATTTAAAGGAGCCCGAATAAAATTTTATCATTTTCACAGGAAAAGTCAATTAAATCTGACAGAATAAATTTTTATTCTTCTTCATCGTCAAATTCGTCTTGTTCTTCTTCTTCATCGTCTAGGTCTTCATCATCTTCATCAATAACAATTTCAGATTCATCTATTTCTTCGTCTACTTCTTCATCTTCAGGATCAGCTAATTCATCACTTGTATCTTCAGTAGGTACAGTTTCTTCTTCTGTTTCATCCTCACCTAATAATTTCAAGTTTTTGTCTTCTTCATCTTCATCATCTAAAATATCAAACTTCTGAATCGTTGGTGCAATTTTCTCTTCGATGTCATCAACAGAATACCAATCACGTAAGCCCCATACATTTTCCCCAACATTCAAAAAGCGACCGTCAGTATTTAAATCTGTATAGAATTGTACAATTCTATCTTCGACTTCTTGATCTTCATAATGGCCTAATTCTTTAAACTCATCAATAATATCATATAAATTCATTGTATCTGCCTTTTCGTTTAATAACGTATAGGCCATGTCTATAAATGATTTCTCATCAACCATTTCTTTAGTATAATCTTGTATTCTCATAGCTCATAAACTTCCTTTCACAGGCTTTATCTATAAAGTTCTCTTTTTACTCAACTAATAGTAACAAAACTCAACTATAAATGACAAGTATTGATTTCGCAATCTAAACTAGTAATTGATATATTTTTCAAAAATACTAAAATCATCGCCAGATTCTACTTCAACAAAATTACTATTTAAGCATAATGTATCCAGTTCATTTCGTTCACCATATAGAGTAATAGTTATTACATTTACACCTTCAAAATATTTTCTCACAAACGTCGACAATTGTCTTAATGCACTCTGAGCGATGCCACTTGAACGTTGTGCTTGGTCTACTTCAATTGAAGTAATATTTAATCGTTCTTCATGTTGCTCTACACCTATAAAACCAACTTTTTGTCCATCTTTCAACAAATCAATCATGTGTATACCATATTTTACATCATCCTGATTCAATTTTAACATTAAAGATGAAACATATTTAGAATCTAAATCTAAATAGTAGAGTCGCTCTTTCCCTATTGGTCCTTCTTCTTTAGTAGCAGTATGCATAAATCCTGCACGTTCATATACATTCCATGCCCCTTTATTTTCTGCGTCAACTACTAAATAGAGATGATTAAATTCAGGGAACAAATATTGAACATATTGTGGTAAAAACATCATAATTTTTGTTCCATAACCATTGCCTTGATATTTTTCATTAATCGACAATGACCTAACATAAACCACTTTTTTAGGGGTATCGTACCCTTCATGTTGATAGTATTGATGTAAGACAAAAAAACCTATGACTTTATTTTGTTCATTAAGTACGATATTCGCAATTCTGTCCTCATCTTTTATCGCATCATCTAACACTGTTTTAGGTAAAGACGAATAAATTTGTTGTCTTTCACTTAATTCAAAATCATAAAGCTTTGTTCTATATTGTTCTTCAAATGGTTGAACTGTAATATTTTTAAATTGTTTTTTAATAACCATAAATAATCCCCTGCTTAATTTATTTCATGATATTTAAATACCACAAATATCAAATAGATAATCCATATATCTTAATCTTTTGCTCAATAACAGTTATATACGTAATTCAAAAACCAAATGAATGACCTACTGTATTTTCATATGTCCGCGCATTGCTTTCAAAACGTTTATTACAGCACCATAAAGTTTATTACTTGTACTTCATTTTTGTTAAATAGTAGTTAGTTCCTCTACCTCATCGAAAACTAACATAACTTCAGCATGCTCCAACGTTTCCCGAATCATACTTTGATAAAACTCTACAGTCCGTCAGACATTTTACCGTAAATAACCTTAACTACTATATTTTGTAAGCACCTTTGATTTTGATATTTTATTTTCCTTCATTTTATTATAATATAATGTATAATGTAAATTTTTTGAGGTGAGCAATAAATGAAAATCGGCATTGATGCTGGGGGAACGTTGATAAAAATTGTTATTGATGAACAAGGCAACAGAACTTATAAAACTAAATTAACTTCTGAAATTGATGATGTTATTCACTGGTTAAATAATATAGACTGTACGGATCTCAGCCTTACCGGAGGACATGCAGCAACTATAAAAGATCGTTTAAAAACTTCATCGCGTATTTTTGTAGAATTTGATGCAGCTGCTCAAGGTTTAAAAATTCTGTTAAATGAACAAGGTCATTTTTTAGATGACTACATCTTTACGAATGTAGGTACAGGTACATCATTGCACTATTATAATGGTGAAAGTCAGCAACGTGTTGGTGGCATTGGCGCAGGTGGCGGCATGATTCAAGGTTTGGGCTATTTACTGACTCAAATACAAGATTATGAAACATTAACAAACACTGCACAAAATGGAAATCGTGACATCATCGATTTAAAAGTAAAGCATATTTATCAAGATAGTACGCCTCCTATACCGGGTGATTTAACAGCTGCAAATTTCGGTAACGTACTTCATAATTTAAATGATAACTTTACTGATGCAGATAAACTTGCTTCTGTCATGGGTGTGGTTGGTGAAGTTGTAACTACTATGGCAATTACTGTAGCTAGGGAACATAATACTGACAATGTAGTCTTTATTGGCTCATCATTTTATAATAATAACTTACTCCAAAAAGTAGTTGAGGACTATACCATTTTAAGAGGATTTAAACCTTTTTATGTTGAAAACGGTGCCTTTTCCGGTGCGCTAGGTACACTTAATTTATAACAATTCAAAAAGACGAAATTTTGTTGTCATAACAAAATTTCGTCTTTTAAGTTAAAGTTTATTTAAAATGTTATTTTATCTATAAGTTTTTGTGCTGACACAACCGTTCCAATAACGCCCGGTTTTAAATCAACGGCAACAGCTTTGTCATCGTCTCTTAACTCATCTAGCCATTCCGCAAAAACTTCACCTTCAACTTCAATAATATCACATTCTTCAAAATCTTCATCTCTCACGCGTTCTGCACGTTCACGACTACTCCATACAGGCATGATATTAGGTTTTTCATGTTCATCATCACTAATTAAAATAAATTCCTTTTTATTTTTGGATGTTAAACCGTACACCTCATCTGTAGCAACCACTGCATTATTAAATTCTTTTAATCTAATATTGTCTAGATCACTCATTAATTCATTAGTACTATTAATAATATTTACAAGTTCTCCATCGTTAGTACTTGTAGGATTAATTAATACTTCGTCGCCTTCTTTGAAAACGTTATCCAATTCGTACGTAACAAATTTATCAATATCTAAAGCTTTAATTTCATCATAATCAATATCCTCTTTAGATAGAAACGTTTCTGCTTTATCTTTTTGCGTCCACATACAAATTGTATTTTTACCTAATACCTCATGCTTGAATGCTTTCTTATTTTTAGTCGCAACATAGAACACTTCAGTTATCAAGATATCTTGATAAAATGTATACGTTTTATATGACACTACGTACACCTCATTTCATTTTTGTTTATAATTAAAATATATCTAAGACAACAAATATAGTCAATGTACGAATTTAATTTCTCTAACAATACACGCTATAAATTAAGTTGATACTTCCTTTAAAAACAAGGATTCTAAGCTTTCTACCTCTTCTTTACTGGAAGCATGCCATATACATCCGAATCGTGAATTAACCGCTTCATGTTCAAACCAATCACCATCGTAATATGACAACGGGAATAATACACCTTGTTTTACATATTTTAAAATTGTCTGGTAAAACTTCGCATTATCTTTACTTGCAACATAACTATAAAATTTATGATAACCTTTAT
Source organism: Staphylococcus sp. GDX8P114P-2 (assembly GCF_017892945.1). Classification (NCBI taxonomy): domain Bacteria; kingdom Bacillati; phylum Bacillota; class Bacilli; order Caryophanales; family Staphylococcaceae; genus Staphylococcus; species Staphylococcus sp. GDX8P114P-2. Next base: position 31,464 of record NZ_JAESMB010000012.1, on the reverse strand, counting down.
TTAATGATGGTTCTAATAGTAACATACTAGTTGAACCATTTTGTCTAAAATTTAAATCAATAGCGTATACGTCTCCAAATTTATCAACAAGTAAATCAAATCCTGCTATACCAAAAAAACCTTGTGCTACACCATTCTTCATAATTTCCTCACCAGCTTTAATTACATGTGATGGTACATTGTTGACATTTTGATTACCATGATAAAAGCCATAATCATTTGTAATTTGTTCAGCTGCTCCAATGTATTGCACTCCAGTGTTGTGTGAATAAGCAAATTGAACACAGTAGTTAGCTACTGCTTCTATTTTTTGTTCAATAATAAGTTGCTTAGTAGCTGACTTTGCATCTCGTATTCGTTGTATAGCTTTGCTTAAGTCGGTATCGTTATAGCAAATCATGACTCCATAACCACCTGCTGTCGGTAAATCATCACCTGGTTTTATAACAAAAGGGAATTGCCATGCTTGAACACGTTCCTCAAATGCTTCAAATGCAACCACTTCACGTTGTGGTAAATATTTATCATTTGTCCACTTTGGAATTTTAGCTTTATTATTTAATGCAACAAAAATATCTTTATCTAAGGCATAAGCTTCTTTAGATAATAATGATGGATCATGAATATACTGAAAGTAAATAGTTTTTTGTTGTTCCTTCACTAAGTTTTTTAATAACATTTCATACGATGATTTATCACTAAATGTATAAACATTTTGAGGTAACGATTTCCCAATTTCTGCAAAAAGTTGTTCTAACTTATCTGTTACACTTGCCTTGTGAACAATTACTGGCATGTTATCAGCAATAATCAATTCTCTTCCCGTTAAAAAATTAGATTGATGTTCTTCTGGATCTAACCATGGATTGGATATATATGAAGGTCTAGATGTATATACTGTATTACTCGCATAAAGATCGCTAAGCATTAACTTAGTCTGTAGCGAACTTCTATTTGTCATTTCGTATGCCCCTTTACATATTGAAATTGTTCTACAATTTCTTCGAATAATTGCTCATTTATAATTAAATCTAATCCCATTAAAGCGATAATTTTACTACCACGCAACAAAGCTTGGTCTCCATGAGTGCTAGCTGCTGCTTCACGAAAACGATGTGTATGTCCAACTAAGTTTCTAGAACCTATTTTAATATGAGGGTGTATCGTCGGTACTATATGGCTAACATTGCCAGTATCAGTCGAACCATAACCAAAATCATCATCGATAACTTCTTCTTCCATTTCAATAGCATACTTGGCAAATAAATCATCTAATTTTGGGGTTTTTATAAATTCATTAACACCATTTTGAATAGGGCCAAACTCATAATCACAACCAGTTTGAAGTGCCGCGCCTTTGGCTATTTGTCCAACACGTTCTGTTAACTGATCTAAAGCTTTACGTGTTGTCGCACGTGTATAAAATCTAGCATGTGTATAATCCGGAATAATATTGGCCGCTTTGCCCCCATCTAAAATTACCCCATGTACACGTTCAGTTTTTTTAATATGTTGTCTAAGTTGTGCTACACCGTTAAAATATGAAATCATTGCATCTAAAGCGTTACGCGCTTCATCTGCATTTTCTGAAGCATGTGTACTTTTACCATAAAATTTAATATCTAAAACATCTACAGCTAATGTATTAATCGTCTTATAGGTTTCGTTTCCGGGGTGCACCATGAGTGCCACATCTAACTCATCAATGATACCTTCTTTCACATACGAAGCTTTAGCACTACCATTGACACCACCTTCTTCAGCTGGACACCCTAAAACAATTACCGTTCCACCAATTTGATCTATTACTTTAGATAACGCAACACCTGCTAATGTACTAGCTGTGCCAATAATATTATGACCACATGCGTGTCCTAATCCTGGCAAAGCATCATATTCTGCAAGAAAACCTATTGTAGGTCCCGGTTTAGTAGATTCATATCTAGCGATGAATCCAGTAGCATGACCTGCAAGATCCGTTTCAATATCAAAACCTTCTTTTTTTAAGTGCTCAATTAATGTACGTGACGCGAATATTTCCTCGTTACCTAGCTCCGGGCGTTGATGTATTTGATGACTCATTTCAATATAATGCCGCTTATTGTTTTCTATATAGTCTAATATTGTTTGTTTATATTCCATACTATCTCTACCCTGCTTTCTTAAGTAATAATTCTATTTAATAATTTTTCCATAGTTAAAATTGCTCGCAATTATTTTGCATAATGAAAATCTAGTCTAATTATTACTCATTCTATCGGGTTTAACTATTTTTGTCATTAATTTTCTAACTATTTACTGAAAATTGTAATTGCCATGCGTGCTTGTTACAATAAATTATATGTATAAATTTAGGAGGGTTTTTTAATGCCAAAAATGAACGTAGAAAGCTTTAATTTAGACCACACTAAAGTTGTGGCACCGTATATCCGTTTAGCCGGGAAAATGGAAGGCCAAAACGGTGATGTTATCCATAAATACGATATTCGCTTCAAGCAACCAAACAAAGAACATATGGACATGCCAGGATTACATTCATTAGAGCATTTAATGGCAGAAAATATCCGCAATCATTCTGACAAAGTTGTAGATGTCAGTCCAATGGGTTGTCAAACCGGATTTTATGCTTCATTTATTAATCATGATAACTATGTAGATGTGTTAAATATTGTTGAAAAAACTTTAAATGATGTGTTAAGTGCTACCGAGGTTCCTGCGTGTAACGAAGTTCAATGTGGTTGGGCTGCAAGTCATTCACTTGAAGGTGCCAAAACAATTGCACAAACCTTCTTAAATGAACGTCATCAATGGCATAATATTTATAGTAATTAACAAAAAAGCGTAAGCCATAAACATTATGGCTTACGCTTTTTTATATTTTTAAATAGTATAAGAATTGAACTAATCTAGCTATTGTAGCTCATAGTACCAGCCTAACTCATATATGGCGAGATCGGCTGTTTCCTACTATACGATTATTTTTCAATGCCCATTTCTGCTAAATAACTGCTGCCATATTTTGGTAGTTGTACATCAAAATTATCAGCAATTGTAGCACCTATCGAACTGAACGTATCATCTTGTCTCAATTCATAGTATTTATTGATTTTAGGGCTAAACATTAGCACTGGTATATATTCTCGAGTATGATCAGTACCATCAGCAGTCGGGTCATTACCGTGGTCTGCTGTAATTATGACCAAATCATCCTCTTGTAAAACATCAATTAATTCTGGTAAACGCTCATCAAAATCTTTGATTGCTTGTGCATAGCCTGGTTTATCACGTCTGTGACCATATAGCGCATCAAAATCAACTAAGTTTAAAAAGCTAATACCACTAAAATCTTCTTTAGCTGTGTCAATCAATTTGTCCATGCCATCCATATTACTTTTTGTTCTAACAGCTTTTGTTACACCTTCACCGTCATAAATATCATTTATTTTGCCTAACGCAATTACGTCATAGTCAGCATCTTTTAGTTCATTCATTACTGTACGACCAAATGGCTTCAACGCGTAATCATGTCTATTAGCAGTACGTGTAAATTGTCCTGGTTCACCTACATAAGGTCGAGCAATAATTCGCCCAATCAAATATTTAGGGTCCTTAGTTAATTCTCGTACTTTCTCACAAATATCATAGAGTTCTTCTAAAGGAATAATATCTTCATGTGCCGCAATTTGTAACACTGGGTCTGCGGAGGTATATACGATCAAATCGCCTGTTTGCATTTGATGCTCTCCCCACTCATCAATAATTTGAGTTCCAGAGGCAGGACGATTTGCTACAACTTTTCGTCCAGTTAGTGCTTCAATTTCTTGCACAAGCTCATCAGGAAAGCCGTCCGGGTATACTTTAAATGGTTGCATAATATTTAGGCCCATAATTTCCCAATGACCTGTCATCGTATCTTTACCAACTGATGCTTCACTCAACTTAGTAAAAAATGCTTGTGGTTGTTCCACTTTATCGATTACAGGTAAAGCATCAATATTCCCTAAGCCTAATTTTTGCAAATTAGGTAAATCTTGTGAAAACCCTTCTAATGTGTGCTTTAATGTATGACTTCCTTCGTCATTAAAAGCTTTTGCATCTGGACCTTCACCTATTCCTACAGAATCCATAACTATTAAATGAATACGTTTAAATGGTGTAGTCATAATTTCCACTCCTATTCTGTAATAACTTTGTGTACTAATGTTGGTGCCGAACCGTTGTCGCTAATTGAAATACTAGCACGTAACTTTTCTATTACATCATCAACTTGTTCTCTATTGGCGTGAATTGTTAATAAAGACTCACCTTGAGCAACTCTATCTCCAACTTTTTTATTTAAGACGATACCTACGCTTAAATCAATGGAATCTTCTTTCGTTTGTCTACCTGCACCAAGTAACATTGAGGCCACGCCTATTTCATTAGCAATAATTTCAGTAACCACACCGTCAGTTTCAGCTGGCAACTCAATTTGATAAGTTGCTTGTGGTAAACGGTTAACATCGTCTACGACTGAGCTATCACCATCTTGATTTTCTAAAAATTGCTTGAATCTTTCCAAAGCTGAACCATTGTTAATCGCTTCTTTTAACAAAGCACGAGCTTCTTCTAAATCTTTTGCTTTACCACCTAAAACTACCATTTGTGAACCTAAAGTTAGAACGAGTTCTGTTAAATCTTTTGGTCCTTTGCCTTGTAATGTTTCGATTGCTTCTTTAACTTCAAGTGCATTTCCGATCGCATTTCCTAGTGGTTGGCCCATATCAGAAATAATTGCCATCGTTTTACGCCCTACATTATTACCGATACGCACCATAGCATGTGCTAATGCTTCTGCTTCTTCTATAGTTTTCATAAACGCGCCATTACCAGTTTTTACATCTAGTACAATTGCATCTGCACCTGCAGCAATTTTCTTGCTCATTATAGAAGATGCGATTAATGGAATTGAGTTTACTGTGCCTGTTACATCACGTAGACCGTATAATTTTTTATCTGCAGGTGTTAAATTTCCACTTTGTCCAATGACAGCTACTTTTGATTCGTTGACTAGTTTAGTAAATTTGTCCTCAGTAATTTCCACATGAAAGCCCTCTACTGATTCTAATTTGTCAATTGTACCTCCAGTATGTCCAAGTCCTCTACCACTCATTTTCGCAACAGGAACACCAACAGATGCTACTAATGGAGCTAAAACCAATGTTGTAGTATCGCCGACGCCCCCTGTAGAATGTTTATCGACTTTAATTCCCTCAATATTTGATAAGTCGATAACATCTCCAGAATTAACCATGGCCATAGTAAGTGCCGCACGTTCATCATCATTCATATCTTGAAAATAAACAGCCATCGCTAAACTAGACGCTTGATAATCAGGAATATCTCCCTTTGTATACCCATCAATAAAAAATTGTATTTCTTCTGTTGTTAATACTTTGCCATCTCTTTTTTTCTCAATTACATCTACCATTCTCATTTGTGTAGCCTCCCTTTATGACTATGTACAATTACATAGTTTCTCCAAAACACAAATCCCTAATTTTTGCTATTTTACTTAATAATCTGAGTCGCTTTCTAAACCTTGAATAATTTGTACGCCTGCACTTGCTCCAATACGTGTAGCTCCTGCTTCTAACATATTATTAAAATCTTCTAAATTACGTACGCCACCAGAAGCTTTTACTTCTAATGCATCTCCAACCGTTTGTTTCATCAATTGTACATCTTCAACTGTTGCTCCACCGCCGGCAAATCCAGTTGATGTTTTCACAAAGTCAGCACCCGCTGCTTTACTTAATTCACAAGCTTTAACTTTTTCTTCGTCAGTTAATAAACATGTTTCAATAATTACTTTTACAGTTTTACCATTAGCTGCGCCTACAACACCTTCGATATCTTTTTGAACTTCTTCAAAGCGTTGATCTTTCAATGCCCCAATATTAATTACCATATCAATTTCAGATGCACCATGTGCAATAGCATTTTCTGTTTCAAAAACTTTTGTTTCTGTAGTTGATGCACCTAATGGGAATCCAATAACAGTACATACTAACACTTCAGTATTTACTAATTGCTCAGCAGCGTATTTTACATGAGTTGGATTAATACATACAGATTTAAATCCGTATTGTTTAGCCTCATCTAAAATAGTATCAACTTGTGCTCTCGTAGAGTCCGGTTTTAATAATGTGTGATCGATAAATTTTGCATAATTCATAATTTAGTCCTCCTAATGTGTTTATTAAAATGTACATGGTCAAAGTAAAAACTAAAAGTAATAACGCCATAATACTTTTCCTACTCGTTATTGCACTTCCCTTTATACAACTTTTTATGTACACTTTTAATATCTCGCTTCATATGAAATGATTAGCTCATCTATTATTTTACAAAAAAAAGCAAAATTAATAAACATATGTTATCTTTAAATAACTAATGAATTAAAAGGAGAAGATAAAAATGACACAAGGGACAGCTCATATTCAACCAAATGGAAAGAAAATTGCTAAAACAGTACTTATGCCAGGCGACCCACTTCGTGCAAAATATATCGCTGAAAACTTTTTAGAAAATGTAGAACAGTTTAATGAAGTAAGAAATATGTTTGGCTATACAGGAACATATAAAGGAAAAGAAGTTTCTGTTATGGGTTCAGGTATGGGAATTCCAAGCATTGGGATTTACTCTTATGAACTTTATAATTTCTTTGATGTTGATACAATTATTCGTATTGGGTCATGTGGTGCATTACAGGACAATGTTAACCTTTATGACATTATTATTGCTCAAGGCGCTTCTACTAACTCAGATTATGTAGATCAATACAATTTACCAGGTCATTTTGCACCACTTGCTGATTTTGATTTAGTTGCAAAAGCTAAAGCTCAAGCAGATAACTTAGGCGCGGTGACACACGTTGGTAATATTCTTTCTTCTGATACATTCTACAACGCTGACGAAACGTTTAATGCTAGATGGCAACGTATGGGAATTTTAGGAATTGAAATGGAATCTGCGGCACTTTATCTTAATGCAACACATGCCAATAAAAAAGCTTTAGGTATATTTACTGTAAGTGATCATATTTTACGTAATGAAGCAACTACACCTGAAGAAAGACAAAATTCATTCACGCAAATGATGGAAGTAGCATTAGAAATCGCTGACTAATTTAAAATACAGACTTTATTTATAGAATTTTAAAATATAAAAAAGCTGGGACATCATATTTTGATGTCCCAGCTTTTTATTAATCAATTTTATTATTGTCCAAGATAAGATTTTAACATCCAATTATGTTTTTCTATATTTGTTTGCATACCGATAAACATATCTTCTGTCACATCGTCTTCAGCATCAGATGCTACTTCAATCGCTTCTTCTAATTGTTTAGATACATTTGTAAAATCTTTAGATAACTCAGAAACCATTTGTTCTGCAGTATAGCCTTTACCTGCTTCGTCGATAATTGACATCTCTAGACTTTCTTTCAACGTACCCACTGGATTTCCTCCGACAGCTAAAATACGTTCTGCTAAATCATCTACATATTGACTAGCTTCGTCATATAATTCCTCAAATTTAGTGTGTAGTGAGAAAAAGTTTGGTCCTTTAACATACCAATGGAAATTGTGTAACTTAGTAAAAGCTACTGTCCAGTTTGCAACTTGTTTATTTAATACATTAATTACATTTTCATTATTAGTCATTTAAATTCTCTCCTTCTTATATCGTTATTCTCTTGATTACATTTATTATTATATAATAATTATTCTAATCTGTAAACTGTTTTCCAATAATAATTTAGAATTATTCTAATTTACTAATGATTACGTGGAGTTTCTACATTTCCTACTTTTACGACTGACAAATTTATACTTTAGTCAATAAAGAACGATTGTTCATAGGCATTAGGCTGATGCCAATGCGTTTTCCACATATTATTTCTATTCTCTGCAAAAAAATTATAACCAATATTACTAATAAAATTAGGCGTAACTTTTAACAAAGCCCCTAACCATTTAAATTTCGTTAATGAAAAAATTAACGTAGCTATTGCTTCCGATTTAAATTGTAGTTGTTCGCCATTTTGTAATATTACACTATCGAAGCGGTTTGCTTCTGGAAAAGTTTGTCTTAATTGGTCACCTGCTGTACTTTTTAGTTTGGCAAATTGATAACGCCGTGATAAGCCATTTTGAATGAGCCATATTGCAAAATTATAACAATAAACACAACCGCCATCATAATAAACTATAGGCATTTAAACACACCTCTTTCGAATATGATACTTTTATTATACCTTTTTTCATACTTTTTCAATCATGGTACAATAATTAAAATTCAAGTAAACAATGTGCTAAGCAACATCGTTTTTTAAATTAATAGCCTTTATTGTATAAATTACAACACGATATCTTATAACAAAAAAACTGGGACATTATGCTGTCCCAGTTTGATTTATAGATTTTGGTTATCCTGATTTACTTTAACAATTCTAGTATATTTTAAAAACTGTTCAGAATAACGTTGTTTGATTTCATTTAAACTTTCATAAGTTATCCCAACTATATGCCAGTTAGGATTAAAATGATAAAAAGAATCTTTTTGACGTGACCATTTAATCATATTCCCATGTTTATTATAACGAGGCATGGTCACTTCATAACCTTCTAAAACATTTATAAATGTCTGAAAAACATCAGGATTAATACGATTAAAATTGTCGATTACAAGGTAACTTCTATCAGTACGTGGCATTAAATCAGTAATAAACCCTTCTCTAAAGTACATTGCTCCTGATTCATTAGGTAAATATTTACCATATAACATATCTTCAGTAAAATCTGGATGACCTGAAGTTATCACTGGATTGGCATTCGTTTTATGCAATAGGTTTTCAGCTGCTTTCAGACCCTCGTCACCAGGTTCAACTACTAATAAGATAAAAGGCTTAACGTCATCATCTTGTACTGGCATATTTGAGTCTTTATGTACCGATTCAAATTGTGGTTTCACGCCATTATTTTCACTTAATTCTTTAATTGCTTCATATTGTGTTTGAGATAAACTCGCTATGGCTTGTTTCGCATTTTCTTGTAGAAAATATAAGTTTTTTAATTTTGGATGTTTATTTAGTGTAGATAATGTCAATGGTGTGATGTGATGTTCATATAGTACTTCAATTGCAGTACTATTTGTCCTACCTGCAATTGGCGATTTTTCGTGTATATGTTGTGTGACTTCTCCAATACCTACCACAGATTGATCCATTTTTTTATTATAAAAAACAAGCTTATCCCCTTGCTCTAATTGAGTATAAAAGTGATAGCCATTACGTTTAATACCATTGTAAGTATGCGTAAACAAAGTGTAAGTTTGATTAGGTTCAAACGTATCTTCTTCAGAAATAAAGAAATAACGTGGCACTTTCACCGCGCCAGTACCTAAACTTACAATTAAATTAAATTCTTCTTCTGTTATTTGGTTAAATAAGGTTTCTTTCATATTACTCATTCTGAACTCTAACAATTCACTACGTTTTAAGTAATCTGCAGTTAAAGGATTCAATTGTGCCTTTAATTCAAAATGCACTCGGATTTTATTTTGTGCACCTGTTTGCACACTCGTAATTTCGCCATAGCCTAATAGCCCTGTATTCATTTGTACTTGATAAAAGATTACTTGGTCGCCTACTTTAGCTTGTTTAAAGGCACGAAATCCTTGTGATGGATTAAATTGAGCACCGGATTCGAATAATGTAGTTTGACCTACTAATGGTTCATTATGATTCCAGCGATTATAACCGCAATTTAACCAAAAATAACTTGTTTCCTCTGTCATTTACGATACTCCCATCTTTTTTGTGAAATTCTATCTGTCAATTATATTCATACATTATTCCTGAAAACAAATGTAACCTGCTTTTCAGGAATACTTAATTGTATTATTTAACTTGTAGTCTCTTTGCTATACTTATTGTTTTTTACATATTGATTTGTGTTAGAGCACCTAACAATGGCATAACGTTGATAAGTATGCCTCCCAATTTAAGCGTTACTTTCACGTCTTTCTCAGGAAAAGTTACAATTGTACAAACTATACCTAAGAATGCTACAACCATTGGAAAAATAAGAGAAGGATACGGTGGTATATTTAAAAACACACCTGCTCCAGCTAGCAAACCACAAATAAGTGATATATATAAAAACTTATACAAACATATTCCTCCTCTTTCATTACATATAACTAATAATAACTTCGAGCTCACCTTCAAATACAGTGTCTAAATCATCTGACGTTAAAATAAAATTGTCAGCATGGTTCACACTGTAAACTTCACCATCAATTATAACATTGCCTGATCCTTTTAAAATTGAAACCAATACAAATTCTCTCGGTTTCATGTAATTTAACGTCCCTGTAATTTGCCATTTGACAATAGTAAAGAAATCATTGGAGACAAGTTTTACCTGTTTATGATTTTCAATCAGTTCAGTATCAGGTCTTAAGTTTAAATCGTCATCTTTAATCTCTAAAACATCTTGAGCCTTATCCAATTGTAAAGATCGGTCAAGGTAGTCTTGTTGATTTCGTTCATAATCGTAAATGCGATATGAAACATCTGAGGATTGCATTGTCTCATAAACTATAATACCTTCCCCTACTGAATGGACTGTTCCCGCCGGTATAAAATAAAACTCTCCTGGTTTGACTTTCACCGTATTAAAAAGATTATCAAAATCAGCATTTGCTATTTTGTTAAGTGCTTCATTTTTAGATTTAACATTTAAACCATAAATAATTTCTGCACCTGGTTTTGCATCTACAATATACCAACATTCAGACTTCCCATATTGACCATTTTCATGCTCATATGCATAGGCGTCATCAGGATGTACATGTACTGAAAGTGGTGCTTGTGCATCTACCATTTTAGTCATTAAAGGAAAATCTTCACTTGGAAAATCACCAAACATTTCTTTATTATTTGTCCATACTTTATCTAATGTTTGACCTTTAAATGGTCCATTTATAATTTCGCAACGTCCATTTGGATGAGCAGAAATGCCCCATGCCTCCCCAACATTATCACTGGGTAAATTATATCCATAGCGTTCTAAGTTGTTACCGCCCCATACTTTTGAATGGAATACAGGCTTTAAAAATAACGGCATACTACACCTCCGACAATTGTTCGTTTTCATGTTTGAATCACTAGTACACTAGCATATCTCATATTCATTGGAACTGCTTGTTATAGTTCAACTTTTACTAGTTAATGATCACGTATTATCACATGAGTATTGTTCAATTTATTTCTTTATGTATTATAGCAAGTCTCAGTTGATAATAATAGTATATTCAAATATAACTACTTTTTAAGTGCATAGACTGTTGATTGTTTATCAATAATTAAACATCAAGTTATAATAATGTTTCATACTAAGATGCTTCGAGGGATACATTGTGCTATGTCCAAACGTATTGCTTTGCTTATCTCCAAGTCGAATGAATACTTATCGCGTTGAACTAACCCTTACGTAACCATTCTATATATAAAAACATTACTCTTTTTTCTCTTTGAAATTTTGTAAAATAGTTGCTTTTATTTCTGATAAGTGAGCTTCCATCGCTGCGATTGCTTGCTCTTCTTGTTGTTGCTCAATCGCTAAATAAATCGCTTCATGTTCTTCATAAAGTTTTTCCATCGTTTTTTGCTTACTATATATAAAAATCTTACGTGTCTCTTTCATCGAATCTTGCATTAAACCTGAAATATTATTCATTAATTCTACTAATAATGAATTATTTGCGGCTTGAGCAATAGAAAGATGAAATTGCAAATCGGCAGCTTCTCCCGATGTACCATCCGACACAGCTTTCCCCATATCTGTTAAAGCCTTTTTCATATTTTCTAGATCTGTTGCCGAACGTTGAATTGCAGCTTTACCTACGGTAGTACGTTCAATAATCTCACGCAACTCTAGTAGTTCCTCAACTTGTGTTAATGAATTGAATTTTTCTCCGATTTCAAAAAAGATAGGTTCTTTTTGTTTAATAAAAGTACCATAACCTTGTTTAATTTCAATAACGCCAATAGTCCTTAAAGCGTTTAATGCTTCTCTTATTGATGCTACACTAACACCATAATTTTGAGCCAATTTTTGTATAGATGGCAACTTATCGCCAACTTCATATTCTCCTGTTTTAATTTGTTCTAATAACAAATCTGCAACTTGTTCGTAAATTTTTACGTTCGAAATCTTCATTGTAGCTCCCCCTTACAATATCACAATTATATCAAATTATTTGCACTAATAATTAATGAAAGTCAATTCTTCCATATAATAATAAAAAAAGAGTGGGAAAATAATCAAATCAAACTAAATTTGATTTCATTTTCCCACTAAATATGATTAACATGCAATTCAATTATTTAAATTTATTAATTGCAGTTGTTAGTTCTTCTGTACCACTAATAATTTGGAATTCTGAATTATCGAAACCTGTTGTTGTTAATACTTGACTAATTACAGAGGCAACATCTTCTCGGGGTATAGTTCCTTTGCCATCAAAGAAAGCAGCCGCATCAACTCTACCTGTTCCCGCTTCATCAAGTAAACCACCTGGATGGACAATGACATAGTTAAGACCAGAACGTTTTAAATGTTCATCCGCATAGTGCTTGGCAATCGTATAAGGTTTTAATGCGCCACTCTCATCAAATGCTTCTCTTCTAGAATCATAAGTAGATACCATCACATATTTTGACACATGATTTGCTTTACTTGCTTCGATAGTTTTCACAGCACCATCTAAATCGACAATAATTGTTTTATCAGCACCTGTATTACCACCAGAACCTACTGAAAATACAACTTGATCGAATCCTTTAAATTTATCTGTCAGTGTCTCAATACTATCATTTTCAACATCGATAAGTTTGGCATCTATGCCTTTTCCTTGTAAATCATTTATTTGTTCTTCTTTTCTAACACCAGCAGTAAATGTTTCACCTGCATTTTGCAATTGCTGAATCAAATATTTACCTACACCACCATTAGCACCGATAACTAAAGTACTCATTACATATACCTCCTCATATTTACTAATTAATATACAGAATATACCCAATTGCTAATAAACAAAACTAATACGCTCACTTTTGACATGAGTAACGCTTTATATTAATATATGAATATAAATACATATATTAATATAAAGAGGTGATTGTTTGACTCAACATTTTACTGATATAGCTCCAGACTCTCTTGATACAGTCACTACCATTTTTAAAGCACTAAGTGATGGTACTAGAATCCGTATAGTAAATTTATTATCACAAGGTGAATGCAGTGTAGGCCATATTTCTCACACGTTACAAATAAGTCAATCTAATGTTTCACACCAATTACGTATACTTAAAGAAGCACATTTAGTCAAAGCTAATCGTCAAGGCCAATCAATGATTTACACAATTGATGATACGCATGTCACTACATTGCTACACCAATCATTACACCACGCTGAACATCAATAATGAAAAGAGGGATGACTTATGTCTTCACATAATCACGACCACAATCATAGCCATGTGCATACAAATAACAAAAAAGTATTATTATTTTCATTCATAATTATTGCTATCTTTATGGTAGTAGAAATTATTGGTGGGTTTGTAGCTAATAGTTTAGCTTTACTATCTGATGGGTTACACATGTTTAGTGATGCCATATCGTTAGGCGTAGCCTTAGTTGCATTTATTTATGCGGAAAAACATGCTACTTTAAACAAAACATTTGGTTACAAGCGCTTTGAAATTTTAGCAGCGTTGTTTAATGGTGTTACATTATTTGTTATCGGTATTATGATTATTATTGAAGCAATAAAACGTATGTTTAACCCAATCGAAGTCCAATCCACAGAAATGTTCATAATTAGTGTTATCGGCTTAATTGTTAATGTCATAGTTGCTACGCTTATGTTTAAAGGGGGCGATACTAAAGACAATATCAATATGCGTGGCGCTTTTTTACATGTCTTAGGAGATCTGTTGGGTTCTGTAGGAGCAATCGTTGCTGCTATCATCATTTGGATTTGGGGATTTACTTTAGCCGATCCAATAGCTAGTATTATCGTATCGTTATTAATTATTAAAAGTGGCTGGGGTATTACAAAATCATCTGTCAATATATTGATGGAAGGTACACCGTCGAACATTGATATGGAAACTGCCATCAGCGTATTAACAGAAGAACCAGAAATCATCGCAGTACATGATTGTCACTTATGGACTATTTCTAATGACATCAATGCATTAAGCTGTCATGCAGTCGTCTCCCCAAAATTAAGTATTGATGACTGTGAGTATATCTTACAACGTATTGAACATAACCTAGCACATTTAAATATTCAACATATGACTATCCAATTAGAAACACCTAAACATAAGCATGACGATCACACATTATGTACATTGCATTAATTACAAAAGACACGATAAGCAAACACCGTAATAAATTGATATGGTGTGACTTATCGTGTCTTTATATTATAGAAATTTATCAAAAATTAATGATTTACCAGGTACTTGTTTTTCATCAAACCCACGTAAAAATTCTTCATTATCATATGCTACTTTAACTCGGTCAATAGAGATGACATCCTCTTCAATAGTAACCAATCCATAAACAGCATGAGCACCATTGTTTAATCCCACTGCTCCTGGATTAAAATATATCTTTTCTTTGTCATCAAACAAATGAACTGTATGATTATGGCCAAAAACAATTAAATCAGCTTGTTTATCACTAAATAACGTTTGCATTGCTTCTTCTGTAGGTTCAGTGATTGGACTGAATGGTTGTTTATCAATCGGTGCACTCAACTGCTCATTCGGTATTTCATAATGAATAAATAAAACTTTTTTATTTCCAAATTTTTTCTCTATTACTCTCGGTAATTCATTTAATTTGTCATAATAATCTTCATCTAAATGATTTTCAATCCACTGATGATGTTCAAAAAATTTATCTTTTAAATCTTCTGGGTAAGGAGTATCGTTAACTAACGACATAACCGCTTCATCATGATTGCCGGCAATAATTTCCATGTCATCTCTGTCAAAAATATAATCTAGAACTTTATTCGTTTCATGACCCACACCAATATTATCTCCAAGATTATAAATTTTATCTACATCGCCTTTTCTATCAATATCATCTAATACCGCTTCGAGTGCATCAAAATTACCATGTACATCAGTAATAACTGCAAATTTCATGATGATGTCTCCTTTCATTATTTCTCATTAGGACATTTTAACATTTTATACCTGTTTTGTTACCTATTAATTTTAAAAATTTCATTTTTTTGATATTGTGATTATATCACTAAAAAGGAGTGCTTAAATTTTGTTTAAATTTCATAAACTTGCTATACGAAATGCCAAACCACAAAATGGGAAAATTTTAATGTTTACTATAGTAGGTTTTCTCATAGCAATGATATTAGCATATCTTGCTGTCTTACCAGTTCAACCAGCTATCTATAAATTTGCGATAGCACAAGCAACACAACAACCTATAGGTTCATCTATATTTATGATTATATTAGCCATTATCATACCATTAGTAGTATTTTTATTCATTGGCTATCCACTAATTTCAAGTGTACTATATACTATAGATAAAGCTTTAACAAAGCAAAATACTAAATTCACAGATATTTTTTCAACATTTAAAAAAGGTAAATATCTAAAATCTGTAATTTTAGGATTAATCACATTAATATTTTTCATCGTATTAATGCTAGTAAATTTATTATTAGGTAAATTGCTTAACTTTTTAATAGTTAAAGGATTCTCGGCATTACAAGGTCCTATCAGTAGCTCATCAAATGCTTTAGGTATTTCATTAACTATACAAATTATCGCAGCCACAGTTCTAGTGTTTATCCTATCATTTGTTTATTGGCTATTTGTTGTCATCATCGTTAACTATACTTTATCCTTTGTGAAAAACCCTAATTTAGGCGCATGGAAAGCAGTTAAACAAGGTTTTGCAAAAATTAAAAATGGTAATAAAACTTGGTTTAAATTTTATTTAGGATTATTATTACTTAATTTAATTGTTATATTATTTGCTAACCCAATAAGTCAATTAGTTAATATTTTAACTGGTGGCATATCTCAAACTGTAGCAGTAGCGCTAGCTTATGCAATTACAATTTTAGTTATTGTTATTCGTTTAGTTGTTTACTATATTAACTTGTTAGCAATTATCCAATATCATATTGAAGATGGTTCAACTGCTAACTTAGCATCTAGTAAAAAGAAAAAAAGTGATGACAAGAGCTTAACTAATCAAGTAAAACAACAAACAACTGATGACACCACTGCATCATCAAATATTAAAGATGACGCAAAAAAACAAGCTTCTGATACTCAATCAAAAGCTGAAGATGTCACAAAAGATATCAAAGATAAAAAAGAATAATTAGTGTGTAATTAAAATGTAGGAGACTTATTTAAAGTCATCCTAAAAAATGACTAATCCTTTATTTAAAGGATTAGTCATTTTTATTATCTTAAACGTTATTATTTATTTTAATAAAAATCAATGTCTTAACTTTTGCTCTATGTTATAACGTTAAAAACTTTTGTTGTAAATAATGTGCTGCACCATCTTCTTCATTAGTTAAAGACGTCACTTCATCGCAAAGTGCTTGAATTTCTGGGCGTGCATTTTTCATTGCGACGGTGTGCTGACCAAATGCAAACATCGCACGATCGTTATCACTATCACCAATTACTAATGTTTCACTTTGTTTAATACCAAAATACTCTATCATTTCTTTAATGCCCGTGCCTTTATCAACGTTATATGGCATTGTTTCTGCATTAAAGCGGGATGAATTTGACACACTAATACTGAGATTTTCTTTTTCTTCACCTAACATTGCTCTAAATGCTGTGATTTTATCGTATTCAGGTGAAAATAAATAAATTTTCGAAAATTTTTGGTCTACCAATTCTGTAACCCATTCTACCTTGTCTTTGATCGCATCTTTTCTTGAAAACCATTCACTTTCCCCTACATTTCCAGGCGGGGTATCAGCCTCAAACATCGTCATTGCCCATCGTTTGTCTTCCGCTAAAATAACGCGTGTTGAATCAAAAGGAAATACCTCATAGTAAATACCTTGTTGTCGTGCTTTTTCAACAATTTGTGTGACTGATGCTAAAGTTAAACTATGTTTAAATACTTCTTTATCATCAACCATACCTAGCGTCCCATTTGAACTAACAATGCCATCTACACTAAAATTTTCTGGTACTAAATGATGAATTTCATTATGTGCTCTGCCTGTTGCTAAAAATACTTTATATCCTTGTTTTTTTAGTGCATCAATAGTACGGACTGTAGTATCACTCACAAAATTATCTTTATGTAAAATTGTCCCATCCATATCTAAAAAAATTGCTTTAACTTTAGTCATTTCATATCCTCCAGCTCTTGTTTAATCATTACTAAAAAGTGCATATCTATTATTTTGATAAGCTACTTTAACATTTTTATTAAAAAATTCCGATAATGTAGTGTCGTTCAATATTTCAGTTATTGGTCCCGCTTTATAGCAAACGCCATTTTTCAGTAATAAGCCCTTATCAATTTGTGGTGTAATTTCTTCAACAAAATGAGTCACATAAATAACTGCTAAGTCAGGATTATCGACATACATTTGTTCTAACGCTTGTAGCAAGCTTTCCCTAGCAATAAAATCTAATCCGGTAGCAGGTTCATCTAGCACAAGTAACGATGGATTCCCCATTAAAGCACGTGCTATTAATACGCGCTGACGTTCCCCTGTAGATAAATAGCCATAATATTGTTGTTCAAATTCTGTCATACCTAATTGCGCTAAATAAGTTTGCGCAGCTTCCTTATGGCTTTCAGTTGGTTGTTGAAACACACCTATAGATTTAAAAGCTCCACTGATAACTACATCAAGTACTCGCTCCCCATCTTGAAATCGATTCATTAAACTATGCGATACAAATCCAATATGACTACGTACATTTTCTGCAGAATAACCAATTTTACCTGGTGTCATACCAAATAATGTCATCTTGCCTGCTGTATTAGGTTCATAAGCATTTAAAATATTAAGCAAAGTTGTTTTGCCAGCACCATTTAAACCATACAACATCCAATGTTCCCCTTTATGAATTTGCCATGAAACATCAGACAAGATATTGTTCCCTTGTTTACGTCGTGCAATGTGTTCCAAATCAACCAACATACGTGTCACCGCTTTCTATCTTGTTTTTACTTAGATAATAATATTACTTATCAAGTATAGTAGCCAACGACTTACCTTTAGCCACATCATCAATTAATTTATCCAAATATCTAATTTCTTTCATTAAGCTTTCTTCCATATTTTCTACTCTTACACCACATATCACACCTGTTATGTTCCGTCTTGATGGATTTAATCGAGGAGCTTCAGCAAAAAATGTTTCAAAATCAACATCAGCATTTAGTTGTTGATGCAACGTTTTAATATCGTAACCCGTTAGCCAACTGATCACTTCATCTACTTCATCTTGCGTTCTACCTTTTTTCTCAACTTTCGTGACATAATGTGGATACACTTTATTGACAGCCATCGTATATATTTTTGGTTGTGACATTAGCGACACCTCACTTTGCGTTAACTTTAGTTAATATCCATAGTTTACCATTTAATATAGCAGATAAAAATAGAACCATATGACAAATATCATATGATTCTACTTTAATATGTGTATTAATTATTCAACTGTAACTGATTTTGCTAAGTTACGTGGTTTATCAACATCTAAGTCTCTGTGTAATGCTGCATAATAAGAAATTAATTGCAACGCTACAACTGATACTAATGGAGTTAATAACTCGTGTACATGAGGAATGACATAAGTATCTCCGTCCTTATTAAGACCTTCCATTGAAATAATACATGGATTTGCTCCACGTGCTACAACTTCTTTCACATTACCACGAATTGATAAGTTTACCTTCTCTTGAGTTGCTAAGGCAACAACAGGTGTACCATCTTCAATAAGAGCTATTGTACCGTGTTTCAATTCGCCACCAGCAAAACCTTCAGCCTGGATATATGAAATTTCTTTAAGTTTCAACGCGCCTTCTAAACTAACATTATAATCAATAGTACGGCCGATAAAGAAAGCATTTCTTGTTGTTCTTAAGTAATCAGTCGCTACTTGTTCCATTACATCAGCATCATCAACAATTGCCTCGATCGCCGTTGTTACTTTTGCTAATTCACGTAATAAATCGATTTCTGATTCTTTACCATGTTCTTTAGCAACAATTTGTGACAAGATTGATAATACAGCAATTTGTGCTGTGTATGCCTTAGTTGAAGCTACAGCTATTTCAGGACCAGCATGTAACAATAATGTATGATTTGCTTCACGTGATAACGTTGAGCCAGGTACATTTGTTATCGTTAATGATTTATGTCCTAATTTATTAGTTTCTACTAATACTGCACGACTATCTGCTGTTTCACCAGATTGTGAAATGTAAATGAATAATGGTTTTTCTGATAATAGTGGCATGTTGTAAACAAATTCTGACGCTACATGTACTTCTGTTGGTACACCTGCCCATTTTTCAATGAATTCTTTACCAACAAGACCTGCATGGTAACTTGTACCTGCTGCAATAACATAAATTCTATCAGCTTGTGCTACATCTTTAACAATATCTTTATCAATTTTCAATTCACCATTGTCATCTTGATATTCTTGAATGATACGACGCATTACAGCTGGTTGTTCATGAATTTCTTTCAACATATAATGATCATAAACACCTTTTTCAGCATCTGCTGCATCAATTTCAGCAGTATAAGCTGCACGCTCTTGTTCTTGGCCATTTTGATCTTTAATGATTACTTTATCTCTTTTAACAATAACAATTTCATGGTCATGAATTTCTTTATATTGATTTGTTACTGTTAACATTGCAAGTGCATCTGACGCAATAACATTAAAATCATCGCCGACACCAATTAATAATGGAGATTTATTTTTAGCTACAAAAATTGTTTCATTATCGTGGCTATCGATTAAACCTAAAGCATAAGAACCTTCTAATAAAGATACAACTTTACTAAAAGCCGCTTCAGTTTCTAAACCTTGATTTGAGAAATGTTCAACTAATTGTACAATTACTTCAGTATCTGTATCAGATAAAAATGTTACATCTGCTAAATATTCATTTTTTAATTCTTCATAGTTTTCAATGACACCGTTGTGAACTAAAGTAAAACGTTCAGTCGCTGATTGGTGAGGATGTGAGTTTTCATGGTTTGGTACACCATGTGTTGCCCAACGTGTATGACCAATACCCACATTACCGTCTGTATTTTCACTATCAGTTACTTTTCTTAACTCTGCAATACGACCTTTTTCTTTAAATACTGTTGTACCTTCTTCATTCACAACAGCTACACCAGCTGAATCGTAACCTCTATATTCTAATTTTTCCAAACCTTTTAATAATAATTCTTTGGCATTATCATGCCCAATATATCCAACAATTCCGCACATATTTAATTTCCTCCAGTTGTCTAGCAACAGGGGGTTCTCGTATAAAAATAGCTCTCACTGTATTGATGCTTATTATTATAAATCACTTAAAAAAGTACAGAAATCCCCCTATTGCAGTATAATCGTTTTCGTTATTTGTTTTATGGCTAACTTATTAACTTTGTGCACAAGGTTGCCCTAGTGTTTTCCTTAATAAGATAACGAATGAGCCACATCCGAGATAGCATCCGCCGAAAAATCGATAACTATCTTCCTCGTCTACAAGCTTCATAGTTAAGACATATTAGTATTTCTGATTAAACACTAAATCTTGGACTTAATTATTCATCACTTGCACAGGCGCTTTAAATTGATATTACTTTCACTTTGCCCTCCTTCCACTCAATAAAACTATTGTACAACTTATATATATCCTTTGGCAAACTTTTTATGACTTTCAGTAAATTAATTGTAAATTTTTTATTAAGATGTAAATCATTGAAACCTATTTTTGGTAATGACAATTATGTCATGAATCGTGTGCCAAAGTTGAAATTAGTTTATATTGTGGCTAACGTGGTAAAACCCTTACAATTAAAGTATAAAAATTATAGAAAAAGAGGTGCATATTATGTCTCAAGCTCAGACTGAAGAAAAGAAGGGTCTTGGTCGTAAAGTACAAGCATTTGGGTCATTTTTAAGTAGTATGATTATGCCAAATATTGGTGCATTCATCGCTTGGGGTTTTATCGCTGCCATATTTATCGACGGTGGTTGGTTCCCAAATAAAGATTTGGGCGGCTTAGCTGGTCCGATGATTACGTATTTAATTCCATTATTAATCGCTTATAGTGGTGGTAAATTAATCCATGACATGCGAGGCGGTATTATTGCAGCTGTAGCAACAATGGGTGTAATTGTTGCATTACCAGATACACCAATGTTGCTAGGCGCTATGATTATGGGGCCACTTGTTGGTTGGCTCATGAAAAAAACCGATGAATTCATTCAGCCTAGAACACCACAAGGTTTTGAAATGTTATTCAATAATTTCTCTTCTGGTATTCTAGGTTTCATCATGACAATAGTAGGATTTAAAATATTAGCTCCTATTATGCAGTTTATAATGCATATTTTATCATTAGCAGTAGAAGCATTAGTTCATGCTCACGTTTTACCATTAGTAAGTATCATTGTTGAACCTGCAAAAATTGTTTTCTTAAACAATGCAATTAATCACGGTGTATTTACACCATTAGGTGCAGACCAATCAGCTTCAGCAGGTCAATCAATCCTATATACTATTGAATCAAATCCTGGGCCAGGACTTGGTGTGTTATTAGCATATATGATTTTTGGTAAAGGCACTGCTAAAGCAACGTCTTACGGTGCAGGAATTATCCACTTCTTTGGTGGTATTCATGAAATTTATTTCCCTTACGTTTTAATGAGACCGTTATTATTCATCGCAGTTATTTTAGGTGGTATGACAGGTGTAGCAACTTACTCATTATTTGATTTTGGATTCAAAAGCCCAGCATCTCCAGGGTCATTTATAGTCTATGTTTTAAATTCTCCTAAAGGTGAATTACTATACATGATTATAGGTGTCGTTTTAGCGACTTTAGTGTCATTCTTAGTATCAGCTATTATTTTAAAATTCACAAAAGAACCTAAACAAGATCTTGAAGCAGCTACTGCCAAAATGGAAGAAACTAAAGGTAAAAAATCTAGTGTATCTTCTAAATTAGCAAGTAGTGAAGGTGCTGCAACAGCTGACGCTAGTGAACAAGAAAATAGTGAAGCTGACGACGATGGTGATTTATTAGATAATTATGATACGGAAAATGTAGACGCTCATGATTATAGTAAAGTAAATCATGTCATATTTGCTTGTGATGCAGGAATGGGTTCAAGTGCGATGGGAGCTAGTATGTTACGTAATAAATTTAAAAAAGCAAATATTAAAGACGTTAACGTAACTAATACGGCAATTAATCAATTACCATCTGATGCACAACTTGTCATTACTCAGAAAAAATTAACTGACCGTGCAATCAAACAAGTACCAAATGCTATTCATATCTCAGTTGATAATTTCTTAAATTCCCCTAGATATGACGAATTACTAGCAAACTTAAATCAAGAAGAAAATTAATATAAACAGTCAAAGGAGGACACGACTATGTTGTTAAGTACCCGTGAAAAAGAAATTATTGCCATGTTAATTAAATACCATGGTCAATATGTAACAATTTACGATATTGCTCAACATCTAGCAGTGTCCTCTCGTACTGTTCATAGAGAGTTAAAATCAATTAAAAGCGCATTGGCCAACTTCAATATCACTTTAGAACGCGTTAATAAAAAAGGTTTGCAATTATTAGGGAATACTATTCAAATCGAACATTTAAAACGATATATTCAACAACATACCACTGTTGATTTATCAGTAGAAGAACAAAAGGTAATTATACTTTATGCTTTGATTCAATCGAAAGAATCTATAAAGCAATATAGTTTAGCACATGAAATTGGTGTCTCTATCCAAACATTGACTAAATTGTTAGATGACTTAACTGAAGAATTATTACAGTATCAACTGGTACTACAGAAAAAAAGAGGAGAAGGTATCTATTTAAATGGTCCTGAATCCAAAAAAAGAGAACTCTTAAGTCAACTCATGGTTAATAATTTAAATAGTACTAGTGTTTATTCAGTCATTGAAAATCATTTTGTCTATCAATCTATTAACCAAAATCAATTAAACATGGTAGACATGGATAAAATATTCCAAGTAGAACGTATTCTTATGGACCATTTAGGTCGCTTACCCTACACCCTAACAGAATCAAGCTACCTTACATTAACTGTTCATATTGTATTAAGTATTGATCGTATGTTGAATGGTGATTATGTTTCATTAAACGATGAATTATATAATGACATACGTCATACATTTGAACATGAAATAGCTACTGCTTTAAGTTTACATTTGGAACATATTTATGGCGTAGCGTTTAATCAAGCAGAGATTGGTTTTATTACTATACATTTACGTGGCGCAAAGCGTAAAGATTCTAATCAAGTAGATAGTAGTGATGAAAGTGAACAGTTCCCAATTGATACTTTTATTACACAAGTATCACGCATCTCGCAAATTTCATTTGATAATACTGCAACATTAATTGAAGGACTTAAATTGCATATCATTCCAGCAATAAATCGTCTTAAAGCGAATATTGAGACATATAATCCTTTAACTGACATGATCAAGAAAGATTATCCTTTATTATTTGCTAGTGTAAAGAAAGCACTTTATATGGTATGGCCTAAACTGCAATTTCCTGATAGTGAAATAGGCTTTATTGTGCTTCATTTTGGAGGCGCAATTAATAAGAAAGCTACTACAGATTTTCATGTGTTAGTGGTATGTAGTAGCGGAATTGGCACAAGTCAAATTTTAGCTGCACGCTTGCAACAATCATTTCCAGATATCACTAGTACGACACAAGCGTCAGTCGGTGATTTAGTTGATTTAGATTTACAACGTTATGCAGCAATAGTATCAACGGTTGATTTAGATATTTTCGCACCTTATATAACTGTCAATCCGTTGTTACCAGATACAGATATTAATCATGTCGCATCTTTCATGAAACTACAACAAACACAGTCACAACAATCGTCTGAACTTGAATCTAATATCAACATAAGTATTCAACATCAAGATGATACTTTGCGTTATATACGCAATGGTTTAACTTTAATTGATAATGTAAATATTGAATATACAGATGTTGCAGAAATAAATGATTATTTAACGACACATTTATATCAACAACAAATTATAAACGATGTACAGTCATTCGCTGATGAACTTCAACAACGTTCATTGACACAAAATTATATTTTGGACCCCTATCCAATCGCTATACCTCATTTAAAACATCGATTGATTTTGCGTCCATATATATTAGTTACAATATTAAATCAGCCAATGGAAGTTATTGATGATCAAAATGACAAACACACTATTCAGTATTTACTTGCTATGTTTGCACCAGAGGATGACTTTAGCGCTGAAATTATTAGCCGCTTCTCTAGTGCCTTTGCAAATCATTTAACTGAATTGGAAACACTTATGTTATATCCCGAACGCATTCGGGAATTGGTGAAACAAAGCTATTTACAAGAATTACAAAATAAATTACAAGATGGAGTGGATAATTATGACTGAATTATTTAGTAACGAAAACATTTTTTTAAACGCAACTGTGAGCAACCGTAATGAAGCCATTGAACAAGCTGGCCAAGCATTAGTGTCAAGTGGTGCAGTTACCGATGCATATATTCAAGCTATGAAAGACCGTGAAGAAGTTGTTTCAACATTTATGGGTAATGGCTTAGCTATTCCACATGGTACTGACGAAGCCAAAACAAGTGTTTTAAAATCTGGTTTAACTTTACTACAAATTCCAAACGGCATTGACTGGGATGGCGAAGAGGTAAAAGTTGTTGTAGGTATCGCTGGTAAAGATGGTGAACATTTAGATTTACTATCTAAAATTGCAATCACATTTAGTGAAGAAGAAAATGTTGACCGTATCGTTAATGCTTCTTCTGCTGAAGAAATCAAACAAGTATTTGAGGAGGCTGAAGCATAATGAAAGCATTACACTTTGGAGCAGGTAACATTGGACGAGGATTTATCGGTTATATTCTTGCCGATAATCAGGTTAAAGTTACTTTTGCCGATGTTAATGCAGAAATTATTGACGCCTTAGATCAACAACATGAATACGATGTTATTTTAGCTGATGAAGCTAAAACAACAACTCGTGTTCATAACGTTGATGCAATTAACTCAGGACAACCTTCTGAGGAATTAAAACAAGCTGTATTAGAAGCTGATATAATTACAACTGCAGTTGGTGTCAATATTTTACCTATCATCGCAAAAAGCTTTGCACCTTATTTAAAAGAAAAACAAAATCATGTCAATATCGTTGCGTGTGAGAATGCTATCATGGCTACGAATACATTAAAAGAAGCAATATTAGATATTACTGGTCCATTAGGTGATCATATTCATTTTGCTAACTCTGCAGTAGATCGTATAGTACCTATTCAAACAAATGACAATATTTTAGATGTTGTAGTTGAACCATTTTTCGAATGGGTGGTCGAAAAAGACGCATGGCATGGTCCAGAATTGAACCATATTAAATATGTTGATGATTTAACACCTTACATTGAACGTAAGTTACTAACAGTTAACACTGGCCATGCTTTCTTAGCATACGCAGGTGCTTATCAACAATTACCTACAATACTAGAAGCTATTAAAAACTCACAAATTAAAGATGGTTTACATGCGGTATTAAAAGAAACAAGTGCTTATATTACTAAAGAATTCAACTTCAATGAACAAGCACAAGCACAATATGTCGATAAAATCATCGGTCGTTTTGAAAATCCTAATCTATCAGATGAAGTAACTCGAGTAGGTCGTGGTACTCTTAGAAAGATTGGGCCAAAAGATAGAATTATCAAACCACTGACATATCTTTATAATCACAATCTGCCACACGACAATTTAACTAAGTTAGCTGCATTATTATTAAAATACGATGACGTTAACGATCAAGAAACAGTTGAAAAAAATAAATATATCGATACTCACGGATTAGATGGTTTCTTGAAAACGTATGCTAAAACAGATGATCACTTAACTACTGAGATTATAACAGCTTACAATCAATTATAACTTCAGTATCAATAATGAGTTATCGTAAATTTTCAGTTCAAAAAAAGGATGAGACACAAATCGTGTCCCATCCTTTTACTATATTATAAATCTTAATCCAAGCCCATTTTTTCTTGTACAACATCCGCAATAGTTTTAGCAAAACGTTGGGCATCTTCATCTGTCGCAGCTTCTACCATAACACGTACTAATGGTTCTGTACCTGAAGGTCGCACTAAGATTCTACCCTCGCCATTCATTTCAACTTCTACTTTAGTCATAATTTCCTGAACGTCTATATTTTCTTCTACTCTATATTTATCTGTAACGCGTACATTTACTAATGATTGTGGATATTTTTTCATTTGAGCTGCAAGTTGACTTAATTTTTTACCAGTAAGTTTAATTGTAGCCGCAAGATGTACGCCTGTCAGTAATCCATCTCCTGTAGTATTGTAATCCATCATAACAATATGTCCGGATTGCTCGCCACCTAAGTTATAATTACCTCTACGCATTTCTTCTACAACATAACGATCTCCAACTTTTGTTTTATTAGATTTAATTCCAGCTTCATCTAGCGCTTTATAAAAGCCTAAGTTACTCATTACAGTAGATACAATCATGTTATCATTTAACTCATGATTTTTAGCCATTTCTTGACCTATGATAAACATGATTTGGTCTCCATCTACAATATCTCCATTTTCATCAACAGCAATAAGTCTATCACCATCGCCATCAAAAGCTAATCCGAAATCTGCTTCTGATTCAACTACGGTTTTAGCTAATGTTTCTGGATGAGTTGAGCCTACTTGTTCATTTATGTTATAACCATCTGGATTACAACCAATAGTTACTGTATCAGCTTCTAAATCACCGAATAAAAATGGTGCTAATGATGAAGTAGATCCATGTGCACCGTCTAATGCTATCTTCATACCATCTAAATCAACATCAATTGTAGATTTTAAGTAACTTATATATTTTTGAGCGCCTTCAAAGTAATCAGAATAATGCACAATGGCATCACCTACTGGTCTTGGCAGATCCGGATTTTCTTGGTCTAAAAGTGTTTCAATTTCTTGTTCTTGCTCATCTGATAATTTAAAACCATCTGAACCAAAGAATTTAATACCATTATCTGCAACTGGATTATGGGAAGCGGAAATCATAACACCCAACTCTGCTTCCATTGCCTTAGTTAAATAAGCAACACCTGGAGTTGAAATTACACCTAATCGCATTACTTCTGCACCAATTGAAATCATACCAGCGATTAATGCTGATTCAAGCATTTGTCCCGATACTCGTGTATCTCTTCCAACTAATACTTTAGGGTGATTTTTCCCTTGATTATGGGCTAAAACATAGCCACCGTAACGCCCTAATTTAAATGCGAGTTCAGGAGTTAGCTCTTTATTTGCTATCCCTCTAACTCCATCTGTACCAAAATATTTTGCCATTTTTATTTCTCCTTTTGCTCTATAATTATATTATTTAACTATAACTTTTGCAGTAGTGTCATTAGGTTCTACTTTAGATACTTCATCCGGAACATCCAGCTGTACTGACTTGTCTGTTGTTTCTGATATATTATCTAAGTCTATTTCACCTTTTATCTCATCTACATCTTCAAGTTCTTTTCTGTTACCAAAAACCTCTACTTCTTTATCACTTAATTCGATGTCATCTATTTCTTTGCCATTTGCTAAACTGCCAGTTGTTTTAGTCTTAATTTTCACCTTTTTACTGTATGGCTCTACTTTAGCACTTAAGTTCACTTCTTCTGGCTGAATAGAAACATCTAATTTATTTAAGTTTCTATCAAATGCTGTGATTTTGGCAACATCAGTTGTATCTTTACTAATTTTACTATTATTTTTATACGTTGCTTTCAAGTACGCAATTTTATCAATTTGATCTTGTCCTCCTGTTACTTTCACAGTATCAGGCGAAACAGATTGTTCACTCACTTTATAATCTGCATCGACATCATTACTACTTACATCTGGCTCAACTTTTAAGTTTTTCGTTACTTTTTCTTCTAAGTTAACAGTAGCCTCTTTAGGCTTCACATCATAATCTATATCTTTGTTTAAGCCATGAACTTTAAACTGTGTTGTATGTCGTCCAGATTTTTCACTGTTTAAATCAAGTGTTACTTTGATATTTTGTCCATTTTCAGCTTTTAAAATTTGCGACTGTGGACCAGATATTTCTACATCAACTGTTTCAGGTACTTTACTAGCATATAATTTATTACTATTATATTTTACTTCCACTGGAACATCTTGAAGTGTCTCTGTTGTCTTTTGACTAAATTTGTCTGCATTAAACATATTTCCAAACACATTATTTGCAGATAAAAAGAAAAACACAGCGAGAGCTAAAGCAATTAAGCGTAAACCCCATTTACTTTCCAACATATTATTTCACACCTTTCTGTTGTAAGTGTGAACCAAACCAATGTTCTGCCAATAATTCTTCAAATGCTTCAGTGGATATATCTTTACGTAATTTGCCATCAAATGTTACTGAAATAGATCCTGTTTCTTCGGATACAATAACAGTAAACGCATCTGATACTTCTGATATACCAACAGCTGCTCTATGTCGCGTACCTAGGCTTTTAGCAATTTTAGCACTGTCTGATAGAGGCAAATAGCATGCCGCACTGGCGATTTTATTTTCTTGAATAATCATAGCACCATCATGCAACGGTGTATTTGGAATGAAAACATTTGTTAACAATTCTTGAGAAATATTGGAATTCATTGGAATACCAGTTTCTATATAATCTTGTAAACCAGTATTTTTTTCAAAAACAATTAAAGCACCAATACGTCTTTTTGCCATATATTGCACTGCTTTTGATACAGCTACTATGAGTTTATTTTCATCACTGTTAATATTACTACCATAGCGCTTAAATAAACTACCTCGGCCTAGCTGCTCCAAAGCTCTTCTAATTTCTGGTTGGAAGATAACAATTAATGCTAATACCCCCCATTGAATAACTATATCGAACAAGCGCGATGTTGCCGTTAAGCTCAACATTTTACTTATTTGTTGTCCGATTACTATTACGATAATTCCTTTTAATAATTGAATGGCCTTTGTACCTTTAAATACTGTAATGAGAAGATAAAGTACGTACCATACGATTAGTAAGTCTAGTACACTTGTTATTATTTTAACAGTGTTCCAATTATCAAATAAGCTGGATAAATCCATAACATCTCCTCCGGTATTCTAATCCCATAATATGTATTATACCAATCTTCGCTTAGCCTGTCATATCATGCCTGTTCATTATATAAATAACTTTGACATTAAATTAATTATTTATCAAAATTATAGCTTATTATTTATACCCTTAATAAGATAACAATAAAAGACGTTTATGATGAAAAGTTGATTCATCATAAACGTCTTTTGCACTTACTATAATAAAGTTTCTCCGAAGAAACTACCCATTAAACAGACAGCTTGTTCAGCTGTGTGATTGTTTTGATCAATTAATGGATTTACTTCTACAACATCCATTGATGTAATCAAATTAGTATTGTGCAGCATTTCTAAAGCAAAATGGCTTTCTCTGTATGTAAGTCCACCTAATACCTTAGTACCTGTACCAGGTGTTTCCACTGGATCAAGTGCATCAACATCTAGTGACAGGTGAATTCCATCTGTTTTGTCTTTTAGATAAGATACTGATTCTTCCATTACTTGCTTAATACCGTTTCTATCAATATCAGCCATAGTATAAGTTTTGATATTATTTTCTCTGATAAAGTCACGCTCACCAACATCTAAGTCTCTCATACCTATTAATACAATATTTTCAGGTTTCACTTTAGGTGCATAACCAGAGATATTCACTAATTGTTTATCGCCATCCCCTAGCAATACCCTTAAAGGCATACCGTGGATATTCCCTGATGGAGATTCTTCAGGAATATTTAAATCACCATGGGCATCGTACCATATAATACCCAAATTTTCATAATGTTGACTAACCCCTGATATAGAACCAATAGCAATAGAATGATCCCCACCAATGATAAGTGGAAAAGCTTGATTTTTTATACTGCTAGAAACTGCATTACTTAAATTTTCAGAAACCTCAATAATTTCATTTAAATTGCGTAATCCTTCTTGTTTACCTTTGAATTTTTCAACGTCAACAGCAGGAACGGCAATATCTCCTTTATCTTCTACTGAATGACCTATATTTTTAAGTCGCTCTACTAGTCCAGCATATCTCAAAGCATCCGGTCCAAAGTTCACCCCTAATTTTCTTTGTCCAAATGTAGATGGTGCTCCAATAATATGTATGTTCTTCATATTCTCATAACCCCTTTGTAAAGAATTTAATATAAGAATACGTTATCATTAACTATCTTTCAAGTTTTCTTAGTACTGAGAAAGCCCGACATGACAGGCAAAATACATATAAAATCATAATTTTGATTTAACATTCATTATATACAACATTCATGTATATTTTATCAAAAAAAATGTATATAAAATTTCATAAAAAAAGAAGTACTTTCTTATGAAAGTACTTCTTCAATAGTGAGCCATAGAGGATTCGAACCTCTGACCCTCTGATTAAAAGTCAGATGCTCTACCAACTGAGCTAATGGCTCTAATGGCTGGGCTAGCTGGATTCGAACCAGCGCGTGACGGAGTCAAAGTCCGTTGCCTTACCGCTTGGCTATAGCCCATTAATGGTGGAGGGGGGCAGATTCGAACTGCCGAACCCGAAGGAGCGGATTTACAGTCCGCCGCGTTTAGCCACTTCGCTACCCCTCCGACATTATAAAATAAAAATGGTGGAGAATGACGGGTTCGAACCGCCGACCCTCTGCTTGTAAGGCAGATGCTCTCCCAGCTGAGCTAATTCTCCAATATGTAATGACCCCGACGGGACTCGAACCCGTGTTACCGCCGTGAAAGGGCGGTGTCTTAACCGCTTGACCACGGGGCCATATGGCTCCACAGGTAGGACTCGAACCTACGACCGATCGGTTAACAGCCGATAGCTCTACCACTGAGCTACTGTGGAATAATTTTATTACAATGCCTGGCAACGTCCTACTCT
>NZ_JAESMB010000011.1:32601-39300 GCF_017892945.1 Staphylococcus sp. GDX8P114P-2 | reverse complement strand
AGCCGAGACCGAGAGGTCTCTTTTTTTATGTCTAGAATATACTATCTAGACCGCAGTGTCTTAAGAACAAAAGCAGGGAGTTGCCACGAAAAAAGGTGTACAATTGCTGGAGCAATTGCATAAGTAGTACTAGTGCATTACATGCAAAGTACTACTAATGTAAACTACTTTTAAATCTGATAAGATAGAACGTGTTAAATTATAAGATATATGGATGTGATTACTATGCATAAGCCAGTAATAGCTAAATTAAAAAGCATTTTAGAACAACGACCTATTTCACTCCATGTCCCGGGACATAAAAATAATACTATTGGTAATTTACAACAATTAGATGTTTCGATGGATATGACTGAAATTACCGGATTAGATGATTTGCATCATCCTGAAGGTATTATGCAGGAAACAATGGAAAACTTATCTAAACATAAAGATTATGATGCTTTTTTATTAGTAAATGGTACGACATCCGGTATTATGTCTGTTATACAGGGTTTTGCATCGTTATCGGGATCCTATATAATTGCGCGTAATGCACATAAGTCTGTATTTCACGGTCTCGAATTGGCCAACGGTGATGCCACACTATTACCAATGCAGTTGAGTAAACAAACGAGACAATATATAGGTCCAGATTTAGCACGCGTTGATTGGTATGCGCGTCAACATAAGTTAGCGATATTAACTTATCCTAATTATTATGGAGAATGTTTTGATATTGCATCAGCGATTCAACAGTTTAAAGACCACAACATTCCTATACTTATTGATGAAGCGCATGGCGCACATTTTGGTTTACCTAGTTTCCCACAATCTACAATGACAATGGGTGCCGACTATGTAGTGCAGTCGTATCATAAAACCTTACCTGCATTAACAATGAGTTCAGTCCTATATATACATAAAAATGCACCAATGCAAGCGGCAGTACGTAAATATTTAAGCTATTTTCAAACTTCAAGCCCTTCATATTTGATGATGTCGAGTTTGGAATTGGCACATGAGTTTTATGAGACGTATGATAATAAGGAATTTAGACATAAACGTGAACAGATTATTGCAGCATTACATACACAGGGGTTCGACGTTATAGAAAGTGATGATCCATTAAAACTAGTTATACAAGCTCCAGGTTATAATGGGTATGAAATACAGCAACTGTTTGAAAATGAAGCGATATATGTAGAATTGGCTGACGAATTACAAGCACTATTGATTTTACCATTGTGGCATGAAAATGATAGTTATCCGTTTGATAATTTAGTAGCAAGAATTCGCAAAATGCAATTACAGCAAAAAGCAACATATCAGCAAAGTATCAATTCTGTTGACAGTGAACAGGGCTATTATAAAGCGATGAGTATAAATAAAACTAAGCTACTTAATATTGAAGAAGCAACAGGATATTATTTAGCACAACACATTGTACCTTATCCACCAGGAATTCCAATTATGTTTCAGGGCGAAAAAGTGACCGAAAATATGATAGAATTAATGCGATATTGGTCTACTCAAAAAACAAGGGTAGAAGGTATGAAAGATAATAAAATAGAAGTTAAGGATGAATAACATGTCAGCATTTATCACACTGGAGGGTCCTGAAGGATCGGGAAAAACTACAGTTCTACAACAGGTTGCAGAAAAGCTAGCAACAGAATATAATATTATTTCAACAAGAGAGCCAGGTGGCGTTAATACAGGTGAGCAAATTAGAAAAATATTGCTAGAAGGTGAAGCGATGGATGAACGCACAGAAGCGTTACTATTTGCTGCATCGAGACGTGAACATCTTGTAGGAAAAGTAATTCCTGCATTAGAAGAAAACAAAGTTGTCCTATGTGATCGTTATATAGATAGCTCGTTAGCTTATCAAGGTTACGCAAGGGGTATAGGAATAGAAGAAGTGAGAAGCATAAATGAATTTGCGATTAATGGTTTATATCCGGATTTAACTATTTATTTAGATGTTAGTGTAGAAGTAGGACGTAATCGTATTATAAAAAATCTTCGTCAGCAAAACCGTTTGGATCAAGAAGATCTAGCATTTCACGAAAAAGTAGTAGCAGGTTACCATCAGCTTATTAAAGAAGATGATAATGGACGTTTTGTAGTGATTGATGCAGATAAAAATATTGACGATGTAGTAAATGAAACTTATAAATCTATCATCAAATATTTAAAAAAATTATGATATAATAATCAAAAGAGGTGTTTGAAAATGAAAATGATTATAGCGATTATACAGGATCAAGATAGTCAGGAACTTTCGGAACAACTTGTAAAACATAATTTTAGAGCTACTAAACTCGCAACAACAGGTGGCTTTTTAAAAGCAGGTAATACAACGTTCTTGTCTGGTGTTGAAGACGATCGTGTAGACGACATGTTACAAGTAATTAACGATACATGTGGAAATAGAGAACAACTCGTATCACCTATTACACCTATGGGTGGTAGTGCAGACTCTTATATTCCGTATCCAGTTGAAGTAGAAGTTGGGGGCGCAACGGTATTTGTAATGCCAGTTGAAGCATTCCATCAATTCTAAAATTACGGTTGCTATATGGCATTCCTCAGGTGACAAGCATGTTGCTTAAACCTAAAGATTGCCTTATATGCAGCCTTTTTATATAAAGGAGTATTTTAGCGATGGACGAATTAGCGATGCTGACAAATGCATATCAATCAAATAAGTTATCACATGCCTATTTATTTGAAGGTGACGATGCCCAAACAATGCAGCAAGTCGCAATTGACTTTGCAAAACTTATCTTATGTGATGACCAACAACAATGTCAGTTAAAAGTAGAAAATTTCAATCACTCTGACTTTATGTATATATCTTCCGAAGAGACAACAATAAAAAAAGAACAAATTGAACAATTAGTGCGACATATGAATCAATTGCCAATTGAAAGTACGCATAAAGTATATATCATTGAATCGTTTGAAAAATTAACAGTTCAAGGTGAAAATAGTATTTTGAAATTTTTAGAAGAGCCACCAGAGAACACAATCGCTATTTTACTATCCACTAAACCAGAGCAAATTTTAGATACGATTCATTCGCGCTGTCAGCATGTTTATTTTAAACCGATTGATAAGCTGAAATTTATTCAACGACTTGAAGAACGTGAAATATCACGGCCAGTTGCAGAGTTGATTAGTACATATACAACGCAAATTGATACCGCAGTGGCTTTAAATGAAGAGGCAGATTTGGCAGCGTTTCGTAAAAGTGTGTTGCGTTGGTGTAATTTATTGTTAACGAATAAATATATGGCACTTATCGGCATTGTAGAGCTCTTAAAACAAGCAAAAAATAGAAAATTACAGTTACTAGCCTTATCGGCAATTAACGGTTTCTTTGAAGATGTTATGCATGCTAAAGTAGGTACAGAGCAAAACTACATTTATCATGATATCAAGACAGATATTGAAAAGTATGCTAAGCAAATGGCATATAATCAAATTATTTTAATGTATGACCAAATTACGGAAGCACATAAAAAATTGAACCAAAATGTAAATCCTACATTAGTGTTTGAACAAATAGTTATAAAAGGGGTGAATTGATATGCAAAATGTGGTTGGTATCGACTTTCAAAAATCAGGGAAACTAGAATATTATTCACCTATGAATGTTGATTTAGAAGTAGGTCAATGGGTTGTTGTAGAATCAAAAAGAGGAATAGAAATGGGTCGTGTAAAATACGGACCTTTAGATGTTGCTGACGAAGATGTGACATTACCGTTAAAACAAATTGTACGAGTTGCAACAGCAGAAGATATTGAACATTACGAACAAAACGAACAAGATTCAGCAGAAGCGTTGGAATTATGTAAAAACACAGTGCAACAATTAGACTTAGCGATGCGTTTAGTTAATTGTGAATTTACGTTAGATAAATCTAAAGTTATTTTTAACTTTACTTCTGACGATAGGGTAGATTTTAGAAAACTAGTAAAAATTCTAGCACAAAAGTTGAAAACTCGAATAGAGCTAAGACAAATTGGTGTAAGAGACGAAGCGAAATTACTTGGTGGCATAGGTCCGTGTGGACGTTCGTTATGTTGTTCCACGTTTTTAGGTGATTTTGAGCCAGTATCTATTAAGATGGCGAAAGATCAAAACCTGTCGTTAAATCCAACAAAAATTTCAGGCGCATGTGGACGTTTAATGTGTTGTTTAAAATATGAAAATGATTATTATGAAGAAGCACGTGCACAATTGCCAGATGTAGGAGATGCTATTGAGACTCCTGAAGGAAACGGTAAGGTTGTGGGATTAAATATATTAGATATTTCTATGCAGATAAAAGTAGATGGTTTAGAACAACCTTTAGAGTATAAAGTTGAAGAGTTAGAAGCGTTTAATTAGGAGGCTTTCACTAAGTTGAATAGAAGTGAAATATTTGAAAGACTTGCGGATTTAGAAGCGCATGTAAATCAAATTAATAAAAATATGGTAGAATTGAAAAACTTAACTGTAGAATTAGTTGAAGAAAATGTCGCATTACAAATAGAAAATGAGAATTTTAAAACGTTAATAGATAAAGAAGAAGTCACAAAAGAAGTTGTCAATGATGCAACTGTAAATAAAAAGCAACCATTGAGAAGTAAAGATAATCTAGCGATGTTATACAAAGAAGGTTTTCATATTTGTAAAGGCGAATTATTTGGAAAACACCGTAAAGGCGACGATTGCTTATTTTGTCTTGATGTCTTGAGTGAATAAACAATTGTTTTAAAAATAGTTATAGATAGCAAGAGAGGATGAAGTGTCAGCGATAGGCTTGAATAATAGCAAGCATTGCCATTTCATTCTTTTTTTGGAGCGTGGAGGCAAGGTATGGAATTATTGGCAAATGAACGTTTAGACCAGTTAATTAAAGAAGAATTAAGTATTATTCAAAATGACGAAGTGTTTTCATTTTCGACAGATGCGCTATTATTGGCACATTTTACAGAAGTACGCAAAAAAGACCGTATATTAGATTTATGTTCCGGCAATGGTATCATTCCACTATTATTATCGGATAAAGGCGAACAACACATCGACGCTATAGAAATTCAACAGCAACTGGTAAATATGGCAGATCGAAGTATTCAGCACAATCAGCTAACAGGGCGTATTAAAATGTATGAGATGGATTTAAAACAAGCTCATATGCACTTTAAGCCATCCCAATATAATTTAGTAACGTGTAATCCACCGTATTTTAAAGCCAATCAGTTACACCAGCATCAAAAGGATGCACATAAAATTGCGAGACATGAAATATTATGTACATTAGAAGATTGTTGTTTGGCAGCAAGGCATTTATTGAAACAAGGTGGTCGTTTTATGATGGTCCATCGTGCAGAACGGGTGATGGATGTACTAAGTGAAATGCGCAAATATCAAATTGAACCGAAAAAGTTACATTTGATTTATAGTAAAACAGAACGGTCAGCACAAACGATTGTTGTTGAAGGACGTAAAAATGGGAATCAAGGACTAGCGATTCAACCACCGTTTTATATTTATAATGAAGATGGCACGTATTCTGATGAAATGAGACCAGTTTATTATGGATAATCATTATATTTATATCGTGAAATGTAGTGATGGCACTTTATATACAGGTTACGCTAAAGATATAGAGCAACGCATAGCTAAACATAATGCTGGTAAGGGTGCAAAGTACACTAAAGTTCGACGTCCAGTGACATTAGTCTATTCGGAAGTGTTTGAAACTAAATCGGCAGCACTAAAAAGAGAATATGAAATCAAAACATTTTCAAGACAAAAAAAATTACAGATGATTAGTGAGGTGAACTAAATGGCTACGTTATATTTAGTAGGTACACCGATAGGGAATTTGGCAGATATTACATATAGAGCAGTTGACACTTTGAAGAATGTCGATGTAATTGCGTGTGAAGATACACGTGTTACTAAAAAATTATGTAATCATTATATGATTGATACGCCTTTAAAATCATATCACGAACATAACAAAGCACAACAAACCGATTACCTCATCGAACAATTATTAAATGATACCAATATTGCGTTAGTATCTGATGCAGGATTACCGTTAATCAGTGATCCTGGTTATGAGTTAGTAGTTGCTGCACGGGAACATAATATCAAGATTGAAACGATACCAGGGCCTAATGCTGGTTTGACTGCATTAATGGCTAGTGGTCTACCATCATTTGTGTATACTTTTATTGGCTTTTTACCACGTAAGGAAAAAGACAAATTACAGGTGCTTGAAACACGCATGTATGAAGACAGTACGGTGATTTTATATGAATCTCCACATCGTGTGACTGATACATTAAAAGCTATTCGTAAAGTAGATGAATGTAGGCGTGTAACAGTAGGTAGAGAACTAACGAAAAAATTTGAACAGATTGAAACGGCTACTGTAAATGAGATATTGGTACAAATCGAAGCGGCTACTATCCCATTGAAAGGTGAATTTGTCCTATTAATTGAAGGTGCCACTGCAACTCAAGATACTTCATGGTTTGAATCAATGTCCATTGAGGAACACGTGCAATACTACACTGCACAAAACATGAAGCCTAAAGCAGCAATTAAACGAGTGGCTGAAGATAGACAAATGAAAACTAATGAAGTTTATGATATATATCATAACGTTAATGCTGATAATCAATAAACACAAGGAATACAGAAGTTATACT
>NZ_JAESMB010000011.1:0-32462 GCF_017892945.1 Staphylococcus sp. GDX8P114P-2 | reverse complement strand
TCTTAATAAATTAAGAAGAGCTTCTAAAAAAATTTACCATAAAGGGCTTGATTTATGGTAATGTAGATAGGATAGAGCATATAATTATATTTAATACAATGACTTATTTATTTGGCATACATAGAAGTGATGTTGTGTGTGTTTTACAAGTCGTATAGGGCTAGTCATTACACGTACAGACACATCTCGACTTCATTGAAAACAAAAATAAATTTAGATATATTTATAGTGTAAGAAACGAGGAGGAGCATTAATGGTGAAAGAAACATTTTATATCACTACCCCAATATATTATCCGAGTGGAAACTTGCATATCGGCCACGCATACACAACAACTGCTGGTGATGTGATTGCACGCTATAAAAGAATGCAAGGCTATGATGTTCGATATTTAACTGGGACAGATGAACACGGACAAAAAATCCAAGAAAAAGCACATAAAGCAGGCAAAACAGAATTAGCTTATTTAGATGAAATGATTGCTGGGATTAAAGCCTTATGGGAAAAATTAGAAATCTCAAACGATGATTTTATTCGTACAACGGAAGAACGTCATAAGAAAGTTGTACAACAAATCTTCGAACGTCTATTAGCGCAAGATGATATTTATTTAGGCGAATACGAAGGTTGGTACTCTGTGCCTGATGAAACGTATTATACTGAAACTCAATTGGTAGACCCAATTTATGAAAATGGTAAAATTGTTGGCGGTAAAAGTCCTGATTCTGGACACGATGTAGAGCTGGTTAAAGAAGAAAGCTACTTCTTTAATTTATCTAAATATACAGACCGTTTATTAGAATTCTATGATGAAAACCCTGAATTTATACAACCACCATCCCGTAAAAATGAAATGATTAATAACTTCATTAAACCGGGATTAGAAGACTTAGCTGTGTCACGTACGTCATTTGATTGGGGTATTAATGTTGAATCTAATCCTAAACACGTTGTTTATGTGTGGATAGATGCACTGGTAAACTACATTTCATCGTTAGGTTATTTGTCAGATGATGAAACATTATTCAACAAATATTGGCCAGCGGATATCCATATTATGGCGAAGGAAATCGTACGTTTCCATTCTATTATTTGGCCAATTCTATTAATGGCATTAGACATTCCATTACCGAAAAAAGTATTTGCACATGGTTGGATTTTAATGAAAGATGGCAAAATGAGTAAATCTAAAGGTAATGTTGTAGACCCTAATGTATTAATTGATCGTTATGGCTTAGATGCGACACGTTACTACTTAATGCGAGAATTACCATTTGGTTCAGATGGTGTCTTTACGCCTGAAGGTTTCGTAGAACGTACAAACTATGATTTAGCGAATGACTTAGGTAACCTTGTAAACCGAACAATTTCTATGGTAAATAAATATTTTGATGGTGAATTACCGGCATATGAAGGACCTAAACATGAACTAGATGAACAAATGGAAGCTATGGCTATGGATACAGTAAGTACGTTCCATGAAAACATGGAAAACTTACAGTTCTCAGTAGCACTATCAACTGTTTGGAAATTCATCAGCCGTACAAATAAATATATCGATGAGACAACACCATGGGTATTAGCAAAAGACGACAGTCAAAGAGACATGTTAGGTAATGTAATGGCGCACTTAGTAGAAAATATCCGTATTATCGCTGTGTTGTTAAGACCGTTCTTGACACATGCACCATATCAAATTTTCGAGCAATTAAACATTAATGATCCGAAATTACATGAGCTTGAAAGTATTGAATCCTATGGACATTTAACAGCTCCAATTACAGTAGTGTCAAAACCAACACCAATTTTCCCTCGTTTAGAGACTGAAGCGGAAATTGCTTATATTAAAGAATCCATGCAACCACCTGCTGCAAAAGAGCCTGAAGCTGAACCTAGTAAAGCGCTTATCGATATTAAAGACTTTGATAATGTGGAAATTAAAGCAGCGACAATTACAGATTCTGAAAAAGTTAAAAAATCAGATAAACTATTAAAAATCCAAGTAGATTTAGATTCTGAACAGCGCCAAATTGTTTCAGGCATTGCGCAATTTTATAGCCCTGAAGATATTATTGGTAAAAAAGTAGCAGTAGTAACTAACTTAAAACCAGCTAAATTAATGGGTCAAAAATCTGAAGGTATGATATTATCTGCTGAAAAAGATGGAGTCTTAACATTGGTAAGTCTACCAAGTGCTATTCCAAATGGTGCGACGATTAAATAATAATCTGAAGGAGCGATATAGATGCTTATCGATACACATGTACATTTAAATGCAGACGAATATGATGAAGATTTAGAAGCAGTCATAACACGTGCTCGAGAAAATGGCGTGGATCGTATGTTTGTGGTAGGTTTTGATACACCAACTGTAGAACGTACGATGGAGTTGATTGAGCAGTACGATTTCATCTATGGCATTATTGGTTGGCATCCTGTTGATGCTATTGATTGTACAGAAGAGCGATTAGAATGGATAGAAAAGCTTGCTGAACATCCAAAAATTATTGGTATAGGTGAAACGGGTCTGGACTATCATTGGGATAAATCGCCAAAAGATATACAACAAGAAGTGTTTAGAAAGCAAATTGCTTTAGCGAAACGTGTTAACTTACCGATTATTATCCATAATAGAGAAGCGACTCAAGATTGTGTAGATATTTTAAAAGAAGAACATGCTGAAGAAGTAGGTGGCATTATGCATAGCTTTAGTGCTTCACCGGAAATTGCTTTGGATGTTATTCATAAACTCAATTTTTACGTTTCATTAGGTGGACCTGTGACTTTTAAAAATGCTAAGCAACCAAAAGAAGTTGCGCAACAGGTACCATTTGATAAACTGTTGGTAGAAACGGATGCACCATTTTTATCTCCGCACCCATATAGAGGTAAACGAAATGAACCGGCACGTGTAACATTAGTTGCAGAGCAAATTGCTGAATTACGCGGTGTAAGTTATGAAGAAGTATGTCAACAAACAACTAAAAACGCAGAAACATTATTTAAATTGTAACTAAACTGTTGAGAAAGATATTGGTACACACTATGGGATTAACTTTAGGAGTTGAATAATAACCATAATGTTGTAGCGGTATCTTTCTTCTTTTTTGAAATAGACTTAGTTGTAGAAAGGTGTAACAATAAATGAAAATAACTGAATTTATTGTAGTTGAAGGTAGAGATGATACTGAAAAAGTCAAAAGAGCTGTAACATGTGATACGATTGAGACAAATGGTAGTGCCATTGACCAAGCAACATTACAAGTTATTGCGCATGCGTTTGAAACGCGTGGTGTAATTGTATTAACTGATCCAGATTTCCCAGGTGATAAAATACGAAACACTATTCGTCAGCACATTCCAGGTGTAAAACATGCATATATTGACCGCGAGAAAGCTAAAAATAAACATGGGAAAATCGGCGTTGAGCATGCCAGTATTTCAACAATTCGTGAAGCATTAACTAATGTGAGTACTCCGTTTGAAGAAGGGCATGAATCCATTAGTAAAGAAGTACTTATTGATTTAGGTTTAATCATTGGTAAGGATGCACGCAAAAAACGTGATATTCTAGGAGCTAAACTGCATATCGGACATTCAAATGGCAAACAATTATTAAATAAATTAAATGCGTTTGGTTATACGGAACAAGATGTCCGTGATGCCCTCGCGGATGAAAAAGGAAGTGATTCATAATGGAAATGAAGGATATTGCAACGCCATCGCGTACAAAAGCGTTGTTAAATCAATATGGATTTGATTTTAAAAAAAGTTTGGGCCAAAACTTTTTAATAGACGTAAATATCATTCACAAAATAATAGATGCAAGTGATATCGATGAATACACTGGTATTATTGAAATTGGACCGGGAATGGGGTCGTTAACAGAACAATTAGCAAAACATGCTCAAAAAGTACTGTCGTTTGAAATTGATCAACGTCTTATCCCAGTGCTCGATGATACATTAGCGCCTTATGATAACGTGACAATTATAAATGAAGATATTTTAAAAGCAGATATTGCTACATATGTACATCAACATTTAGCAGAATGCGATAAAATTATGGTAGTAGCCAATTTACCATATTACATTACTACACCAATCTTATTGAATTTAATGCAACAAACATTGCCAATTGATGGTTATGTAGTAATGATGCAAAAAGAAGTTGGCGAACGTCTAAATGCACAAGTAGGTACTAAAGCGTATGGCTCATTGTCCATCGTAGCTCAATATTACACTGAGACAAGCAAAGTATTAACTGTGCCTAAATCAGTATTCTTACCGCCACCAAATGTAGATTCAATTGTAGTGAAATTAATGAAACGGGAGGCACCTCAAGTTCAAGTTGATAATGAAAATGAATTTTTCAAATTAACAAAAGCAGCTTTTAGCCAACGTCGCAAAACTATTAATAATAACTATCAAAGTCTCTTTAAAGAAGGGAAAAAGAATAAAGCGCTGATTGCAGAATGGTTAGAAAGTTCAGGTATTGATCCGAAAAGAAGAGGGGAAACGCTTTCTATTAAAGAATTCGCACTCCTCTATAACAATTTAAAAAAATTCTCAGAATTACAATTTTAATGTGTTGACATTTGTTCTCTACCTTGCTAAAATTAAAATTTATTTGACAATTTATCGCTAAATGTGTTATTATACAATATGTAGCGAGGTGGGGCAATATGCCAAAATCTATTGGAGACATCAAAAATACACTTGATTGTCAATTAGGAAACCGTATTGTACTAAAAGCGAATGGTGGTCGTAAGAAAACAATTGAACGTAGTGGAGTGTTAAAAGAAACATATCCATCTGTTTTTATTGTTGAGTTAGACCAAGATAAACATAACTTCGAGCGTGTGTCTTATACATACACTGATGTTTTAACAGATAACGTACAAGTTTCTTTCGAGGAAGATAGTCATCACGAAGCAATTGCACACTAAATATGCGTGTTTTT
Organism: Staphylococcus sp. GDX8P114P-2; assembly: GCF_017892945.1. Lineage (NCBI taxonomy): Bacteria > Bacillati > Bacillota > Bacilli > Caryophanales > Staphylococcaceae > Staphylococcus > Staphylococcus sp. GDX8P114P-2. The sequence goes on along the minus strand of NZ_JAESMB010000011.1, from coordinate 27,500 downwards.
TCTAACACGTTATTTAAGTACACACGTATTAAACTTAATAATTGTTTACATAATGAGGTGCACTAGCACCTCATTATTTTTGTGCCCAATTTTGCACTGTTCATAATATAACTTAGAAGTTATTTTAGCGAATACAAGATTATAAGTTTATTCACTTTTTCATATCGTGTAGAATAGTATGATAAGAAATGATTTTGAAGGATCGATGTTTAAGCAATACGCTAAAGGCGTATATTATAATATGATTCGCTATTCAATATTAAGTTTTCAAACAAACTTTGTTGAATAACTCTAAATATGACATAACATTATGTTAAAATCATTTTATTACCATATCGAAGTGAAAGAGGGTGGAGATATGATTTATGAAACAGCACCAGCTAAGATTAATCTCACTCTGGACACGCTCTTTAAACGAGATGATGGTTATCATGAAATTGAAATGATTATGACGACAATTGATTTGAATGATCGTCTCTCATTTGAACGACGTAGTGATAGTAAAATTGTCGTACAAGTTGAACAAAATTATGTACCGTCAGATAGTAAAAATTTGGCGTATAAAGCTGCTCAATTAATGACTGAAACTTACGGTGTACAACAAGGTGTAACGATTACTATCGATAAGGGAATACCAGTATCTGCAGGATTGGCTGGAGGATCAACTGATGCTGCTGCTACGATGAGGGGATTGAATCGATTATTCGGATTAAATCGCCCACTAAGTGAGTTGTGTAACTTAGGTATTACTATTGGCACGGATATACCATTTTGTATTTATGGAAAAACAGCCATATGTAAAGGGAAAGGTGAAATCATAGAATTTTTAAATAAGCCACCATCTTCATGGGTTATTGTCGCTAAACCTAGTGTGGGAATTTCATCGCCTGATGTATTTAAACGGTTAAATCTTGAAGAGTATCATGAAGTACATACAACAGCTTGCCAAGAAGCACTACTAAGTGGGGACTATGAAAAATTGTGTGAAAGTCTTTCGAATAGATTGGAACCTATCTCAAGTAAGATGTATCCAGAAATTTTGAAAATCAAAGAAAATATGCTCAACAGTGGTGCCGATGGATCAGTAATGAGTGGTAGTGGGCCCACAGTCTATGCGTTAGCTCAAAAAGAGCGCCAAGCAAAACATGTTTACAATTCAGTGAATGGCTGCTGTAATGAAGTGCATTTAGTAAGATTATTAGGTTAGAAGGTGAATTTTATGAGATATAAGAGAAGTGAACGAATTGTTTATATGACTCAGTATTTAATGAATCATCCTAATAAATTGATTCCGTTAACATACTTTGTTCAAAAATTTAAGCAAGCTAAATCTTCAATTAGTGAAGACGTACAAATTATTAAAACAACATTCCAAAAAGAAAAACTTGGTACAGTGACAACAACAGCAGGTGCAAGTGGCGGTGTGACTTATAAGCCGGAAATGAGTAAAGAAGAAGCAAGTGAAGTCATTGATGAAGTCATTGATATGCTACAAGAAAAAGATCGTTTATTACCAGGGGGCTACTTGTTTTTATCAGACGTTATGGGCAATCCAACGTTATTGAATAAAGTTGGGAAATTGATTGCAACTTTATATATGGACAAAGAGCTAGATGCAGTCGTGACTATTGCTACCAAAGGTATATCTTTAGCCAATGCAGTTGCGAATGTATTGAATTTACCAGTAGTAGTTATAAGAAAAGATAATAAAGTGACAGAAGGATCAACAGTATCTATTAATTATGTTTCAGGATCATCTCGTAAAATAGAAACGATGGTACTTTCCAAGCGTACATTACCAGAAAATTCCAATGTACTTGTCGTTGACGATTTTATGCGTGCTGGCGGTTCAATTAATGGCGTGATGAATTTGATGAATGAGTTTAAAGCTCATGTTAAAGGGGTATCAGTACTTGTAGAATCGAAAGAAGTTAAACAACGATTGATAGAAGATTATACTTCCTTAGTTATGCTATCTGATGTGGACGAATATAATCAGAACTTTAACGTAGAAAGAGGCAATAGCCTAACTAAATTTTCTTAAAGGAGCGATAGACGACACCATGAATGTAATAAATACAAAACAAGCGCCTGAAGCACTCGGGCCATATTCACATGCAACTGAAATTAATGGTTTTATCTTCACATCTGGACAAATCCCATTAAATACAAAGGGGGAAATTGTAAGTGAAGATGTGCAAGTGCAAACTAAGCAAGTATTCGAAAATTTAAAAGTTGTACTTGATGCAGCTGGTTCAGATTTAGAATCAGTCATTAAAGCAACAATTTTCATTAAAGATATGAATGAATTTCAACAAATTAATGAAGTGTATGGTGAATACTTTAGTAGCCACCAACCAGCGAGAAGTTGCGTTGAAGTGGCACGACTTCCAAAAGATGTAAAAGTTGAAATTGAATTAATTGCTAAAGTTAAATAAGGAATTATAACTTATATTGATATTGTTAAGCTTCTATAGAACTACAGATATACTTAGGGGGGCTCACTACATGAAAGTGACAGATGTAAGACTTAGAAAGATTGAAACAGATGGAAGAATGAAAGCGCTCGTGTCTATAACACTAGACGAATCATTTGTTGTACATGATTTGCGAGTGATTGAAGGCAACTCAGGTCTATTCGTCGCAATGCCAAGTAAACGTACACCAGATGGTGAATTCCGTGACATCGCGCACCCAATTAATTCAGAGATGAGACAAGAAATTCAAGATGCAGTGATGAAAGTGTATGAAGAAACTGACGAAGTCATTCCAGATAAGAATGCACAGCAATCAGATGATGATAAAGATGAAGCTTAATATAAATAGATAATGATTAACAAATGAGGCTGGGACGCAATTGTGAACTGCACCCAGTCAAGTAGACAAGTAAATAATTAAAAAATTGGTTAGTCTCGTTTTATGCGAGATTAGCCATTTTTAATGTAATTCTTTCATTATTAAAAAACTTTATATATTTATTTATAACTTGAAATGCTTCTTCTATACTTTCGAATTTAAACCGTTTAGAACCTCTATAAATCTCAGATTTAATAATTCCCCAAACACCTTCCATAGGACCATTATCAATACACTTTCCAACACGAGACATACTTTGTATCATCTTATGGTGATTTAACTTATTTTTAAATAATCGGGAAGTATACTGAAAACCACGATCGCTATGAAATATAATACCTTCGGTACTAGTTACAGTCTTGACTGCCTTATCAAATGTTTTAAATACGAGTTGATTGTTATTTGAATTTCCCAAATAATGACTTACGATTTTACCTGTTCCCAAATCATATATTGCACTAAGATATATTTTACTTCCATTTTCAAGTTGGAACTCAGTTACATCTGTTAGCCATTTTTTATTAGCCTCTCTTTCTTGAAACTCAGGATTTAATTCGTTTTCGGCTATCGTTTGAGGAGTACAAGGCTTATAGCGCTTGCGTTTACGGCGGATAACTGCTTTTAAATTTAGTTGATTCATTAACCGATAAACACGTTTATGATTTACTTTTTTATGCAAATATAGGCGAATATAAATATAAATTCGTCTATATCCATAAATGCCTTTATATTTTTCATAAATGTGTTTGATTTCTTTTATTAATATTTTATTTTCAAATTCTTTTTGTGTGGGCTTTCGGTGTAACCATTTATAATAACTTGCGCGTGAAATATTTAAAGTTTGGCATAAATGTTTAATTGGAAATTCATTTCTTAGCGCTTCAATCGTTTCATATGCTGCGATTTTTTTGCTTGTTGATTTATCATCTCTCTTTCTATTTCTTGATATTTTTTTAAGACTTTATTTTCCATTTCTAATATTTTATTTCAATCTTTTAGTTCTTGGATTTCAGCTTCTCTCTGTTCTTCTGGTGTTAATATAGATTTAGGTTTGCCTTTGCCTCTACCGTCTTGGAGGCCATCACGGCCATGTGATTTATACTTTTGTACCCATTGGTACAACTGACCGTAACTAACATCATATTTTTTAGCACAATCTTTATAACTAATTTCATTATCTAAATAGTATTCTACAATTATAAGACGTTCTTTGAATGTTGTTGTTTTACCTTTCATCGTATACACCTCTTGTTTTGGAGAATAATTGGTATTCTCTTTTCTTCCAGTATAACGATTTACCCATTTGCGTACAGTTTCATGGGCAGGAATATTATATTTAATGGCCAATTTTTTATAAGATATATCATTATCCAAATATTCCTGAACTACATTCATTTTAAATTGAAATGAATACTTATTATTTTGTGAGTTACGTATTAAAGAATATAAGCCGTTTGTTAAATACCTATTGTACATATAACGGAGATATTCTGGAGATAGATTAACATCAACTATTTCTACAATGCTTTCGAAACTCATACCATTTTCATAATTATTAAAAACTGATTGTAATAAATCTAAGTCAATTAATTTTCTAGACATAAAAATACTCCCTTCAAAGTTTTCATTTTTTTAATGTCTACTTTGAAGGGAGCATATCATTGATTCGTCCTGGTCTTTTTTCGTATTGTTAGTAGCAGATGGATTGAAATAAAGTATATGCGATGTTGATGGCAGTTTTTGTGCACGCTTTCCGCGGGCACAGCCTCAGCCTGTAGTCTTCGACTAGTGCTATTCCCGCAGGAGTCGGCCGAAATGACTGTACTGAAAATATTATGCCACTCAAGCTTTCAATTTTAGTTATGTTTAACGAGCTGAATGGTACACGTTTTGAATTAAAGATAAATATCAGTCTCATTCTTTTTGGCTGAACATCGATAAACTACATAAAATAAATGTGACAATTTTTCAAATAATTATTGTAAAAAATTAAAGGTGACAATTTAAAGGGTAACAATAATAGTAAGTAACAAAAAAACTAAAAAAACAATGTAATAATGTTCATAACCTTTCAACGTTTAGTACGATGATTTAAGGAAAGTAAGCGATTTAGAAAAAATTAATATCACTTGGTAATTATTAGAAATAAATGTATAAATATGTAAAAAAGATGACATTTTTTATGCTTTTTTGCAATGCAATTCGGTATATTTATTATTATCTTTGTACATTATTGATGGTTTGAGTCTTGAAACTGTTACTAGCGTTAAATTATAATAGTTATGAAGTGTATATTTTAATGGAGGGTTAGCACTCATGCAAAGACATGCAATAGTACTTGCAGCAGGCAAGGGTACACGTATGAAATCAAAGAAATACAAAGTACTTCACGAAGTTGCGGGTAAAACAATGATTGAACATGTCATCGATAATGTGAAACAATCAGGTGTTGAACAACTGGTTACAATCGTTGGACATGGCGCAGAAAGTGTCAAAGAAACTTTAGGTGACAAATCGCTTTACAGTTTTCAAGAGACGCAGTTAGGTACTGCACATGCTGTGAAAATGGCAAGCGAACATTTACAAGAGAAAACAGGGACTACTTTGGTTGTTTGTGGTGATACACCACTTATTACTGCTAGCACTTTACAATCTCTAATTGAGCATCATGAACGTAATCAAGCACAAGCTACTGTATTATCTGCTACTGCACCAAATCCACATGGCTATGGTCGCATCGTGAGAAATGCCAATAATGATTTAACGGCAATTGTAGAACAAAAAGATGCTTCTGTAGAACAACAATCAATAACTGAAATAAGTTCAGGTATTTTTGCTTTCGATAACCAAGTATTATTCGATACAATTGAACAAGTAAATAACAATAATTCACAAGGTGAATATTATTTGCCAGACGTTTTGAGTTTGATTTTAGAAGCACAAGGCAATGTTCAAGTTCACCACACAAGTGATTTTGATGAAATTATGGGTGTCAATGATCGCGTGATGTTGAGCAATGCGGAATTCGCAATGAAATCACGTATCAATGAATACCACATGCGCAACGGCGTTACATTATTGGATCCGGCTTCTACTTATATTGGTCCAGATGTAGTCATTGGTATGGATACAACAATTGAACCAGGTGTAAAGCTAGCTGGCACAACAGTTATTGGTGAAGATGCTATTATTGGACAGTATTCAGAGATTACAGATAGTGAATTGGGTAACGGTGTTCATATCAAGCATTCTGTTGTAAATGACGCGCAAATTGCTGATGATGTTATCGTAGGTCCATTTGCACAATTACGCCCGGGTGCTAATCTTGGACGCAAAGTAAAAGTAGGCAATTTCGTAGAAGTGAAAAAATCAATCGTTAAAGAAGGTGCGAAACTGCCTCATTTGAGTTATATTGGAGACGCTGAAATTGGCGAACGTACAAATGTTGGTTGTGGTTCGATAACAGTTAATTACGATGGAAAAAATAAATTTAAAACTATTGTTGGTAACGATGCATTTATTGGTTGTAATACCAACTTGATTGCTCCTGTCACATTAGGTGACTTTGCATTGACTGCGGCAGGGTCAACAATTACAGATGATGTACCTAATGATAGTTTAGCAATAGCTCGAGTAAGACAGACGACAAAAGACGGTTATTTAAAAAAATAAATATTATCTTGTAGACATAAAATGTAATAGCAGTGAAATTAAAAGTGAAAAGTAGATAAATGTGAGCGATATATCCACTTAAGCACAATATATTAGAATGTCTAGTAAGTTAAATATATGGAAGTAATTAATTGGAGGACTATAAATGTTAAACAATGAATATAAAAATTCTGCTTTAAAAATCTTTTCTTTGAAAGGGAACGAGCCATTAGCGCAAGAAGTAGCGGATCATGTTGGTATTGAATTAGGTAAATGTTCAGTTAAACGTTTCAGTGATGGAGAAATTCAAATCAATATCGAAGAAAGTATTCGTGGTTGCGACGTTTTCATCATTCAACCAACATCAAATCCAGTAAACTTACACTTGATGGAATTATTGATTATGATTGATGCGTGTAAACGAGCATCAGCAGCAAACATCAATATTGTGGTACCTTACTATGGATATGCTCGACAAGACAGAAAAGCACGCAGCCGTGAACCTATTACAGCTAAGTTAGTCGCTAACCTAATTGAAACAGCTGGCGCAGATAGAATGATTGCGTTAGACTTACATGCACCACAAATCCAAGGCTTCTTTGATATGCCGATCGATCACTTAATGGGTGTTCCAATTTTAGCAGATTATTTCCAAAACGAAGCGGATATCGATCCTGAAGAGTGTGTTGTAGTTTCACCTGACCATGGTGGTGTTACAAGAGCACGTAAGTTAGCAGATATCTTAAAAACTCCAATTGCAATTATAGACAAACGTCGTCCAAAACCGAATGTAGCTGAAGTGATGAATATCGTTGGTGAAATTGATGGTCGTACGGCAATTATTATTGATGATATTATTGATACAGCAGGCACAATTACTTTAGCTGCACAAGCCTTGAAAGATAAAGGTGCTAAAGAAGTTTATGCATGTTGTACACATCCAGTATTATCTGGACCGGCGAAAGAGCGCATTGAAAATTCAGCAATTAAAGAATTAGTAGTAACTAATTCTATCCAATTAGATGATGAGCGCAAACCAGAAAAAACAAAAGAATTATCAGTAGCAGGTTTATTAGCACAAGCTATTATTCGCGTGTATGAACGTGAATCTGTGTCAGTACTATTTGACTAATTAAGATGAACAAGGTATAATGTTTCTGTTCGTGACAATACGAATAAATAAACACTTGCAAGCAACGATAATGTTGATGGGTAAGTGAGGAGCTCAACTATTGAGCAAAAATTGAAAGGTGGAAATGAATATGGCTTCATTAAAGTCAATCATTCGTCAAGGTAAGCAAACTCGTTCTAACTTAAAAGCAATCAGAAACGCTGGTAAAGTACCTGCAGTTGTATACGGCTACGGTACTAAAAACGTTTCAGTTAAAGTAGATGAAGTTGAATTCATTAAAGTCATCCGTGAAGTTGGACGTAATGGTGTTATCGAATTAGGCGTAGGTTCAAAATCAATCAAAGTAATGGTTTCTGACTACCAATTCGACCCACTTAAAAACCAAATCACTCACATTGACTTCTTAGCAATCAACATGAGTGAAGAACGTACTGTTGAAGTACCAGTTCACTTAGTAGGAGAAGCAGAAGGTGCTAAAGAAGGCGGCGTTGTTGAACAACCATTATTCGACTTAGAAATAACTGCTACACCTGATAGTATCCCTGAAGCAATTGAAGTTGACATTTCAGCTTTAGCAATCGGTGATAGCTATGCTGTTGCTGATATTAATGTTACTGGTGACTTCACAATCGAAAATGACCAAGAAGAGTCAATCGTAACAGTTGTTGCTCCAACTGAAGAGCCAACTGAAGAAGAAATCGAAGCAATGGAAGGCGAGTCTACTACTGAAGAGCCTGAAGTTGTAGGTGAAGACAAAGAAGAAGAAGGCGAAGATAAAGAAGCGTAAGCTTTTATCGTCACTATTCAATAATTGTAAATTTCAAAGCACCATGCTTATTTGCTTAAGCTGGTGCTTTTTTATGTTATTATAATATATAATATTTTTAATGTGTGAATGAGAAATTACAGAGTATGTACACATAAATAAAGAATGACAGTAAATGGAGGAAATACAATGAAATGTATTGTTGGCCTTGGCAACATAGGGAAGCGCTTTGAATCAACTCGGCACAATATTGGATTTGAAGTGATTGATTATATGTTAGCACAACATAACTTCACATTAGACAAACAAAAGTTTAAAGGTGCTTATACAATCGAACGTATTGGTCAAGAGAAAGTGATGTTTATCGAACCTTTAACGATGATGAATTTATCAGGAGAAGCTGTAGCACCATTGATGGATTACTATAATATTGAAGTAGAAGACTTAATCGTTTTATATGATGACTTAGACTTACCTCAAGGTGAAATTCGCTTGCGACAAAAAGGAAGTGCCGGTGGACATAACGGTATGAAATCTATTATCCAAATGTTAGGTACTGACCAGTTTAAACGTATTCGTATTGGAGTTGATCGACCAAGCAATGGTATGGCAATAGTTGACTATGTGTTGCAAAAATTTTCCAAAACGGAAAGGGTAATTATGGATAAAGTAATAGACCATTCAGCACGAGCAGTAGAAGCGTTTATTGAGACATCTCGCTTTGATAATGTGATGAATGAATATAATGGTGAAATAAAGTGAAATCAATAATTACAGACTATATTAACAATGACAAACGTTACCAAGAATTAAACGAAGTATTTGGTGAAGATAATATCTTAGTGACAGGATTATCAGCGTCTGCAAAAGCAACAATTATTGCAGAAAAGTTTTTGCAAAGTAGTAAACAGCTCTTAATTGTGACTAATAATTTATATCAAGCTGATAAACTAGAAACAGATTTATTACAATTTGTGCCTGCTAATGATATTTATAAATATCCAATGCAAGATATTATGACAGAAGAATTTTCAACACAAAGCCCTCAATTTATGAGTGAGCGTGTCCGAACTTTAACGGCACTGGCTCAAAATCAGAGAGGCTTATTTATCGTTCCATTAAATGGCTTGAAAAAATGGTTGACACCTGTAGATATGTGGAAAGCACATCAGCTTACGTTACAAGTTGGTGATGATATTGATGTCGATGCATTTTTAACAAAGTTAGTTAATATGGGATATCGCCGTGAAAGTGTTGTATCAAACCTTGGAGAATTTTCTTTGCGTGGGGGCATTATAGATGTGTATCCATTAATTGGGGAACCCGTACGTATCGAATTATTTGATACGGAAGTCGACTCAATTAGAGATTTTGATGTTGAAACACAACGTTCTAACGAAAATATAGAGCAAGTACACATTACGACTGCTAGCGACTATATTATTACAGATGAAGTATTACAACATACTAAGGAACAGTTGCAAAAAGCATATGAAGAGACGCGACCTAAAATTGATAAAGCAGTCAGAAATGATTTAAAAGAAACATATGAAAGTTTTAAATTATTTGAAGAAACTCATTTTGATCATCAAGTGTTACGACGTTTAGTCGCATTCATGTATGAACAACCGGCAACACTTGTTGACTATTTCCAAGATGACGCAATCATTGCTGTAGATGAATATAATAGAATAAAAGAAACAGAACAAACTTTAACTACTGAAACGGATGAGTTTAGCCAAAACTTAATCGAAAGTGGTAAAGGCTTTATCGGACAAACTTTTATAAGTTACGATAATTTTGAATCACATTTAAATGCGTTCAATGTCGCTTACTTCACTTTATTTACTGCGACTATGCCTGTGAAACTCAATCATATTATTAAATTTTCTTGTAAACCGGTGCAACAGTACTACGGTCAATATGATATTATGCGCTCAGAATTTCAACGTTTCATTCAAAATGATTATACTATTGTCATTTTAGCTGAAACTGAAGTAAAAAAAGAAAGAATTCAGTCTATGTTAAGTGAAATGCATATACCTACGTTTATAGATGGACATAGTAATGACATTGAAGGTGGTTGCGCAGTAATTACTGAAGGTAGTCTATCAGAAGGCTTTGAATTACCTTATATGCAATTGGTAGTCGTAACTGAACGTGAATTGTTTAAATCTAAACAAAAGAAAAAACGTAAACAACAGAAAACTTTATCAAATGCAGAAAAAATTAAATCATATCAAGATTTAAAAGTTAGCGACTACGTGGTACATGTGCATCACGGGGTTGGACGCTATTTAGGTGTGGAGACACTGGAAGTCGGAGGCGTACACAAAGATTATATCAAGCTACAGTACAAAGGGACTGACCAATTGTTTGTACCTGTTGATCAAATGGATCAAGTGCAAAAATATGTTGCCTCTGAAGATAAATCACCTAAATTAAATAAATTAGGTGGAACTGAATGGAAAAAAACTAAAGCAAAAGTACAACAAAGTGTTGAAGATATTGCGGATGAGTTAATTACTTTATATAAAGAACGTGAAATGTCAGTTGGTTATCAATATGGTCCAGATACTGCTGAGCAAAATGATTTTGAATTAGATTTCCCATACGATTTAACAGCGGACCAAGCGAAGTCTATCACAGAAATCAAACAAGATATGGAACAACAACGACCTATGGATAGGCTGCTATGCGGTGATGTGGGTTACGGTAAGACAGAAGTAGCTGTACGAGCTGCATTTAAAGCAATCTACGAAGGCAAACAAGTCGCGTTTTTAGTGCCGACGACCATTTTAGCTCAACAACATTACGAAACATTAATTGAACGAATGCAAGATTTCCCTATAGACATTGAACTGATTAGTCGTTTTAGAACAACGAAGGAAATTAAAGAAACTAAAGAAGGATTAAAATCCGGAAAAGTAGATATTGTCGTTGGAACACATAAGTTATTAGGTAAAGATATTAGTTATAAAGATTTAGGGTTACTTATCGTAGATGAAGAACAACGTTTTGGTGTACGCCATAAAGAACGTATTAAATCTTTAAAAACAAATGTTGATGTTCTAACACTTACGGCAACACCTATCCCACGAACGTTGCATATGAGTATGTTAGGTGTACGTGATTTATCTGTTATTGAAACGCCACCGGAAAATAGATTTCCTGTACAAACGTATGTGCTAGAACAAAATACGAATTTTATAAAAGAAGCATTGGAACGTGAAATATCACGTGAAGGTCAAGTGTTCTATTTGTATAATAAAGTTCAGTCAATCTATGAAAAACGTGAACAGTTACAAATGTTGTTACCAGATGCAAATATTGGTGTAGCACATGGTCAAATGACCGAACGAGATTTGGAAGAAACGATGTTAGGCTTTATTAATCATGAATATGATGTGTTAGTGACGACGACAATTATTGAAACAGGCGTTGATGTACCTAATGCTAATACTTTAATAATCGAAGAGGCTGATCGTTTCGGTTTAAGTCAACTTTATCAATTACGTGGTAGGGTAGGACGCTCTAGTCGTATAGGTTACGCTTATTTCTTACATCCAACGAATAAAGTTTTAACAGAAACTGCTGAAGAAAGATTACAAGCTATTAAAGAGTTTACAGAGCTTGGTTCAGGATTTAAAATTGCAATGCGCGATTTGAATATTCGTGGTGCTGGTAATTTACTTGGAAAGCAACAACATGGATTCATTGACTCTGTTGGCTTTGACTTATATTCACAAATGTTAGAAGAGGCAGTTAATGAAAAACGTGGTATTAAACCTGAAAGTGAAGAAGCGCCAGAAGTAGAAATAGAGTTAAATATTGATGCATATCTACCAGCAGAATATATTCAAAATGAACAAGCGAAAATTGAGATCTATAAAAAATTACGGAAAATTGAAAGCGAAACACAGTTAATAGATGTTAAAGACGAATTGTTAGATCGTTTTAATGAATATCCAATAGAAGTTGAACGCTTGTTAGATATGATGGAGATTAAAGTACATGCATTACATGTAGGTGTGACTTCAATTAAAGATAAAGGGAAACAGATAGAAATTTATCTGTCAGAAAAAGCTACACAAGATATTAATGGCGAAACATTATTTAAGCAAACTCAACCATTAGGTCGTGCAATGAAAGTCGGCGTACAAGATGGTAAAATGAAAGTAACGTTAACGAAAGCGAAACAATGGTTTGAAAACCTGAAATTTTTAGCGAAATGTTTAGAAGAAAGTATGGTAATAGAGGATGCGAATTAAAACTAATACAGCGTTTAACGGTGTGGTTATTCTGACAATCGCCTTAATTATGGTGAAAATACTAAGTGCTATTTATCGGGTGCCATACCAAAATGTATTAGGAGATGCTGGATTATATGCCTATCAACAAGTGTATCCGCTTGTGGCATTGGGTGTCATTTTGTCGATGAATGCTATTCCTAGTGCAGTGACACAAACGTTGGGGAATGATAGACAGCATGGTGTCTACACTAAGGTATATCTACGATTACAATGGTGCAGCGTGGCTTTGTTTTTAATCGTTTGCCTAGGCGCACAGTGGATAGCACAGCTAATGGGTGACAGCAATTTGGCGCCGATGTTACGTGCTGCTAGTATTAGCTTTTTGTTTATAGCAGTATTGGGCGTATTACGTGGGTATTATCAAAGCCAACAGCAAATGAATATTCCGGCAATATCACAAGTGCTAGAGCAAGTGATACGTGTCGCAATTATTATGGTGGCTATAGTGTTGTACAGTAAATATAATTGGTCTATCTATGCATCGGGCGCATTAGCTATTACAGGCTCTGCTTTGGGTTTTTTAGTTTCTAGCCTCTATTTAGTGCAACAAAAACCATTTAAATTTAGGCAAACAACACAGACAATCGCGTGGAGACAGTTATCGCTAGCAATTATTGTATTTGCGGTGAGTCATTTGATTGTCATTTTATGGCAAATTATTGATAGCTTTACAATGATACATGCATTGCAACTCCAAGGATTAAGCTTTGAGAATGCCATCATGCTTAAAGGCGTATTTGATCGAGGTGCATCATTTATTCAGATGGGTTTAATTGTGACGACAACGTTTTGTTTTGTACTTATTCCTTTATTAACGGATGCTAAAAAACAAGAGCAGACCGTATTGATGAATCGTTATGCCAATGCGTCACTTAAAATTACAATAGTAATTAGTACGGCGGCAGGCATTGGATTAATCAATTTACTGCCAGTTATGAATCGTGTATTTTTTGAAAATGATAGCCAAACAGCAACGCTGATCGTTTATATGTTGACGGTTATTTGTGTCTCTTTAATTATGATGGAAATGTCATTATTACAAGTTGTAAATAATGAAAAAATAGTATTTATCGGCTGTGCGGTGGGCATGATTACGAAGGGGATATTAAATACTATCCTCATACCTCAAATAGGTTTACTAGGAGGGAGTTGTGCCACTGTGCTATCTCTCGTCGTGACAGTACTCATTTTACAAAGACAGGTATTGAAACATTACCACATTCGCAACTTAAAAATATTTAGCATCAAATTAACGATTGCGATGGTAGTGATGTCATGCGTTGTCCAACTTTGTTTATGGTTGATACCTTCTACAGGACGACTTAGTGGATTAATCGAGTTACTAATTGCTGCTGTGGTCGGTGTAGTAACCTTGATTAGTGCTATAATATGGATGAAAATACTTAAATATCGAGAATTAAAACATTTGCCGTTTGGAGACAAAATTTATCACATTAAGAGAGGGCGACACTGATGAGTCATAAAATCACAATCGTAGGCTTAGGAAATTATGGTATTGATGAGCTACCGTTAGGTGTTTATCGTTTTTTACAACAACAACAGCAAGTATATACTCGTACTTTAGATCATCCAGTCATTACAGAATTACAAGCAGAACTTCAGTTTGAAAGTTTTGATAATATATATGAAACTTACGAGTCATTTGAAGCCGTGTATGATCATATTGTCAATCATTTAATAGAAGCGGCTAAACATACTGATATCGTCTACACAGTTCCTGGACATCCTCGGGTGGCAGAAACGACAACGACTAAATTGTTTGAACTGACAAAAGATAGCACAGACATTGAAGTAGAGGTTCTAGGGGGTAAAAGTTTTATTGACGATGTATTTAATGCGGTAAATGTGGACCCTAATGATGGCTTCACTTTATTAGATGCTACAGCGATTCATACAGCACAGCTAAATATAAGAACACATACTTTAATTACACAAGTCTATAGCGCCCTAATTGCTGGTGAACTCAAAGTGACATTAATGGAACGCTATCCTGATGAACAAATGGTCTATATTGTTGATGGTGCACAAGGTAGCCAAGCACGTGTTATCGAAACACCTTTATTCGAATTAGACCACTATAGCGATATTTATAGTAATGTGACGAGCGTTTTTATTCCTATAGTTGAAAACGAGCAAGCATTTTATAATGATTTTGCTTTCGCGACACAAGTTATCGATCGTTTAGTTGATGATGAAGTAGGTTGTCCGTGGGATAACAAACAAACACATACATCACTAAAACGTTATTTAATCGAAGAATCTTTTGAGTTGTTCGAAGCGATAGATAATGAAGATGATTGGCATATTGTAGAAGAATTGGGCGATATTTTACTACAAGTATTCTTGCATTCAAGTATTGGTAAAAAAGCAGGCTACTTCGATATAGATGAAGTACTATCTAGTGTGACTGCTAAAATGATACGTCGACATCCTCATGTGTTCGGAGATGAGCAAGCAGAAAATATTGAAGAGTTAAAAGAAATTTGGTCTACAGCTAAAGCTAAAGAAGGTAAAGAAACTCGTGTGAAGTTTGAAAAAGTATTTGCAGACCATTTCTTAAAATTATATGATGAAACCAAAGCAATGGCGCTCGATGAAACGCAATTAAAACAATATTTAGTACAAGGAGGAACCGACAATGAGATTAGATAAATATCTCAAAGTGTCACGTTTAGTAAAACGTCGTACTTTAGCTAAAGAAATTAGCGATCAAGGTCGAATTACCGTTAATGGTAGTGTAGCTAAGGCCGGTACAGATGTTAAAGTTGATGATGAATTAGTAATTCGTTTTGGTCAAAAAATCATCACGATAAAAGTTACTGGTCTCAGTGAACATGCGACAAAAGAAAATGCGAAAGGCATGTTCGAATTACTTAAAGAAGAACGTGTGAATGATAATTAATTAGGAGGTGACAAGCGATGGGAAAAAAAGTAGAAAATATAGGCAATACCTATACTTCTGACAAAAACCAACAGAAAAAAAAGCAACAAATGCGCCGTCGCGTAGTACGCAAACGTATCACCTTATTTGGTGGTATTTTATTAGCTATTATTTTAATTCTCGTTGTTATGCTTGTCACTCAAACAAAAAGTAACGAGGAAGCTTCAATAGAACGACAAGATAAACAAGAAAGATACCAAAAGCAGCAAGATGAAGAGCTCGCACTTAAAGAAGAATTAAATAATTTAAATGATAAAAGTTATATTGAAAAAGTAGCACGTGATGATTATTATTTAAGTAACGATGGTGAAGTTATTTTTAAATTACCTGGTGATAAATCTAAACAAGAAGATAAAGCATCTAAACAAGATAAATAAAAAAATATTTATTTAATTTAAATACCATTGTTAAATTATAGAAACAAGCATATAATAAGGTTAAAATCGAATCTAATCGGGAGGATTTATTTACAATATGTCAATCGAAGTAGGAAACAAGCTTAAAGGTAAAGTCACTGGTATTAAAAAGTTTGGCGCATTTGTCGAGCTTCCTGAAGGTAAAAGTGGCTTAGTTCACATAAGTGAAGTTGCAGATAATTATGTTGAGAATGTTGAAGATCATTTATCTGTTGGGGATGAAGTTGAAGTAAAGGTACTTACAATTGCTGACGACGGCAAAATTAGTCTCTCTATTAAAAAAGCAAAAGATCGTCCACGTAGACCACAACAAAGTAAACCAAGTCAAAAACAGGTACAATCTAAACCAGAAGATTTTGAAAAGAAATTAAATAATTTCTTAAAAGATAGTGAAGATAAATTAACATCCATAAAACGTCAAACAGAATCTAGACGCGGTGGCAGAGGTTCAAGACGTTAATATAAAGGTTGATTGTTGTTCTGACTAAAGTGTACGTTGCTGTATCTGGCAATAACAACCACAGACTGTTTTCTGTTAGATAGAAAACAGTCTGTTTTTATTGTAGGTTCAAATTTACACTTGAATTGCACAAGTAATATATCATAGTTTTGGAGGTGTTGAGTTGGAACTTAATACAGAGAGTTGGTCAACAGCAGATCATATTGTGTTAGCTGTCTCAACAGGTATAGATAGTATGGTATTGTTGCATGCACTAACAACAACATTTGCAGATAGTTACAAACAGTTAACATGCCTCCATGTCAATCATGATATAAGGGAAGCATCTACGGATGAAATGCATTTTATTCAACGCTATTGTGAGCAGCATCATATCAACTTATTTACTACGACACTTGATTTATCAACGTTGATGGCACAAGGAAAAAGCATTGAACATGAAGCACGTACGCTAAGATATAGTTGGTTTGATGCGCAGATGCATCAACTTGGCGCGGATGTCTTATTGACAGCACACCATCAAGACGACCAAATAGAAACAATTTTTTATCGCTTGATGACAGGAAAATCCACAAGAAGCGGCTTAGGTATGGCATCAGTTAGTTATCGCAATGGCTATAAAATAGCACGCCCCTTACTTGAAGTAACTAAAGCGGATATTAAAGCTGTACAAAAGAAATATGAGATACCATTTTTTGAAGACGTTACAAATCATGATAATAAATATGTACGTAATGATATTCGCAATCGTATATTACCTACCATCGAAGAAAATACCCACTTATCAACGCAACACCTATTAAAATTAAAAACTTGGCACGATGAACAACGAGAAATACTACATAAGCAGGCACGTTCATTTGTGGCTGAACATGGTAATTACAGCACCACGAAATTAACACTTGCACGAGAACCATTTAATAACTTACAGTATTCATTGAAAGTCTCTGTACTTGATAACGTATTGAATGACATGGATGCACTTTTTGGTTTTGCCGAAAAAACATATATTGAATGGTTTCGACAACTTGCGAGTAGTGTAGCGCAAGCAACATTATTTTCTACGGATAAATGGATAATTCACATTGCATATGATAAATTTATAATAATGGCAAAAGATAATCAGATCTTGAGGACAATGCAAATTTCACAGGAAGGTCACTATCGTTTTGGTCATTATCAAATTCATATTCATGAGACTTTACCTTCCGAAGAATACCCACTGACAATCCGAACTCGGAAACCAGGTGATCGTTATCAATTAAGTGGTAAACAAGGGCATAAAAAGGTGAATAGACTTTTTATTGATCGTAAAGTAGTGGACGCGGAGAGGGATCAGACTCCAATAGTAATAAACGCACAAAATGAGATTATTGCAGTTGGCACTTTGTATAAAGCAGAATACATTCAAAATTCAATTTTGATAAAATTTATGGGAGATGAAAGAGACAATGCATGAGGATTTAAAAGAAGTATTACTCAGTGAAGACGATATTCAAGAGATTTGTCGTGATTTAGGAGCTAAATTAACAGCAGATTACCAAGGGAAACCATTAGTTTGTATTGGTATTTTAAAAGGATCAGTTATGTTCATGGCTGATTTAATTAAGCGTATTGATACACACCTAGCTATCGATTTCATGGATGTATCTAGTTACCATGGGGGCACTGAATCTACTGGGGAAGTAAAAATTTTAAAAGATTTAAGCTCATCAATAGAAGGTAAAGATGTCGTTATTTTAGAAGATATCTTAGAAACAGGAACAACATTAAAGTCAATTACAGAACTATTGGAATCACGTCGCGTCAACTCATTAGAAATTGTTACGTTATTAGATAAGCCTAACCGTCGTAAAGCCAACATCGAAGCTAAATACGTTGGTAAGAAGATTCCAGATGAATTTGTTGTAGGATATGGCCTAGATTATGGAGAACATTATCGTAACTTGCCTTACATTGGTACATTAAAACCAGAAGTTTATTCAAAATAAGGCAATAACGTTTCATCATAAACCATGTTGTTATATACTATAAATTCCACCCGATTTATTTAAGTAATTAAAAGTTGGTGTTTTATTTTTTACATAGTATAAAATAAATGAACTATTTAACAATGAATTTAGAATAAATAACAAGGAAAACAACGGGATTGAAAGCGCAACGCAAAAGGTGAAATACTAGCCTACCATTTAAGTGTTGTGTTACAATTTTTGTTAGTTTTATTATTGAAGTAGGAGGAAACAACGCATGCAGAAAGCCTTTCGCAATGTGCTAGTTATCGCAATTATTGGCGTTATAATTTTTGGCTTATTTTCATGGTTAAATGGAAATGGCAATATGCCAAAACAGCTTACTTATAACCAATTTGTTGAAAAATTAGATAAAGGTGACTTAAAATCACTTGAAATTCAACCTGAACAAAGTGTTTATATGGTAAGTGGTAAAACTAAAAATGATGAAGATTATTCTTCAACTATTTTATATAACAACGACAAAGAATTACAAAAAATAACTGATACAGCACAAAAACAAGATAACTTGAAATTTACAGTTAAAGAAGAAGAAAAACAAAGTGTATTTGTCAGCATATTAACAACACTGATTCCAGTATTAATTATTGCACTACTGTTTATATTCTTCTTAAGCCAAGCCCAAGGTGGCGGTGGCGGCGGTCGTATGATGAACTTTGGTAAATCTAAAGCTAAAATGTACGATAGCCAGAAAAAACGTGTTCGCTTCTCTGACGTAGCTGGTGCAGATGAAGAAAAACAAGAATTAGTGGAAATTGTGGACTTCTTAAAAGACAATAAGCAATTCAAACAAATGGGTTCACGTATACCTAAAGGTGTTCTTTTAGTTGGTCCTCCAGGTACTGGTAAAACATTACTTGCACGTGCAGTTGCAGGTGAAGCAGGTACGCCATTCTTCTCTATCAGTGGTTCTGACTTCGTAGAAATGTTTGTCGGTGTCGGTGCGAGCCGTGTACGTGACTTATTCGAAAATGCTAAGAAAAATGCACCATGTATTATTTTCATTGATGAAATTGATGCTGTAGGTCGTCAACGTGGTGCTGGTGTTGGTGGCGGTCATGACGAACGTGAACAAACACTAAACCAATTACTTGTTGAAATGGATGGCTTTGGTGAAAACGAAGGTATCATTATGATAGCTGCGACAAACAGACCAGACATTCTAGACCCTGCATTATTACG
This sequence comes from Staphylococcus sp. GDX8P114P-2, assembly GCF_017892945.1. Lineage (NCBI taxonomy): Bacteria > Bacillati > Bacillota > Bacilli > Caryophanales > Staphylococcaceae > Staphylococcus > Staphylococcus sp. GDX8P114P-2. The sequence continues at coordinate 7,732 of NZ_JAESMB010000011.1, read as the reverse complement.
ACCAGGTCGTTTTGACCGACAAATTCAAGTGGGTCGTCCAGATGTTAAAGGTCGTGAAGCAATCTTACATGTACATGCGAAAAATAAACCACTTGATGAAACAGTTGACTTAAAAGCAATATCTCAAAGAACACCAGGCTTCTCAGGTGCCGATTTGGAAAACTTACTAAATGAAGCATCATTAGTTGCTGTGCGTGAAGGTAAGAAGAAAATCGATATGCGTGACATTGAAGAAGCAACAGACCGTGTAATTGCCGGTCCTGCTAAAAAATCACGTGTTATTTCAGAAAAAGAACGCAATATTGTCGCACATCACGAAGCGGGTCATACTATTATAGGTATGGTACTAGACGAAGCTGAAGTTGTGCATAAGGTGACAATTGTACCACGTGGCCAAGCAGGTGGTTATGCAATGATGTTACCTAAACAAGATCGTTTCTTAATGACTGAACCTGAATTACTCGATAAAATTTGTGGTCTACTCGGTGGACGTGTTTCAGAAGATATTAACTTTGGTGAAGTATCAACAGGTGCTTCAAACGACTTTGAACGTGCAACACATATTGCTCGTCAGATGGTTACAGAGTATGGTATGAGTGAAAAATTAGGTCCACTTCAATTTTCAAGTGGTAGCGGTGGTCAAGTATTCTTAGGCAAAGATATGCAAGGTGATCCAGAATACTCCGGTCAAATCGCTTATGAAATTGATAAAGAGGTACAACGTATTGTTAAAGAGCAATATGCACGAGCTAAAGACATTTTATTAGAACATAAAAAACAATTAGTTTTAATTGCTGAAACATTATTAACAGAAGAAACATTAGTTGCTGAACAAATCAAATCATTATTTAACGATGGCGTACTACCAGAAGTTAATTACGACGATGCTAAAGTTGTCGACAAAACTGATTCTGAATTTGAAGAAGGCAAGTATGGTAAATCTTACGATGAAATTCGTAAAGAACAAGATTTAGATACAGATGACAGCGAAGATACACAAGAAAATCACTCAACGGATGATGACACTGACGATAATACTTCACAAGAAGATACTGGCCATGAACAAGCGCCAAATATCGATAAGCCAAGCAATCCAAGTGATCCAAATGATCCTAGCACCAGAAATTAATCACTGTAAAAAAACTCTTTCCGCTATATAGAATTAGTGGAAAGAGTTTTTTGATGTAATAAAAGCTACATTGTGTCAGACAAATATTTAGCAATTTTTAGCTATTCCCATTAGAATATATGGAATGAAAAGTTATTTCACGAAATCATGTTGATGATTGATCAATTATGGATATGATATAACTATAAACACAAAAAGGAGAATAGAGTAATGACGAAGGATTATATTATTAAAGCACTTGCATTTGATGGTCAAATTAGAGCATACAGTGCATTGACAACAGAGGCAGTGCAAGAAGCGCAAACAAGACATTATACTTGGCCGACAGCTTCAGCTGCCCTAGGCCGTACCATGACTGCTACATTAATGATGGGTGCAATGTTAAAAGGTGAGCAAAAATTAACAGTAACTTTAGATGGGCAAGGACCAGTAGGTAAAGTGATTGCAGATGCAGATGCAGAAGGTAATGTTAGAGGTTATGTTACTCAACCACAAACACATTTTCCATTAAATAGTGTCGGCAAATTAGATGTCAGTAGAGCAGTTGGTACCAATGGTTCGCTAACAGTAGTTAAAGATATCGGTATGAAAGATTACTTCTCCGGTTCAAGTCCAATTGTCTCTGGAGAAGTAGGTGACGATTTCACTTATTATTTTGCTAAAAGTGAACAAGTACCATCATCAGTAGGTTTAGGTGTGTTGGTAAATCCAGATAATACAATTAAAGCTTCTGGGGGCTTTATTATTCAAGTAATGCCAGGAGCACAAGAAGAAACAATTGCACAATTAGAAGAAGCAATCAACAACATGACTCCAGTTTCACAATTGATTGATCAAGGCACTTCAGCAGAAGGATTATTATACGAAATTTTAGGCGAAGAGAATGTCCAAATTTTAGAAGAATTACCGGCACAGTTTGAATGTAATTGTGGTCATGATAAGTTCTTAAACGCTATCAAAGGATTAGGGGAAGCAGAAATCAAAGATATGATTGAAAAAGATCACGGCGCTGAAGCTGAATGTCATTTTTGTCGTAACAAATATCAATTTAGTGAAGCAGAGTTACAAGCATTAATATAAAAAATCGAAAGTTATCGTGTAAATTTATTTTCTATAGTTATAAAAATAAATATTTTCACAGAAATAAACGCTTATAGTTGTATTTACAGAAAAATCTGATAAAATAAAAGATATCCGAGAGAAAAAGTAAGTTTTATTTCCAACTTAAACTTTTATTAAAAGGAGCATTTTTTTATGACAAACAACAGATTCGAAAATATTGTAGACGTAATAGGTAATACACCCGTAGTTAAATTAAATAGAGTAACAGATGAAAATGCTGCAGATGTATACGTAAAATTAGAATATCAAAACCCAGGTGGCTCTGTTAAAGACCGTATTGCATTAGCAATGATTGAAAAAGCTGAAAAAGACGGTAAAATCAAACCAGGGGACACTATTGTAGAACCAACAAGTGGTAATACTGGAATTGGTTTAGCATTTGTTTGTGCTGCTAAAGGTTATAATGCAGTTTTCACTATGCCAGAAACAATGAGTCAGGAACGCCGTAACTTATTAAAAGCATACGGTGCAGAAGTAGTATTGACTCCAGGTGCTGAAGCGATGAAAGGTGCTATTAAAAAAGCTAAAGAACTAAAAGAAGAAAAAGGTTACTTCGAGCCACAACAATTCGAAAACCCTGCTAACCCAGAAGTACATGAATTAACAACAGGTCCAGAGTTAGTTAATCAATTCGAAGGTAAATCAATCGATGCATTCTTAGCTGGTGTTGGTACAGGCGGTACGCTAAGTGGTGTTGGTAAAGTGCTAAAAGAAACTTACCCTGATGTTCAAATTGTCGCAATTGAACCAGAAGATTCACCAGTACTTAGCGGTGGCGAACCAGGACCACATAAATTACAAGGTTTAGGTGCAGGTTTCGTACCAGACACTCTAAATACTGAAGTATATGACGACATTATTAAAGTAGCTAACGAAACAGCTATGGATATGTCACGTCGTGTAGCTAAAGAAGAAGGTATCTTAGGCGGTATTTCATCTGGAGCTGCTATAGTAGCTGCATTAGAAAAAGCCAAAGAATTAGGTAAAGGCAAAACAGTTGTAACAGTATTACCAAGTAATGGTGAGCGTTACCTATCAACACCGTTATATTCATTTGATAATTAATAATATAATATATAACAATTTACATTTACCGAGCGCATTTATTGTGCTCGGTTTCTTTGTGATTATACATAACAACAATAAGCTGAATAAGGTTCAATTATTTAAGCTCTTACTACTGAAAAAAATAGAAAATCGCGTTATTATTAATAATGTATATAATCTGCCAATATAGAATTTATAAGTGAAAAGGAGAGCATCATGGGACAAACTAAGATTATGGGGATACTTAACGTCACACCAGATTCATTTTCTGATGGTGGCAAATACAATACAGTTGAAAATGCAGTTCAACGCGCAACAGAAATGATAGACGAAGGCGTAGATATTATTGATATCGGAGGTATATCTACACGTCCAGGAGGATATGAAGAAATTAGCATTGAAGAAGAATTGGAACGTGTAGTGCCAGTAGTTAAAGCTTTAGCACCATATGATGTTCAATTGTCTATCGATACTTATCGTAGTGAAGTTGCTGAGGCTGCTATGAAATTAGGCGCAACAATGATTAATGATCAATGGGCAGGCCTATACGATGAAAAAATGATTGATGTTGTAGCTAAATATGAATGTGAAATTGTACTTATGCATAATGGTGATGGTCATAGAACAGAGCCAGTCATGGATGAAATGCTAGTGTCTCTCTTAAAACAAGCAAATAAAGCAGAGATGGCAGGAATACCAAAACATAAAATTTGGTTAGATCCAGGTATTGGTTTTGCTAAAACACGAGAAGAAGAAAATGAAGTGATGGCACGACTAGATGAATTGGTAGCGACAGAGTATCCGATACTATTAGCAACAAGCAGAAAAAGATTTATCAAAGAAATGATAGGACATGATACAGAACCATTAGAACGTGATGAAGCGACTGCAGCAACGACTGCATATGGTATAATGAAAGGCGTTCAAGGAGTGAGGGTACATAACGTGCAACTAAACTCTAGGGTTAGTCACAGTTTAAATTTTTTAAAGGAGAATGAGTATGCACGACACAATCTTTCTTAATGGACTGAAATTTTATGGGTACCATGGAGCACTAGCTGCAGAAAATGAAATCGGACAAATATTTATTGTCGATATTACATTAAAGGTTGATTTGACAGAAGCGGGACATTCTGATGATGTGGCTGACACAGTACATTATGGTGAAGTATTTGAAGATGTGAAAGCAATTATGGAAGGTACAGCAGTAAATTTGTTAGAGCATCTAGCAGAACGTATTGCAAAACGTATAAATTCACACTATAATCGTGTAATGGAAACGAAAGTCAGAATCACTAAAGAAAACCCACCAATTCCAGGTCACTATGATGGAGTGGGAATCGAAATAGTGAGGGAGAATGACTAATGACATATGCATATTTAGGTTTAGGTAGTAATGTAGGCGACCGATTATCACAATTAGAGCAGGCGATAGAGATTTTAGACCATACAGAAAACATTAACGTGACACAAGTATCCCCGGTTTATGAAACAGAACCAGTAGGTTACGTGGAACAACCACAATTTTTAAATTTATGCATAGAAGTAGAAACATCATTAACACCGAAAATGTTATTACAAAAATGCTTACAAACAGAACATCAGTTACATCGTGTAAGAGATATACGCTGGGGTCCGAGAACGTTGGATGTAGATATTTTACTTTATGGTGATGACATTATAGAGGAAGCGGATCTTGTTATACCTCATCCTAGGATGTTTGAACGTGCGTTTGTTTTAATTCCATTAAATGATATAGCGGGTGCGTATAAAGAACCACGTTCACACAAAACTATTGAAGAATTAGTCATCCCAGATGACTCAGTAAAGAAGTATAAAGCGTAAGCTTGCACAAAATGTCTAGATAATACTAGCATTGATGTTGTAATGAATGATAAGTAGAAAACATTAGTACCCGTCGATGAATTGATGAAAATTACATTACGCAGCAACTATTAAAAGTAGAAATTACTTTATTACATTTGCATCGTTTAGTAAAATTAAAAGGTGAAAAGTTGGCGTCATAGTATAATGTAAAAATGCCTGTTGGTATCTAAAGGATCTAGATGATAACAAAAGCACAAAAAAAGCTAAACCAATTAGAAACAGAGCTAGCAATGATTAATGTACTAGAAGCGTGTCAAACAGAACAAAAGTAGAACAAGAAGCATAAAGGAGAGAAAGTAAATGTCAGAAGAATTGAATGACCAAATGCAGGTGCGTCGCCAAAAACTACAAGAGTTATACGATTTAGGAATTGATCCATTCGGAAAACGTTTTGACCGTACTGCGGAAGCAGACCAACTCCATCATGATTGGGATGCCTTTACTAAAGATGAGTTACATGACAAAGAAGAAGAAAGTCAAGTGGTTATTGCAGGACGCATAATGACTAAAAGAGGTAAAGGTAAAGCTGGCTTTGCCCATGTACAAGATTTATCAGGTCAAATTCAAATATACGTACGTAAAGACCAAGTAGGAGAAGATCAATTTGCAATATGGAATTCATCTGATCTAGGTGATATCGTTGGTGTCGACGGTGTAATGTTTAAAACAAATACAGGTGAACTTTCAGTTAAAGCAAAATCATTCACATTACTAACAAAATCATTACGTCCATTGCCAGATAAATTCCACGGCTTACAAGATATCGAACAACGTTATCGTCAACGTTATTTAGATTTAATTACCAACCAAGAAAGTACACAAACATTCATCAACCGCAGTAAAATTTTACAAGAAATGCGTAACTACTTAAATAAACAAGGATTCTTAGAAGTAGAAACACCAATGTTACATCAAATCGCTGGAGGTGCAGCAGCTAGACCATTCGTAACACACCACAATGCTCTAGATGTTACATTATATATGCGTATAGCAATTGAACTACATTTGAAACGTTTAATTGTTGGTGGTTTAGAAAAAGTATATGAAATTGGGCGTGTGTTTAGAAACGAAGGCGTATCAACGCGTCACAACCCTGAATTTACGATGATAGAATTATATGAGGCATACGCAGATTATAAAGATATCATGGACTTGACTGAATCTATGGTAAGAGAAATTGCAAACAATGTATTTGGAAGTGCGAAAGTACAATATGGTGAAGACACAATAGATTTAGAGTCCCCATGGAAACGTGTGCACATGGTAGATGCAGTGAAAGAGACTACTGGTGTCAATTTCTATGAAGTAGAAACAGATGAAGAAGCTAAAAACCTAGCAAAAGAACATGGCATTGAAATTACAGATAATATGAAATATGGACATATTTTAAATGAATTTTTCGAACAAAAAGTCGAAGAAACATTGATGCAACCAACATTCGTATATGGTCATCCTATTGAAATTTCTCCATTGGCGAAAAAGAATCCAGAAGATCCACGTTATACAGATCGTTTTGAATTATTTATCGTTGGCAGAGAACACGCAAATGCCTTTACAGAACTAAATGATCCAATCGATCAACGTGAACGCTTTGAAGCACAATTAGTCGAAAAAGAAGAAGGTAATGATGAAGCGCATGAAATGGATGAAGACTTTATCGAAGCATTAGAATATGGTATGCCGCCAACAGGTGGTTTAGGTATTGGTATTGATAGATTGGTTATGTTGTTAACTAATTCAGCGTCTATCAGAGACGTATTACTGTTCCCAACAATGAAACAAAAATAAAATAGTCGCTTAACAAAGCCATCATCTATGTGTGTTATAAATAGATGATGGCTTTTTGTTTGCATTCATTTTACAAATATAGTATTAATATTTTAAATAGAAAATGAAGTAATAAGAAACTTTAAAAGAATATTGTATGAATAAAATATAAAATTAATCTTAAAAAACAGTAGAAATGAATAGATTTCTGTGATAGACTTAATCAAGTCGAGTTGAGGAAACACTACTCAACACAGTAATTGTGAGTCTTAACTATTAAGAACAACAATTAATAAAAAAAGTGAAAAAGTGATTGACACTTTGTAGAAAATGAAGTAATATATAAAAGTCGTCAAAAACAACTTGGTTCGAAAAATGATTTTGTAAATGAAATGTTAAAAACATTTTAATGAAGTGTAAAATTGACTATTGCAAGTGATTGCAAAACAATGTATTATTTAAAAGGTAAGTTAATTGTCTGGTGGCAATGGCAAAGAGGTCACACCTGTTCCCATGCCGAACACAGAAGTTAAGCTCTTTAGCGCCGATGGTAGTTGGATTTACATCCCGCTAGAGTAGGACGTTGCCAGGCGAATACATACACGGAGAATTAGCTCAGCTGGGAGAGCATCTGCCTTACAAGCAGAGGGTCGGCGGTTCGAACCCGTCATTCTCCACCATTTTTAGCCGGCCTAGCTCAACTGGTAGAGCAACTGACTTGTAATCAGTAGGTTGGGGGTTCAAGTCCTCTGGCCGGCACCATCTCATGAGCCATTAGCT
>NZ_JAESMB010000010.1:0-79682 GCF_017892945.1 Staphylococcus sp. GDX8P114P-2 | reverse complement strand
TCATTCTAAGGGTTCAGCGCCGTCCCCTCCTATTTTTTTTCATCTTTTTCTTTGTATATTTCCCGACGTTGATTACAATTTTTAATTTGCAATTCCTTACGATATTTTGCAACAGTTCTTCTAGAAATAAATATATCCTCTCCTTTTAAATAAGAAACAAGGGTATCATCAGAAAAAGGGTTTAGAAAAGGTTCATTTTTAATTAGTTCTTTAATCTTATTTTTAATATGGTACGTTGAGATAGTAGAATTATATGGTTGGACAAATAAATCAGATAATTTATACAAAGTATGATTAATCTTTATATAGCGAGAATGAATCCCACGACTAATAGTGGAAGGATGTACATTGATATTTTCTGCAACCATATTTTGAGTTAAAGGACTGTATTTTAATTTATTATTATAGAGAATTCCCTCATATTGAACAGTAATAATCATATTAATTATTTTATATAATGTTTCAGAGCGCTTTGAGAGCATTGTTTTTAAAAAATTAAACTTATTTTCACTTTGTTTATAAATTTTATCATGGACTGGAACACTTTCATCTAACGATAAAGCATTTATATATTGATCATTCATTTTGATTGTAAATTCTCTATTATTTATAGTTACATATGCTTCTGGAATAATATTTTGCAAAGCGTTAGATTCAAGATAAGGAAAAATTTCTTGATCCTTAATACAAGATAAATAGTTTACAAATGATTCATATGAAACATCATAATTACTAAGGAAATTAAATTTTTCATTAGCAATATCTTCAAGATGATTTCGAAATAGTTCGAATAACATGTTATCCCATAACCCTTTTTTTTGTAATTGAAATGAAATAAAATCAAAAGTATTTTCGCTTCCACATCCAATAGGTAACAAATTTTGTATTATTTCTTTAATAGATTGAAATTCTACTAAAGAAATATTTTTTTGGTTGCAAAATGACTTTTTGTCAATGTCAAAAAAACCTTTATTATCAAGATTTAAAATTATGAATTTGGCTATATTAAAACATTTATTTGTTAGATTGCAATCGAAAAGTTGATCAATTAAATCTTGTCTTATATCATTTTCATAACTCTTGTATTTATCCATAGACACAGTGTTTTTGCTATCATTAAAATTATACTGAATATAGGGATAATTATCTTCCACTCGATATAAATACTGAATAATTTCTTCTTGCTTATATGAGAGCATCTTAAGTGATTGTAACTGATAATTAGATAATTGCATTTCATGGTTTAATATTTGCTCAATACTCATTAAATTGCCACCCTTCTCAAAAAAATATGATTATAATATAAATAAAAGTAATAGACAGTTACCTATTAGTTGTTATTTTACATCTAAAAATATTTTAATCATAATATTCTTACAAACTATAAAGAAAAAGTTTAAAAATAACTTCATAAGAGGTAATTTCTCAACGTAAATTATAAATTCATAAATTACACCACTAAAAATAATATTACTTTTATTTTCATATGAAAGTAATAACAGCACCAAACATACTCTGAAAATTTTATTTATATAAAAAAATTAAGATAAAACTAATTTTGCATTCCTACCCACTATGGTGTTATAATTTAATTAACAAAGATGTCGTGCATGTATGCACCAAATCCCCTCACTATGCCAGTAGTGAGGGGATTTTTGATGTGAACAAGAATTTCTAGCATAGACTTACATCAATACAATATTAAGACCAATATCGGAATTATAATTGAACTTAAAACCGCAGTAAGTATCATTCCTATAGAACTGAACGTACCATCTTCTATATCAAATTCAAAAGCTTTTGCTGTACCAAAACCATGTGCTGAGTTGCCATAGAATAGTCCTCGAGCAATAGAATTTTTAAACTTAAATATATTGATAAAGTACTCTCCAAACATACTTCCGATTATTCCAGTAAAGGTGATAAACATTACTGCTATTGCATCAATACCACCGAGTTGATGTGAAACTTGTAAACCTACAGCTGCTGTTATAGATTTAGGTAATAATGTAACTATAATTTCTTTTGAATAGCCAAAAACTTTTAACGTTAAATAAATAAGAAAAAAGTTAATAAGCGTTGATACAAGTACACTAGTAAAGATTACTTTGGCATGTCTTTTTATAGTTTCCCAGTACTTATATAATGGCAAAGCGAGGGCCACTACTGTGCAATTCAACATATAGTTTATCCATTTGCCCCCTGCCATATAGTCAGAGTAATCTAAGTTTAGCAGTACAAGGATAGTGATAATAAGTATAGCTGATATAAGTGATGGATTAAGCAAAGGATTTTTATATTTGATTTGTAGCTTTCTAGAAATTATGTACGTAAGAACGGTCAACAAAATCATGAAAATAGCTTTTAATACTACCATTTACTGATGTTCACCTCTTTTTTTAGATTTTGATAGCATTATTTCTGCTACATAGCCTGAAATAATAGCAACAACAAATGTACTAACGATGATTAAAGCAAAGAACAGGATAAAATGCATATCGAATATTGAGACCACATCCATTAATCCTACTACTGAAGGTATAAAGAAAAATATCATTGTTGTTAAAAGAAAATTAGCCCCTTTATCTATCCATTTTTCAGGTATTACTTTAAATTTTAACAGTAAAAAGAAGATAACTAGTCCAACAATACTGCTAGCAATTGGAAGATGGAGGGCTTTTTGGATTATGTTGCCTAGATATGTAATACACATTATTATTAAAATTTGACTCATTATTCTGAAACTTTTAGTTATAGTTGTCATATGTTCCCTCCTTAAGGCTACGGTCGTTGATATTATAAAATCAAAAACTACAACAGCTGTATTGATTTTATAATAATCAATACAGCTGAAATAGAATTTCTGAAAATATAGTTATACTTACAATATCCTAAAACAAAATTGGGTTACTAACGAATGGCGAGCTTAAATTGCTACCTCGTTATTTTTGCTACCAATTGACTGATTCTTTTCCTTTAATAATACACTGTCCATGATACGAATGATCCATTTACTTTAATGATCGTCTAAGTATTAAATCTAATTTATTAATTATGTCACGTATGCTTTTAGTATTCAATATAATAGCCTGATTCATTTTGTTTAATCGTTCATTAGGCATATAATAGAGGTGAATAACACATGTCACTGTCCACAACAGCCTTTGGTTATTAGATACAATAGAAAGGGAGTGGGTTTTATGCATATTATTATAATTATTTTACAAATCGTAGTTGGGATCTTTTTCCTCATGACAGGGGTCAAAATATTGTCTGGTACTATGAGCCAGGAGTTTGAACGACTTGGCTACCCAAAGATTTTTAATCAAATTACTGGTATTTTTGAATTTGTAGGTGGCCTAGCGCTACTAATTGGAATATTTTTCGTTCCCAGTGCCCTTTTTGGGAGTATTTTATTGGGCTGTACTATGTTTGTAGCAGCATTATCTTTAATCTTTAACAAAGACTTTCCATTTACTAAAGCACTACCAGCGCTTATTCTTTTTCTACTCAATGTCGTAGTCTTTTGGTATTATATATGATATTTCTTAATCGCTGTCCTAGTTGCATAACAATGTTTTCACATTATTGAAAAGCTAGTAATATATTAAAAGCGCCAAGTACACAATAACTGTACTTGGCGCTTTTTCATTTATAAACATCAACTTAATAATCTAGCCAGATGATTTGGTGGGCGTGTTGTTGCGTCAGCTCTTCCGGCCAACTTATATTAAGCGAGGACCATTGTTGCCCTCCGTCTTCAGAATAGAAAATACCTTTGTTATTCGCTACATAAAAAACACCCATACTTTCAGACACTGCAGACACTAAAGTACCTTCTCGTTCCGGCAAACCAGCTGTTACTTCAGTCCATTGGTCACTATCATCTACATAATATAGAGTAGAAAAAGTATCCTCACCATAATGGTGCGCATTATAAGGTGAGTTAGACGTCGCAATTACAAAATTATAATCCTTTTCCGAATTTACCGCCAAGCCGAAACCATAATTATGTTCGATACCTACATTAAAATCTGACCATGTTGCACCATAATCTTCACTATAGACAAATGTACTGCGTCCACCTTCTAAAAAGGCATCTCCACATACACCGTATAATTGATTAGGATACTTAGGATGTACACGTAAAACATGAATATCTACGGGTGCTTCTGTATTATTAGGCGCAGACCAAGTTTTACCATAATCTGTTGAATAAACCATACCACCAGCTTCAATTGTGCCGTAAATATTTTGTGGTTCTTTGATGTTACTCGTTAACCACTTCACATGATGTGTATGTGGTCTAGGTGGGAAAAACCATTGTGCTTTGCTAGGAATATCATTAAAATCTGAAATTAATTCAAATGACTCACCTTGATCATAAGATGCAAACAAGGCACTCGGTTCTGTACCAACGAGCAAGATACTTTGACCGCCTGTTAAATTAAATGCTGCTAATGTAGTAATATGTGTCATATGAATATCATTTTCAGCAAATGCATCATGATGTTTAAAACGTGTACCTATCGGTTTCCAAGACGCACCTAAGTCTGAGCTCTTCCATAATCCTCTATCAAAAGTACCACAATATAAAATATTATGGTCCATTGGGTCTTGCGCAACTGCCAATGGATTAGCACCTTCAAAATTAGCTTCTATCCGATATTTTCCTTGCTCTTTCGACAATATAAGTAGCGTATTATCATATGTCACAGCAAATTGTTTCAAGTAATCCCTCCGTTATTAAAATTGGCTAAAACTGCTATTAGTCATTGTTATACCACCAAATAGAGAAACCATAACTTTATTATTCAAAATTAAAGCAAATATATTTAAAATAATATTATTTTCGTGACTGTGACTAACTATAATACTAGGCATTCTTTGAAATGACCCAAGGACATGAGATTAAGCTAACACTGTCCTTTAGTTTCTAATTTACAATCTAAAAACCACTTTATTTGAGATACTTAACTCCTTAAAAAAGACTGTGACAAAATTGATTCGTCACAGTCTCAGTTATATTGGCAGTGCTTGGGCCGACTCCTGCGGGAATAGCACTAGCCGAAGACCACAGGCTGAGGCAGTGCCCGCGGAAAGCGTGCACAAAACTGCCTACAAAATTAGGGGACAACAAACTTATTTAATTTCTTTGAAACCATCTGATTTAAGATCGTTGTTTAATTCATCCTGCTTATCTTTTGAACTCGTCATCGACATTTTATCAGTCATATCATCTTTTACCAATCTATTATCTTCTAACTGATAGTTATTATAACCTTGGTAAGTGTAAGAGACATCTGGGTCAGAATACTTTCCTGTTTTAGTAACCTTAACGGCCGTAATTAATGACACATACGTAGGTTCAACTTCAGATACTGGAGACACCTTTTCACTACTTTCGTCTTCTTCCTCACCAAATGAATATTCATCCGCTGTATCTGCTTGTATTTTATAATAATTACCTAAATTTTCAGTGTTGTATTTAGTATATTCATCACTTTCATACTCTTTATCAATTAATGTATTATTTTTATCGATTAACTCATTAATATTATCTAAATTACTAATATTTTTAAGCCCTTTAACTTTAATATTTTGAGTGGACTTACCAGAAAATGTGCTCGATCCACTCTCATTGATATCATCAATAAGGCTTTGTGGTATTTTAAGTTTTACTTCATCACCATTACTTAAATTTCCATTATTAGCTACTGTAAAATCATAGTTAGATATTGATAACTCTTGTAATGATTTAGGCAAATCTTTACTAATTAAATTCAGTGAACCTGCACCATTTACACCTGTAAATTTAGGTTTTAATGCTGTAAATAAATCTTTTGCTTCAATATTTTCTGGTTCTTTCAAACCATGTGCTTTAAAGCTTTTAGTAAATTCTTTTACTTTTAACTTATAGTCTTTCGAAATACCTTTGTCGATAGTCAATTTCACAGTAACTTTATCTTTATTTTTTAATTCTTCCCCATTATGTATGTCTAAGTTAACATGTTCCAAAATTTTCCCAGCTGTTCTCGCTTGTTGTTGCTCTTCATAATTAAAATCATCTTCATCTAAGTCATCAGTTTCGTTATTTTCAATCATATTTAATACTTCTTTATTTTTAAAACCTGCTTGTTTCAACGCTTTTACTTGAAGTTTGTTCATGATTTTTTCATAAGAATCATCTGTAATTTCGGCTGTCCCTGTCTTATTATAACCATTAAAACTAACTTTTACGTCATCCTCTACATCAATCTTATGATTTTTTACGAGTAATGTCGCTACAACAATTATTATAATTAGTGCTACTACACCACCAATCACAAACCATTTATACTTATTCATAAAAGACTTAAATCGCTCCATACTATGCACTCCATTTATATAATTTTTTATAAAACTAATGCTTGATCATAAAATTACTACCAAATATGTTTTAATTTATTTAATATATATTTAAATTACCATATTTTATAAACAAATTATATATTTAATCGAAATATTTTTAAAATTTAAATTATTAATTTAATAACGTTAAGAGTTGCTACATAATAAACGATAAATAGCTATTATTCACTTTGTATGACAAGGATTTACTGATATTTTAAAATTATTATGATTTTTACTTGAGGTTCACGTAACGTCAAGCATTATAGTAGGCATTGTGGAGGTGAAACAAAATGGAATATACCATTAGTAAGTTGGCAAATCTATCAGGAGTCAGTACGAGAACGCTACGTTATTATGATGAAATTGGCTTGTTGAAACCACATGATATTAACGATTCTGGTTATAGAGTTTATACACAACACGAAGTAGATTTACTACAACAAATTATATTTTACCGTGAATTAGAGGTCCCCTTAAAGGATATTAGTACTATTATCAACCAGCCTTCATTTGACCAAACGATAGCTTTAGAGGAACACTATGACAAATTGTTGCGCAAACGTAACCGTCTCGACACTATGTTAACAACGATTGAAAAAACAATAGCAACTAAAAAAGGAGTGACTACAATGTCTGATCAAGAAAAATTCGAAGGTTTTAAAGAACATGTAATTTCACAAAATGAACAAAATTATGGAGACGAAATTAGAAACAAATATGGTGATGAGGTTATCGACAACAGTAACAAGAAGTTTAAAAATATGTCTAAAGCACAGTATGGTGATTTTAAAAATTTAGAACAACGTATAGGCCAATTATTACAACAAGCATGTCAAAATGGTAATCCATCATCTACTATAGCCCAAGAACTTGTAGCAACACACAAACAATGGTTGCTATATACTTGGCCAAGCTATTCTACAGAAGCTCATATAGGGTTAGCAGAGCTCTATATTCAAGATTCATCTTTCACTGCTTACTATGAACGCTACGTTACAGGTGGCGCCCAATTTCTCAGAGATGCTATTGTGACGAATCTATCAGATAATTAAATTTTGTTATTAGCGGTAATTCTACCTACCATTTAATACTACTGGTTTAATCTTTATTTCTAAACTTTACTGCTACAAATTGTGGAATAACATTGACTCTGACTTAACGTAATAGTTTATAACAGAGTATGGAGGTGAACAAATGACACAATATTTAACAGGTGAATTAGCGAAACTTTGTTCTATATCAACTCGGACATTACAATATTATGATAAAAAAGACCTACTTAAACCGGCCTATATCCAAGATAATAATTACAGAATTTATACTGATAATGAAGTTGAACGATTAAAAATGATACTCACACTCAAAGATATGGGCTTTAGTTTAAAAGATATTAAAACACTATTAATTAATAATCATGATATGAAAGCTGTTCATTTGCTATTAGAGCAAAAAATCATACAGGATGAACAAAAAATAGCGGAAACTCAGAAAAAAATTAAACATATGAAACAAGTTAAAAGTATGATTACGGAGTCTTCTACTTCTCCATTACCTAAAATAAATGTCATTGAAACTATTTTGGCCAACAATAAAAATACCCAGAAGTTATACAAAAAATTATTTGTTACTGGTGCTATGGGTACATTATTTCAAGTTATCGGTTTATCGCTGAGCATTGTCATGAAAAGTTATCTACCATTAATCATAGCCTTACTTTTAGGTGTTATTTGTGCGATTCAACTAACTAACCGCTTCTATAACTCTATAATGTATATGTGTCCGCACTGTCACACAGAATTCAAACCAAGTATTTTACCATGGATATTGGCTAAACATACACCCTAGACACGCTATTTAAGTTGTCCAAACTGTCATCAATCACATCATTGTGTTGAAATAGTTGTTACTACTCATTGACTTTGGTAAGGATATCTTGTATCTCAAATCTTTCCTTTATCTCTATTGTTTTTTATCTTATGCTATACTCAATTAATTACAAATAATAAAATAATCAAGATACATAATAATAGAGATAGAGGGTGAACTTATGGAACTTAGACACATGGAATACTTTGTAGAAGTTGTAAAACAAAAGAGTATGACGAAGGCCGCAACGGAACTATTTGTTACACAACCTACGATTAGTAACACTATAAAATTATTGGAAGCTGAGCTGGACGTTACGTTATTTAACAGATATAAAAATCAAATTTATTTAACTGACGCTGGTGAAGCTTTCTTTTTTCAATGCAAAGAAATGCTAAAAATGTATGATAATATTCCTAATGAATTACGTAATTTATTAGAATTAAAAACCGGACATTTAAAAATTGGAATTCCAGCCATTATCAACATCCGCAGACTCATTCATCTGATTTCCCAATTTCATGAAACGTATCCGAATGTCACCTTTCAATTATTTGAAAGTGGTAGTAAAACGATTGAGCATGATGTGTATTATGGAGATCTAGACATGGGTATTACGGTATTACCTACTAATAATAAAAATTTCAATACCTTCTCTTTTATTGAAGAAAAATTAAAATTAGTCGTTCATAAAGATCATCGGTTAGCCCAACATCAAACAGTGAATATTGATGAATTGGCAGATGAAGAGTTCATCTTATTTAATTCTGATTTCTTTTTAAATGACAAAATTAAAGAAACGTGTCGCAATTACGGCTTTAATCCTAATATTATTTTCGAGACGTCACAGTGGAGTTTTATAGAGGAAATGTTATTAACTAATATGGGTGTTTGTATACTACCCGAAGGCATCTTGCAATTATTAGATACGCATTTGCAAGCAATAGAAATCACTGATGCCACAATGAAATGGGAACTCGCTATCATTTGGCGCAAAGATATCATCGTAGACTCTTTAACTAAAGATTGGATTAAATATATCCAAGAAAACTACTTACTGAATCCTTAAAGTATAAAGGCATTCACAAAATTTATACCCTTATAAAAAAAGGATATTTTATATTTATGTACTCCCAAACTATAATTTAACTTGTAAAAATTATAGAAATGGGAGTTTTTTGATGGAGAATTATAAATATCCGAGTGATAGTAAAATTGTCAGTACAGATCAAGTGTTAATTAACGATTTAAACAATTACAACACATTGTTTGGTGGCGTATTAATGAAAAAAATTGATAACAATGCTACGTTATCAGCTAGAAGACATGCACGTGTGAAAGAATGTGTCACTGCTTCCACAGATTCAGTAGAGTTTTTACATCCTATTACACAATCTGATTCAGTTTGTGTAGAGTCTAGCGTAGTATACACTGGTGAAAAATCTATGGAAATTTTTTGTAAAGTCATTGCTGAAGATATGATTACTGCAGAACGAAAAATTGCAGCAATAGCTTTCCTTACTTTTGTTGCCTTGGATGAAAATAAACGCCCTATTAAAGTTCCAAAAATCAAACCTCAAACTGCAGAAGAACATTTGTTATTTAGCGATGGTGAAAATCGCGCAAATATTCGTAAGATGAAACGCCTACAAAGTAAATCGATGATTGCTTCACTTAATATTAAAAAACCATGGGAATTAGAGGAGTGTGTAAAATGATTAGTGAAATGGATGAACTTAAACAAGTAAAATCAAATTTAGAACAGTTGCACAATGAAGCGCCGCATATTTACGCAAAATTAGAATATATCGCTAGTTTAACAAGACAATTAAGTATTCATTATAAATATTTAGGATTACTTATGTTTTCCAACGATGCTGAACTTGTCCAAAATAATAGACCTACTTTAATTAGAGAATCTGTGTTAGCTTTATATGAACAAGAAGTCGAAAAAGTTAAAGCAGAACAAAATTTTATATTATTTAAAAATATGATGTTGAACTTACACAACGTGGACTACCCGCAAATGTTCTTAATTATTTTAGGTGCTGAACCAAACTTTGTCTTTCACAATAATATTATTAAATAACTACCGATTACATTGAATTAAAAGAGGCGTCAACTATGAAAATTTCTGAGTGTAGATACTTATGTATCACTAACAATGCATCATTTGAACAAGGAAAACTATACTGGCTCTTTCCCACAACAGTATCGACGTTCGATGACCATTTTTCTTATGTCTCAAATGAAGGCCAGTTACTAACTGAAGAATATAAAAATCATAATTTCATTAAAAATGATATGTCACGTGAATCTTAAATAATTATATAATGCTACAAATAATAACAACGGTACAGCCTCATAATAAGAGGTTGTACCGTTGTGTTATATGTTAAATTTTTAAGATTTTGCTTGAATTTTATTCGTTACGATAGGTACTACAATAATTAAGACACTAATGAGTAAAATGACTACTGTAATAGGTGAATGTAACAATGAGAAATAATCTCCATTATTTAATAATAAATGTCTTCTTAATGAAGTCTCCATAAGCGGTCCTAATACAATACCAAGAATTAAAGAAGCGATAGAAAAATTAAATACTTTCATCAAGTATCCTACTACGCCAAATAGTAACATAATCCAAATATTGAGTAAGTCATTATTTGTTGCATAAGCACCTATTAGAGACAACATAATTATAAATGTTGCAATAATACTGTATGGTGCTTTTAGTAATAATGAAAATATTTGGATACCTGCACGACCAGCGATAAAAGTCATAATACTTGCAAATAACATTGCTAATAAAATAGCGTATAATAATATTGGTTGATCCGATAATAATTGTGGCCCTGGTTGAACACCTTGTAATACTAAAGCTGCTAAAATAACAGCTGTTGTTGCGCTACCTGGAATACCTAATATCAAAGTGGGAATCATCGAACCTGCTGCTGCAGCATTATTTGCTGTTTCTGGGGCTACCACCCCTTCCGGTTTCCCCTTACCAAAATCGTCTGAATTTTTGTCAGTTTTCATAGTAACACCGTAACTAACAAAAGAGGCAATAGCGCCACCTGTTCCAGGTAATATACCTATCAAAGTACCGATTACAGCTGACTTAGCCGCAGCCCATTTATAAACAAAGAAATCTTTAATTTTGAAGACACCTGTTGATTTAGTTGATGTATTCTCAATATTGTGTGGATCTTTAGCTGTTAACTGAGAAAAGACTTCACCTAAAGCAAATGCTCCAATCATGATAGGGATATAATCTATCCCGTTCATCAGTTCTATTGTATTAAATGTAAATCTATCTGTAGCTGTTAATGGATCTATACCGACTGTTGAGATAAAAATACCTAATAAACCTGAGACAATAGCTTTAACTTTATTGCTAGTACCTAATGATGAAATAACGGTCATTCCTAATAAGGCAAGAGCAAAATATTCTGATGAGTGAATTTTAAATGCTAGTTGCGATAAAATCGGCGATAAGAACATCATTATTAATACAGCGAAAATGCCTCCAAAAGCTGATGCACTAATAGCTAATCCAAGCGCCTTTCTAGACTGACCCTTTTGAGTCATCGGGTAACCATCAAATGTAGTCGCAACTGCTTCCGGAGTACCTGGTGTATTAAACAGTATAGCTGTGATAGAACCACCATAAGCAGAACCTACATAAATAGTAGCCAGTAATGCTATAGCTGGTACCACATCTAAAAAGTAAGTAAACGGTAATGCCAAGACAATTGCCATAGAAGACCCAATACCTGGTAGGGCTCCTAAGAAGATACCTACAAGTAAACCTAAAATTACTAACATCAAATTAGTTGGTTCCAATATTGTTAAAAATGAATCCTTTAATAAATCTAAATGCATCTAATCACCTCAATTCTTTAATAAATAAAATTACTAATTTCGAAAAATACCCCTATACCTTTAGGTAATGGAATGCTTAATACATTTCCGAATAAAAACGCGAATAATATTGGAATAATCAATGAAAAACTAATAATTTGTATTTTGCCTTGTGCGCCTAAAATCAACAGTAATATTGGTGTTAAAAACAAACTTGATAATAAAAATCCTGCTTTATTAAGCACTAAAATAAAAATTACAATTCCTACAATCAAACCTGCAATTTTAAAGGTCGCTTCGTTTATAATAGGTTTATTATCAACTTGTTTACTGTGTTTTCGATACTTCACAATTTCTGCTATAACAGAATATGTTAGTAAAACAACTATGAAAAATAAGATAAAAGTAGGTACCCCTGCTGCCCCTATTGGATCTACTGCTCTCAAATCCTCCAAACTAATTGAATTGAGTAAAAAATAAAAACAAATTATTAATAATATTAAACTAAATAAAACACTTCCCATGTAATCCCCCCTTGCCAAAATTAGTTAATATTTAAATCTTTGGATATTGATTCGAACTTATCGTATTCAGTTTCTAACTTTTTCCCGAATTCGTCAGGTCCTAGATAACCCTCTCCAATATCTACTAAATTATTTTTGGCGTATGTTTTATAATCATCAGTTTCATAGGCATCTTTTAGTTGTTTGCTTAATTTTTGTTTCACTTTGTCTGGAGCTCCTTTTTTAATAACAAATCCTCTCCAAGAACCTATATTGACATCTAGCCCTTTTTCTTTAGTTGATGGAACTTGTTTAAATTCTGCTATGTCAGAAATTCTCTTGTTATTAAAAATAATGAGCGGTCGTACCTTGTTCGATTTAACATAATCTACTACATTACCTACTTTATCTAAATACACATCTACTTCCCCACCTAATGCTGCGGCTTTAACTTCCGACCCAGAAGTATACGGAATAAATTCTGTATCAATATTAGCTTTTTGTTCGAAATCGCTAATAGCAAAATCATCTAATCCTGCTGGACTTACTCCACCTATTGACAATGTGCCTGATTTTCCTTTAGCAATCAGATCATCATAATCTTTAATCGAACTATTTTCCGCCACAGATAACACATAAATATCACTTTGAATTTGTGCCAATGGTTCAAAGTCATCCAACAATTTAACGTCTTCACTTTTGTCTAATGTATCTGCAATGACTTGTGACGGTGTAACTTCTAAGATGGTATAACCATCATTCTTTTGTTGGTAGCTATACAACATACCTAATAATCCGCCACTTCCATTTTTATTGACGGGTTGAAAGTTCGCATCAGAATGCTCTGTCATAATCTTTGCATATTGCCTGACAAACGCATCACTGGCACTTCCTTCGCCAAATGGAATAACTACATTAACGGTTTGATTAGGAAAATCAGCAATCGCTTGTTGCTCATTTTGAGACTCTCCTTTAGCGCTACATCCTGCTAATATTATCGTTAGAATAATAAGTAAAATTGGACTTTTTTTAATCATATTTTCACTCCTATCTGATTAAATAAGCTGGAATAACTGCTGTGCCTTCCATGATTCTACGAGCCGTGCGTCCGGTACCTCCTTTAATCAATTTGTAATCGCTTTCATTATTTTCCACAAAAACTTCAGCTGCAATGCTACCACTAGGATGCCCAATTCTAATAGTGTTAGACTGTGTTGATTTCGCAACTTCATGTGGAATTGTCCCTGAAATTTTACTTGCAGTAGCTAGACAAATTGAACCACTTACCGCGAATGATGGATGTAGTTTACCCATCGACATGTATCTTCCTACTATATCTACATCTTCTTTATTATTATATGTTCCTAGTTCAGTTTCATAACTTTGAGGTTCACTAATTAAAGTGATTTTTGGTAATGCTGACACTTGAGGATTGACCTGTTGTTCTTTGCGAAATAGACCTAGTAAAATACCAACTTGCACACGCAACGCTTCAATTTTTTGAGAAATCGTTGTTTTATCAATAGTTTCTGCTAATTCACAACCATGAAGCCCGAAAGCACTAGCTTTCACAAATGCTACAATATTACCTGTATCTAATATACTGACTTCATATACAGTATCATTTGCTTCAATCTGATCAACTAAGTTACCTGTTGGAAATAAATGACCAGTAAAAGCACCTGATGAATCTAAAAAATTGACCGTTATTTTAGCACCTGTACCCTCTACACCTGCAATAGCAAAATTGCCTTTATGTTCTACTGCTCCTTCTTCTACTGGTATATCTACTTCCATCAATTTATTCGTATTAGTATTAAATATCTTAACTGTTGTTTCACCTTCTTGGCGCTCTACTAAACCTTCTTCTACTGCATACAAACCAACTGCTGAAGCCATATTGCCACACGTAACATTGTAATCTATTTCTTGTTCATTAATACTTACTTGCCCAAAAGTATAATAGATATCACAGTTTTGCGTATCACTTTTACCAACAATCGCAACTTTACTAGTAACTGATGTCCCCCCACCAATACCATCAATTTGACCATTGGCCGAACTACCATATACTTTTAAAATCACTTGTTCTCGTGTGAATTGATCTACGGGTAAATCTATATCTTTAAAGATTAATCCTCTACTAGTACCACCTCTCATAAGTACACAAGGTATTCTTACATTGTCATTGTCCACTCATATCCCCTCCTATATTTTGTTGAAATATTCAGATAACTTATTTAAAGTATATAAGTGAACAAACGATAAATAAAATATTGTTTTTTTATGTTAAGACATAAATTGGTTTTATGAATAATTGATAATGAGGTGTAAAAATATGGATAGTGTAGATTGGGAAATATTATGCGAGTTATTTAAATATAAAAATATCACGCAAACGAGTAAAGTACTGAGAACCTCACAACCAGCAGTAACCTATAGAATTAATAAATTAGAAGAAGAGTTTAATGTCAAGATTATTCATCGTAATAAAAAAGGGGTAGTTTTCACTTCTCCAGGAGAAATGCTAGTGAATTATGCCGCTTCAATGATTAAAAACAATCAACAAATTAAAGAAGATTTACTCAATCAAGAAAATAAAGTTCAAGGTGTCTTGCGTTTAAGCGCATCTAGTATCTTTTCACGCTATCGCTTACCGGAGATACTATCAGAATTTAGTCGTCAATTCCCTTTAGTTGAGTTTGATGTTAATACAGGGTGGAGTGAAGAAGTTTTCCGTTCCGTACATAATGATATTTCACAAGTTGGCATTTTACGGGGAGATTACAGCTTTTCATCCAAAAAGATACATCTGATGACAGATAAACTTTATGTTGTATCTAAATCCCCTATTGAATTGGAAGATCTACCCAATTTACCACGTGTTTACTATAATACAGATACTTCTCTAAACAGATTAATAGATGACTGGTGGATGGGGCATTTTATCGAACCTTCTACTGTCACAATTAAAGTCGATAACATGGAAACCAGTAAACAGTTTGTACTCAATGGATTAGGTTTTACTATACTTCCTGATATCTTGTTAGAAGCTCACGATGACTTGTTCACTATTCCTTGTTTAGATCAACAAGGACATTATATTATCAGAAATACTGATATGATTTTAAAAGAGCAATATTTAAATAATACTGTAGTCAAAGCATTTTATAATTTTATTAAACAATGGAATTTAGAACATCAATAATTATAATATTGCTACTGCTAAATAACTGAAAAATCACTATTGATGTTACTTAAATATTCAAAAATAGCGCTAAAACTAAGGTTCTATACCTTTATTTTAGCGCTATTGTCTTATTCATTAATCGTTATATTTGGTTAATAGCTTTTTGTAATAGTTGTTAAGTGCTTTATTTTCACTAACTTTGAACATTTGATTCGGGCTTAAGTTCGGATCTTTATCGGTATGGTCTTTAGGGGCAAAGCCTGATGATAATGTGATATCTTCAGCACCCGTAAACTGATATTCATAGACTTTACCATTATCTGCAAATAGATATTTTGTTATTGGTTTGTCGGTGTCTGCTACTGTGTTATAGCCTTCGATATTGGATAAGTTGTTAGCAGCTGGATCTTTGCCTGTTGTACCTTCGTTAGAAGTATACGTTACTGCTCCAGTCACAGTATGCACATCAAACGCTTTAGGCCCTGGTTCACCTCTATTACTCACTTGAATCTCACCGTCTTCAGTTCCTGCATACCAATCACCGTCTGACATGCTACCACTACCAAAATAACGGTTAGATACGGCTTTTCCGTTGTCCTTTTCATGTTCAGAGAGCCATGTTAATAGTTGTTTTTTTATTGCTTGTTTATCTTCATCACTAACGGAATCATTAGCTTTTTTATCTTGTTGCGTGGATTGTGAATGGGCAACTTTATCGGTTGATTGTTCAGTTGCTTGCTTGTCATTACTACAGCTCGCCAACAACATGCCAGTTAGTGTGATCAGTATGACACCTTTAATTGTCTGTTTCATTTTATATCACACCTCTTTTTCCAAAGAAACCAATCAGAGGCTGGGACATAGTTAATTTGTCCTAGCCTCATTTGGTTTAATTATTTATCGTCTTTTTGAATACCAAATTCATCTACTAATTCAATATTCCGTTGCTCACCTTTACTAATGTCACCACTCAATTGATATATTTTAACTTTTAATGTATTATCTTCTACTTCATAAACAGAGAAGTTTTGAGAAGATGAATCACGATTATTTGAGTGACTGTCATTAAAGGCTTCTGATTCTTGTGGCTGTTTACCTACTTTGAATAAACTATTATAGTGTTCTAAATCTTTTTCAGTTAACCAACTTAGTTCTGGTCTTACCTTTTTAATATGTTCTAGTGAACGATCATAAATACTGTCATATTCTTTCGTACCACCTGTATTTGGTAATACATAAACTGAGCCTTTCGGATTATCATAATAAGGCACGTTGTCTTCACCAACTACTTGTTTTGTATCTTCTTTTTTCGCGTTAACAAAGCTATTCTTAGTCGATGTATGTTCTAGCGGATGTGTACGTGATAAGACGTGGTCATGACCTTGTAACACTAAATCGATATCTAAGTCATCTATTTGTTTTGTTAATTCTGCTCTAATCTTTTTCACATCTTCATCTGATAATGCGTGATATGATTTAGAGTACATTGGTTTGTGTAAGTTTAACACTACCCAGTTTGCCCCATTCTCTCTTGCTTTTTTGATATCTTTCTTAATCCATTCCATTTGTTCCTTACCAATTGCTTTTTCATCTGGATTATCTTTTGATTTCTTGTTGTCATTTGTGTTGGCAACTACCATGTGCGCACCGTTATAATCAAATGAATAATAAGATCCTCCATTGATAGCATCATTTTCTTTCGGTACGTTTACATGCTCATTGAATTTAGTTAATAATTTTTCATCCTCTTCGCTTAATGCATATTCATCATGGTTACCTGCTGTAGCAACTACTGGCAATGACATAAACGATGGACGTGATTGTTTATATAAATCTTTCCATTCATCTTCAACTTCTGCTGTTTCTACAAAATCTCCTGTGTGCAGTGCAAAACTAGGCTCGCCAGCAGTCTTAATCGCATTTTTTAATGTGTCTGCTCCAAACATTGCTTCATTTCTTACATTTTCATTCCAAAAGGCATTTTGTGTATCTGTATATTGCACGAAGCTAAATGGATCACCTTTATCTCCTGCAGTTTTAAATTGTCCGATTTGACTTTGTTTACCCGACTCGCTACCTACTTTATAGTAGTATTTTGTATTCGGTTTTAAGTCCTTGGCTTGTGCTTTATATGTATATTCCGGTTCGCTTATTAAATCTGTTTTACCATGTTTATCGCCACTCAACCATTCCGGACCACTAGCATGCTTATCAGTATAATAGCCGTTAACCTTTTCTTTGCCGTCTTTATTTTTAATTGGTTCGCCTTCATCATTTTTGGCAATATCTTTGAAAATGATGTTACCATGTTTATCTCTTTCAAGATATTTAGAATTTACTTTTTTAGCTTTGGCATCAACTGTTTTAGCATCTTTAAAGTTTTTCGATTCTGATACCCATACTTTAGCATCTTCAAATTTATCTGATGTATACCAACTAAATCCCATTTCTGATTGTGGATTACCATTAATATTAGTAATAATACGGTTGGGTTTATTATGTTTTGGTATGTCCGCAACCTCAGGTTTACTATCTAATAATTTAATTTTATCATTGCTTTGTTGCTGCGATGTAGCATTTGGTTCTGTGTTTGCTGACGCATTTGCTGTTGATGTTTCAGGGCTAATAATAAGACTAAATAATAAAACAAAACTCGTTGCAGCACGTAATGCAGTCGATTGGTGCTTTTTCTGTATCATCTATATTCTCCTCCAAGAAATCGTATTAGGTCTCACATCACCATTCTAGCAACATTAAATTAATCCTATATTAAGTTGATATATTCTATGTAAATTATATTTTAATATTATATAAAACCTAAGATAACCAATGATAATTTATTGAAATTGCAACAGTAGTTAAAAATATGCATCCTGCTATGTTATGTAACAAACGAATTGGTACAACAGCTCAAAGGTCATGACTTGAATAGTTCAATGCATTTAACCACAAAACCATTAACATTATTTCCCAGAAAATAATCCGTTGTCTGCTTTGGCATTGTACATGAAAGGTTATTGGATAACGAACATAGTGAACCATATTGTCTGTAGTGCAATTCCAACATACAAGTATGATTTTATCGTTAACAAGTTCATTGATCAATTATACGAATCGACATTGTTTTTGAATAACTAAATACATGTTGTACCGATTTTGTAACGTGCTGACGCCCGGGGGAATCATATGAGTGAGAGACTATATGTTCGAACCATACCCCAGGCAAGCATGCACGATCAAAATTCCAGTTCGCTTATCAATTGATTCAATATTATAACCACTATTTAACATATATCACAAAATTTTTTATATACGATTGGCAGTGATTTGGAGCGACTCCTGAGGAAAAAGCACTAGCCACAAACTACAGGCTAAGGCAGTGCCCGCGGAAAGCGTGTATAAAAACAGCCAAATATAAAATAAGAGGTTGGGACACGATCGATTCGTCCCAACCTCTTATTTTGAGCGAGGAGTGTTTATCCTCCATACTCTTTTAACCGTTACCTTTTATAAAGTTTAATTTTTATTTCGTAATAATCGTCATGATCTTTTGTTTTTTGTTCCACGTGGATTCCTGTTTGCTCAATGGCTTCGATACTTTTCCCAACTTCTTCACGTGCCTGTGTTAAATCTTTAGCAAATTGGAAAGTTTGAGCTTTGACTTTTTCTGGGCCCATTTGATGTTTCACACGTGCTTCTGTCTGTTTGACATTAAGTTGTTGCGCAATAACGATTTCAACCAATTCTTCTTGTTCAGCCTCTGATAAACTTAGCATAGCACGTGCATGACGTTCTGTAATTTTGCCTTCGCGTAAGCGTACAATGACTTGAGGCGCCAATTTTAATAAACGTAATTTATTAGCAACAAAGCTTTGACTTTTTCCTACACTTTTTGCAAGTTCACTTTGCGTAGTATCACCAATATCTAACAATTTTTTATAGGCTTCCGCTTCTTCAATCACCGATAAGTTTTCACGTTGGATATTTTCGATAAGTGCTACTACTGCTGTTTCTTCATCATCCAATGCACGAATAATCACATCTGCATGCGTTTGTTGCAATGACTGGAGCGCTCTAAAACGACGCTCACCTGCAATAATTTCAAACATATCTTCTTCGATTGGACGTACTACGATTGGTTGAAGTAACCCGTGCTCTTCTATTGATTCTGCAAGTTCTTTTATCTTATTTGGCTCAAATACTTGTCTTGGTTGATAACGGTTAGGTACGATACGCTCCACGTGGATTGATTCTACGCTATTATTATAATCTTCTTCGATATAACCAATGATGTCGTCTTTATTCTTTAAACCAAATAATTTAGAAAAAGGTTTTTTCATGATTCATGCGCTCCCTCTAAATTAATTGTCTGTTTTTACTTTTCAAGTAACGGTGCTTTATTTGGTGTCCCTGGTTTTCTTGGATATTTTTTCGGTGTTAAGCTACGCTTTTCAATAATCATCATTTGGCGTTCGCCCGCTTCTTCGGGCAATTCATAAGAAATTAGCTGTTCTAATTTTCCACCAAATACACCGATGCCAAATTTAGCGTCTTCTAATTCTTCATCACCTTTAGCCGATTTTAAAGCGATAAATCGACCGCCTTTTTTCACTAGTGGTATACATAGTTCACTAAGGACAGATAAACGCGCAACGGCACGTGCCGTCACAATGTCATATGACTCCCTGTAGTCTCCCTTGCCAAACGTTTCCGCACGTTCGTGAACAAAGCTTACGTTTTCCAATCCTAAATTATCAGCTAATTGATTTAAAAACTGAATACGTTTGTTCAACGAATCAACAATTGTGACTTGTAATTCTGGATAGATAATTTTTAATGGAATACTTGGAAAACCTGCACCTGCACCGACATCACAAATACTATAATCTTGTTGAAAGTCTGCATAAAAACTTGGTGCTATGGAGTCATAGAAATGCTTTAAATACACATCATGTTCTTCAGTAATACTTGTTAAATTCATTTTGTCATTCCAAGACACTAGCATATCATAATACGTTTGAAATTGTTGTTGTTGCTTAGCTGTTAAGGTAATGCCATGTTCACTTAGCTGCTCAGTTAACCATGTCACACTCATATTATTGCTCCACCTTTTGGATTTTCCCTTGCTCTAAATATACTAACAAGATGGAAATATCTGCTGGATTAACACCAGAAATACGTGAAGCTTGTGCAATATTTAAAGGTTTAACTTCAATTAATTTTTCACGTGCTTCTGTAGCAAGACTGTCTACCTTAGTATAATCTAGATCCTCAGGTATTTTCTTTTCTTCCATACGTTTTACTTTTTCAACTTGTTGTAATGATTTATTGATATAACCTTCATATTTCGTTTGAATTTCCACTTGTTCTGATACATCTTCAGGTAATTTGTGACTTTCTTCCAAAATGTCTAAGATAATATCATATGTCATTTCAGGACGACGTAGTAACTCTATTGCGAGAATACCATCTTTAAGAATAGAACCACCTTGTGCTTCGATAATGTCTTGCACACGTTGATGTGGTTTAATACGAATATTAGCTAAACGCTCTTGTTCTGCTTTGATTAAATCACGTTTTTCATTAAATCGTGCATAGCGTTCTTCTGACACCATACCTAATTCATGACCTAAATCTGTAAGACGTAAGTCCGCGTTATCGTGACGTAACAACAAACGATATTCAGCACGTGATGTTAATAGACGGTAAGGTTCATTAGTACCTTTAGTT
This sequence comes from Staphylococcus sp. GDX8P114P-2, assembly GCF_017892945.1. Lineage (NCBI taxonomy): Bacteria > Bacillati > Bacillota > Bacilli > Caryophanales > Staphylococcaceae > Staphylococcus > Staphylococcus sp. GDX8P114P-2. The sequence goes on along the minus strand of NZ_JAESMB010000010.1, from coordinate 58,133 downwards.
ACAAGGTCATCAATTAATACACCGATGTAGGCATCTGAACGGCTTAAAATTGTTTCCTCTTTACCTAAGACACGTCCTGCAGCGTTAATACCAGCCATAATACCTTGACCAGCCGCTTCTTCATAACCTGAAGTACCGTTGATTTGACCTGCAGTATATAGGTTTTTAATTTTTTTAGTTTCTAATGTCGGCCATAACTGTGTTGGCACAATCGCATCATATTCAATCGCATAACCCGCACGCATCATATCTGCTTTTTCTAAACCAGGAATTGTTTCTAACATTTGACGTTGTACGTGTTCTGGTAAGCTTGTAGATAAGCCTTGCACGTAAACTTCATTGGTATTGCGTCCTTCTGGTTCTAAGAATAATTGATGGCGTGGTTTATCGTTAAAACGTACGAATTTATCTTCAATAGATGGACAATATCTTGGACCTGTACCTTTAATCATACCTGAGTACATCGCTGATAAATGTAAGTTGTCATCGATAACTTTATGCGTTGATTCATTCGTATATGTTAACCAACATGGAAGTTGATCTAAAATATATTCTGTAGTTTCGAAACTGAACGCTCTGCCAACGTCATCACCGGGTTGGATTTCTGTTTTGTCATAATCTATAGTTTTAGCGTTAACACGTGGTGGTGTTCCTGTTTTGAATCTCACAACGTCAAAGCCAAGACCTCTTAAATTATCTGCAAGTGTGACAGATGGTAATTGATGGTTTGGACCACTTGAATATTTCATGTTTCCTAAAATGATTTCGCCACGTAAAAATGTACCTGTCGTAACAATAACTGCTTCTGCATAATATTCCGATTGAATATTCGTACGTACACCCTTAATTACGTCGTCTTCGATAATTAATTCATCGACCATGCCTTGCATAACGTCTAAGTTAACTTCTTCTTCTAAAACACGTTTCATTTCTTGTTGATACAATACTTTATCTGCTTGTGCTCTTAACGCTCTTACTGCAGGTCCTTTACCTGTATTTAACATACGCATTTGAATGTGTGTTTTATCGATTGCTTTAGCCATTTGACCACCTAAAGCATCTATTTCACGAACTACAATCCCTTTCGCAGGACCACCTACAGATGGATTACAAGGCATAAATGCAATATTATCCAAGTTAATTGTTAACATTAACGTTTTAGCACCACGTCTTGCAGAAGCTAAACCAGCTTCAATTCCAGCATGTCCGGCTCCGATTACAATGACATCATATTTTTGAGCCATAATTATTTCCTCCTTTTATTTTCCTAAACAGAACTGACTAAATAGTTGATCTATAAGTTCATCACTAGCGGATTCTCCGATAATTTCACCTAAAATTTCCCATGTGCGTGTTAAATCAATCTGTACCATATCCATTGGCACACCAGACTCTGCTGCATCTATTGCATCTTGAATGGCATTTCTAGCCTGCTTTAACAGTGAGATATGTCGTGAGTTAGATACATACGTCATATCTTGGTTTTGTACGTCGCCACCAAAGAATAAATCTCTAATTTGGATTTCCAACTGATCAACACCTTCTTGTTTTAACATTGATGTTTGAATCAGTGGCATATCACCAATCATAGCTTGAACTTCGCTTAAATCTAAATGTTGTTCCAAGTCCATCTTATTCACGATGACAACCGCATCTTCATTTTTAATGACTTCATAAAGCTTTCTATCTTCTTCAGTTAAAGCTTCGTTATAGTTTAAGACGAATAATACTAAATCCGCTTCGCTCAATGCTTTACGAGAACGTTCAACACCAATACGCTCCACGATGTCTTCGGTATCTCTAATACCTGCTGTATCCACTAAGCGTAATGGGACGCCTCTTACATTGACGTACTCTTCTAAAGTATCACGTGTCGTACCCGCAACTTCCGTTACTATAGCTTTATTATCTTGAATTAAGTTATTTAACATCGAGGACTTACCAACATTAGGTTTACCTACGATTACTGTAGATAGGCCTTCACGCATAATTTTACCTTGTGTGCCAGTATCCAATAATTTATTAATTTCAGCTTTAATTTCTGTTGATTGTTTTAATAAAAATTCAGTGGTAGCATCCTCTACATCATCATATTCTGGGTAATCAATATTAACCTCTACTTGTGCAAGGATTTCGAGTATGGATTGACGCTGTCGTTTAATCATATCACTTAAGCGACCTTCAATTTGATTCATCGCAACTTTCGAAGCGCGATCAGTTTTAGAACGTATAAAGTCCATAACTGCTTCTGCTTGGGACAAATCAATACGTCCATTTAAAAATGCACGTTTCGTAAATTCGCCAGGTTCTGCCATACGTGCGCCGTGTGTCATCGTCAATTCTAAGACACGGTTTATGGTTAAAATACCACCGTGACAGTTAATTTCAACAATATCTTCACGTGTAAATGTCTTAGGTGCACGTAATACAGAAATCATAACTTCTTCTACTACTTCATTTGTTTCTGGATCAATGATATGACCATAATTAATTGTATGTGATTGGACTTCAGCTAAAAGACGTTTACCTTTATATAAGGTATCCGCTATGTCTACAGCTTGTGCACCTGATAGTCGTACAATGCCAATCGCACCCTCCCCCATTGGGGTTGATATACTCGTAATCGTGTCTAATTCCATCATCCATCTCGCCTCCTTGTAACTAAATTATCATTATAATATTGTAAAGACTTTGGACTGAAAAAGCTAATATCATGAATTACATTTTTCACAATTCAGTCTTCCGTTTGTCTGAGGTAAGGCTAACGTACGTCTAAATATTACCTTCCCCCTACCCTATCGAATACGTTTATTGAACACTTTCGCAATTTTTAAGACATGTTCCAAACTAGCTTGAATTTGTAATGCGGTCATATCTTTGGCAGGCTGTCTCGCGATAACGATAATTTCTGTTGCTATAATATCGTCTTTATGTACTTTAAACGTTTCTCTAACGCCACGCTTAATTCGATTTCTAACGACGGCATTACCAATTTTCTTAGATACGCTTATCCCTAATCTAAAATGCGTTAATGTTTTATTCGGTTTGGTATAAACAACAAACTGTCTGTTTGCCACTGATTTACCTTTTTTATAAACAAATTGAAAATCTTTATTTTTTTTAATGCGGTACTGTTTCTCCACGTCATATCACTCGCCTATCTGTTATCCATTTCCTCATCCAGACGTATTTCTTCTATATAATGGTTAATTTTAATGTGTATTGCTATCAGCTTCAAATCATTAAGATTGTTTAACATTACAATTAACTTTACGTCTCCAAAAAGTGATTTAAAACCAAAAAAAAGACCACTGATGAGTCAGTGATCTTATGCAGATAAAACTTTACGGCCTTTACGACGACGACGCGCTAGAACTTTGCGGCCATTGCTAGTGCTCATGCGTTTTCTGAAACCATGAACTTTACTATGTTTACGTTTATTTGGTTGATAAGTACGTTTTACCATGCAAAAACACCTCCATCTTTATTCAGTTATCTAAACGATTATATAGATAAATTTTAGTATACGTTTCTGCTAATAAGTCTTGATTTAACTCAATTATTTTCTAGTCATAATTCAAGCAACTACTAAAATATAACAAATTCTAATTTATAAAGCAAGCACCAATTTACTCATATAGTGAAGAAATATGAAATTTATTTGACTTTCTTATTATGTAATTGGCGCCAAATCCGAACAATATGCCTCCGATTTTACTAGCAATTCAAAAGACGAACATCATTATACATTTTCCATACAATTCATATAAATTATTTCCCAACTCCCCAAAATGCCTTTTTTCTGTTATAATTAAAAACTTCGCAACTTATCCACTTATACACAGTTTATTTGTTCAAAATTGTGGATAATATTATCTATATTCACAACCCATTCGCAGATTTACAAACATATTCACAGTCATTTGACATCTTAACCTGTTAAAACGTATAATTATGTGGATAAGTCAGCTAATTATTGATACATAAAGGGTTGCATTTAGTAGATTTACCGAAAAATGCTGTGTATAACAATGAAATTAATCTAAGTTATCCACTGATTGTTATTAACTTGTGGATAATTATTAACACCCTGTGATTATAGTTATTCACATGTGTTATTTTTGTGTATAAGTCAAAAATTTTAGTGAAAGATGGAGTAGTTAATATGTCAGAACAAGAAATCTGGGAAAAAGTACTTACGCTAGCTCAAGAAGAAATTAGTGAAGTAAGTTATAAAACTTTTCTAAAAGATACCAAACTTTATTCATTACGAAACAATGAAGCCATAGTAATTACCGATAATCCGTTTGTTGCCGATTGGTTGAAAACGCATTATGCTCAAATTATCGAATCCTTATTATATAAAGCTATTGGCCATGAAATTACACCTGTATTTTACTCAGAGGATCAACTTGAAAATCTCCAAACGCAGAGCGAACCAGAAACAACAAGTGCACTCGATGAATCAAGTACGAATGTAGCTGAAGTGAATGGAGAACAATTCAATACGCATAATACATTTGATACTTTCGTCATTGGTCCGGGCAACAGATTCCCGCATGCAGCAAGTCTTGCCGTAGCTGAAGCACCAGCCCAAGCTTATAATCCACTATTTATTTATGGTGGCGTAGGGTTAGGAAAAACACATCTTATGCACGCGATTGGTCATTATGTGTTAGCCAACAAACCCGATGCTAAGGTCATTTATACTTCTAGTGAAAAATTCACCAATGAATTTATTAAGTCTATTCGTGATAATAAAGGGGAACAATTCCGAGAAAAATACCGTAGTATCGATATTTTGTTAATTGATGATATACAATTTATTCAAAATAAAGAACAAACTCAAGAAGAGTTTTTCCATACATTTAATGAATTGCATCAGGCAAATAAACAAATTGTCATTTCAAGTGACCGTCCACCAAAAGAAATCGCTAAGTTAGAAGATCGTTTGCGCTCACGCTTCGAATGGGGCCTAATCGTTGATATTACGCCTCCTGACTATGAAACTCGAATGGCAATTTTACAAAAGAAAATTGAAGAAGAAAATTTAGATATTCCGATCGAAGCCTTAACTTATATTGCAAATCAAATTCAATCAAATATCCGTGAATTAGAAGGAGCGCTTACGCGTGTCCTTGCCTTTTCAAAATTACAAGGAGAGCCTATTACAACTGAACTGACAGCTGCAGCTCTAAAAGATATTATACAAGCACCAAAATCCAAAAAAATTACAATCCAAGATATCCAAAAGGTTGTAGGCGAATATTATAGTGTGCGTATCGAGGACTTTAGTGCGAAGAAACGTACTAAATCTATCGCATATCCACGTCAAATCGCTATGTATTTATCCAGAGAATTAACGGATTTTTCATTACCAAAAATCGGTGAAGAATTCGGTGGCCGTGATCATACAACTGTCATTCACGCTCATGAAAAAATTAGTACTGATATAAAAAATGATCCAACATTTAAACAAGAAGTAGAAAACTTAGAAAAAGAAATTCGTAATCCTTAAAAAAACTGTGTTATAACAGATTGAAAGTAGTAAATTTGAGGAATAGTACAATGTGGAAAAAATAGTTAATTGTGGATAATGTGTAAAAGTAATACACACAGTGCACAAGTTATCCACACCATTAAAAACTTGGCAACAGTAGCATTTTCCGTGTTATCCACTAATTCACAGGCCCTACTACTATTACTACGGTTTTAAAACATATATAATTTATATATAAACGACTGGAAGGAGTTTAAATTACAGATGGAATTCACAATTAGAAGAGATTATTTTATAAATCAATTAAATGACACTTTAAAAGCCATCTCCCCAAGAACAACATTACCTATACTTACAGGTATAAAAATTGATGCTAAAGACAACGAAGTGATACTAACAGGTTCTGACTCAGAAATATCTATCGAAATCACTATTCCAAAACAAGTAGATGGTGAAGATATAGTTACAATAACTGAAACTGGTTCAGTTGTACTCCCTGGTCGTTTCTTTGTTGATATTATTAAAAAGCTTCCAGGTAAAGAAGTAAAATTATCTACAAATGATCAATTCCAAACTCTTATTACATCAGGTCATTCTGAATTTAATTTAAGTGGTTTAGATTCAGATCAATATCCATTATTACCAGAAGTATCACGTGATGATGCAATACAATTATCAGTCAAAGTGTTGAAAAATATTATCGCACAAACAAACTTTGCAGTGTCCACCTCAGAAACACGCCCAGTACTTACTGGTGTGAACTGGCTTATACAAGAAAATGAATTAATATGCACAGCAACTGACTCACACCGCTTGGCTGTAAGAAAAGTTGGTTTAGAAGATGACTGTGAAAACAAAAATGTCATCATTCCTGGTAAAGCGTTAGCGGAATTAAATAAGATCATGAGTGACAGCGATGAAGATATTGATATTTTCTTTGCGTCTAATCAAGTGTTATTTAAAGTCGGCAATGTCAACTTTATTTCACGTCTATTAGAAGGGCATTATCCAGATACATCACGTTTGTTCCCTGAAAACTACGAAATAAAATTAGGCATTAACAACGGTGATTTTTATCATGCTATTGATCGTGCGTCATTATTAGCACGTGAAGGTGGTAATAACGTTATTAAACTAAGTACGGGTAATGAATTAGTAGAATTATCATCAACATCACCAGAAATTGGTACGGTGAAAGAAGAAGTAGAAGCAAGTGATGTTGAAGGTGGCAACTTGAAAATATCATTCAACTCAAAATATATGATGGACGCATTAAAAGCCATTGATAATGATGAAGTAGAAGTCGAATTCTTTGGAACAATGAAACCATTTATTTTAAAACCAAAAGACGATGATTCTGTAACGCAATTAATTTTGCCAATCAGAACATACTAAGAATCTATAGCACTGATTTGCACTTCGAAGTTGCGCTTTGAAGTGCTTTTTTTTTGCGTCTCAAAGCTGCCTAACTTGTGGATAACATTGTGCTCTTAGTTAATGGCTAACACACTAAAGTTACAACTGTGATAGCCATATGCATTTTAAAGCTACTCATAAGCTTTATATAAGGAATTAGGAATAAAGTTGGGTTTTTTCCTCTAGAATTAGATACAATAAGCAAATAGAGTATTTAAAATGCAATACAGGCTATAATTAATATTGTAGTCACCTTTGAAATAGCATGATACATAACTATTGGGATAATCATGTTACTAACAAAGTACATAATTCTACAAAACAAGGTGCTTATTTTTAGTTGTTATAAACCGTATTAAGTAGCAGTCACAGCGTTTGTATTGTGGTGAAAATCGCAATTAAATAAGCTATGAAAAAAATTCACTATAAGTAAACGTTTTCACCCTTGTTTTACATGAAATTTTTCGTGAAAAAAGGTATAATAAATAGATGACCTATATAGAAATGGAGTGATTGGTTTGGTTGAAGAAGTAGTTGTAGATGGCGACATCACATTAGGACAATTTCTAAAGACGGAAGGTATTATCGAATCTGGCGGGCAAGCGAAATGGTTCTTAAATGAGTTTGAAGTATTGTTAAACAATACGCGTGAAACACGCCGTGGTAAAAAGTTAAGCCATCGTGACACAATTGAGATACCAGAAATACCTGAAGTGGGTTCATTTGTGATTTTGCATCAAGGTGAAGAATGAAACTCAAGACACTCCAATTAGAAAACTATCGTAACTATGAGGCAATTGCCTTAGATTGTCATCCTGACGTCAATATCCTAATTGGGGAAAATGCACAAGGGAAGACTAATCTTCTCGAATCTATTTATACATTAGCATTAGCGAAAAGCCATCGCACATCAAACGACAGAGAATTGATTCGTTTTGACCGTGAGTATGCTAAAATAGAGGGAGAATTAAGTTACAGATATGGTGAAATGCCACTCACAATGTATGTCACTAAAAAGGGTAAGCAAGTCAAAATCAATCACTTAGAACAAAGTCGGCTAACGCAATACGTTGGTCATTTAAATGTGGTGTTATTTGCACCTGAAGATTTAAATATAGTGAAAGGCTCACCTCAAATCAGACGACGCTTTATTGACATGGAACTTGGACAAATATCGGCAGTGTATTTAAATGATTTAGCACAGTATCAACGTATCTTAAAACAAAAGAATAATTATTTAAAGCAATTGCAATATGGTCAAAAGACAGATGCCACAATGTTAGAAGTGTTAAACCAACAATTCGCTGAATATGCGCTTAAAGTTACGATACGGCGTCAACATTTTATCAAAGAATTGGAAACTTTAGCACAACCCATTCATGCAGGTATCACTGAAGACCGTGAAGCTTTATCGTTGCGCTATGTTCCCAGTATTAAGCTCTCAGATATTGAGCAGGATGAAGCGGTCCTACTTGAGGAAGTCTTAACAACGTTAAATGACAATATGGAACGTGAGAAAGATCGAGGTGTTTGTTTATTCGGTCCACATAGAGATGATTTAGGTTTCGATGTTAATGACATGGATGCACAAACTTATGGCTCACAGGGCCAACAACGAACGACGGCATTATCGATTAAGCTTGCCGAAATAGAATTAATGAATATCGAAGTAGGGGAGTATCCCATTTTACTTCTGGATGATGTCTTGAGTGAATTAGATGATTCACGACAGACGCATTTATTAAGTACGATTCAACATAAAGTACAGACGTTTGTGACAACAACGTCCGTAGACGGTATCGATCATGAAATAATGACGAATGCCAAGCTCTATCGTATTAATCAAGGCAAAATTATTAAGTAACAGAAAGTGAAGGTGGACGCATTGTCAGACGTGAACAACACGGAAAATTATGGTGCTGAACAGATTCAGGTTTTAGAAGGTCTAGAAGCGGTTCGAAAAAGACCAGGTATGTATATCGGCTCAACTTCAGAAAAAGGTCTACACCACCTTGTGTGGGAAATTGTTGATAACAGTATCGACGAAGCACTCGCAGGTTATGCAGATGAGATCCAAGTAGTAATTGAAAAAGATAATTGGATAAAAGTAACAGATAATGGTCGTGGAATTCCTGTTGATATTCAAGAAAAAATGGGACGTCCTGCCGTTGAAGTTATTTTAACTGTACTACATGCCGGCGGTAAATTCGGCGGTGGTGGTTATAAAGTATCAGGTGGTCTACATGGTGTAGGTTCGTCTGTAGTTAATGCTTTATCCGAAGATTTAGAAGTCTATGTATACTTAGATAATAAAATACACCACCAAGCATACAAACGCGGAATACCTCAGTTTGATTTGAAAGTCATTGGCGAAACAGACGGTGACACAACAGGTACAGCAATTCGCTTTAAAGCAGACTCTACAATCTTTACTGAAACAACAACATACAATTACGAGACTTTAGAGCAACGTATCAGAGAGTTGGCATTCTTAAATAAAGGTATCTCCATCACATTAAGAGATGAGCGTGAAACATTAGAAGATGGCTCTTTCAGAGAAGACAATTACTTCTATGAAGGCGGTATTAAATCTTATGTCGAAATGCTAAATGAAAATAAAGAACCGTTACATGAAGAACCGATTTATGTACATGAATCTAAAGATGAAATCGAAGTGGAAATTGCATTGCAATACAATAGTGGCTTTGCAACTAACTTATTAACATATGCGAATAATATTCACACATATGAAGGCGGCACGCATGAAGATGGTTTCAAACGTGCGTTGTCACGTGTGTTAAACAGTTACGGAATAAAGAGTAAAATTATTAAAGAAGACAAAGACCGACTATCAGGTGAAGATACACGTGAAGGTTTGACTGCCGTCGTATCTATCAAGCATGGAGATCCTCAGTTCGAAGGACAAACGAAAACAAAATTAGGCAACTCCGAAGTACGTCAAGTAGTGGATAAGTTGTTCGCCGAATTATTTGAACGTTTCTTATATGAGAATCCAAATGTGGCTCGTGTCATTGTCGAAAAAGGAATTATGGCATCACGCGCGCGTATTGCTGCGAAAAAAGCACGTGAAGTGACACGCCGTAAATCGGCATTAGAAGTATCAAGTTTACCAGGTAAACTGGCAGATTGTTCAAGTAAGGATCCTGAAAAGAGTGAAATCTTCATCGTAGAGGGTGACTCTGCCGGAGGGTCTACAAAATCTGGCCGTGATTCTGAAACACAAGCAATTTTACCGCTACGTGGTAAGATTTTAAATGTGGAAAAAGCACGTTTAGACAGAATTTTAAATAACAATGAAATCCGTTCTATGGTCACAGCATTTGGTACCGGAATTGGTGGCGAATTTGATTTAAGCAAAGCACGCTATCACAAGATTATTATTATGACCGATGCCGATGTAGACGGTGCGCATATTAGAACCTTGTTATTGACGTTCTTCTATCGCTTTATGAGACCGTTAATTGAAGCGGGTTATGTGTATATTGCACAACCACCATTATTCAAACTGACACAAGGCAAGCAAAAATATTATGTCTTTAATGAGCGAGAGTTAGACAAACTTAAAGCAGAGTTAGAACCGACACCAAAATGGTCTATTGCACGTTATAAAGGACTTGGTGAAATGAATGCGGATCAATTGTGGGAAACTACGATGAATCCAGAAAATCGTTCAATGTTACAAGTAACATTAGAAGACGCGATTAGTGCAGACCAAACATTCGAAATGTTAATGGGAGACGTTGTGGAAAACCGTAGACAGTTTATTGAAGACAACGCAGTGTATGCGACCTTAGATTTCTAATTACAATGAACTGAATTTTGAAGGAGGATATCTTGATGGCTGAAGTACCTGAATCAAGAATTAATGAACGAAATATAACAAATGAGATGCGAGAATCATTTCTAGATTATGCGATGAGTGTAATTGTTTCACGTGCCTTACCAGATGTTAGAGATGGTTTAAAACCTGTACATCGACGTATCTTATATGGCTTAAATGAGCAAGGTATGACACCGGATAAGTCATATAAAAAATCTGCACGTATTGTTGGGGATGTTATGGGTAAATATCACCCACACGGTGACTTATCTATTTACGAAGCAATGGTAAGAATGGCACAGGATTTCAGCTATCGATATCCATTAGTCGACGGTCAGGGTAACTTTGGTTCTATGGACGGCGATGGAGCTGCAGCGATGCGTTATACAGAGGCGCGTATGTCTAAAATTACGTTAGAGTTATTACGAGATATCAATAAAGATACGATTGATTTTATAGATAACTATGATGGTAATGAAAGAGAACCGGCAGTCTTACCTGCAAGATTCCCTAACTTACTAGTGAACGGTGCGTCTGGTATTGCAGTAGGTATGGCTACTAATATTCCACCACACAATCTTACAGAAGTGATTAACGGTGTATTAAAAGTAAGTCATAACCCAGATGCTACAATTGCGGAATTAATGGAAGACATTCAAGGACCAGATTTCCCAACAGGAGCATTAATTATGGGAAAAAGTGGCATACGTCGTGCTTATGAAACAGGTCGTGGTTCCATTCAAATGCGTGCACGTGCTGAAATAGAAGAACGAGGTGGTGGCCGTCAACGTATCGTGGTCACAGAAGTACCTTACCAAGTGAATAAAGCACGTATGATTGAAAAAATTGCGGAATTAGCACGTGATAAAAAAATTGACGGCATTACTGATTTACGTGATGAAACAAGTTTACGTACAGGTGTTAGAGTTGTTATTGATATCCGCAAAGATGCAAACGCAAGTGTTATTTTAAATAACTTATATAAACAAACACCGCTACAAACATCATTTGGTGTGAATATGATTGCCTTAGTTAATGGTCGTCCAAGACTGATTACTTTAAAAGAAGCATTAGTTGAATATTTAGAACATCAAAAAGTGGTCGTACGTCGTCGTACGGAATATAACTTGAAGAAAGCACAAGATCGTGCGCATATTCTTGAAGGTTTACGTATAGCACTAGATCATATTGATGAGATTATTACAACTATCCGTGAATCTGAAACAGATAAAGTCGCGATGGCAAGCTTGCAAGAACGCTTTGAATTAAGTGAACGTCAAGCACAAGCGATTTTGGATATGCGTTTAAGACGTTTAACTGGTTTAGAACGTGACAAAATTGAAGATGAGTACAATGAGCTTGTTGCTTATATTAAAGAATTACAAGAAATCTTAGCAGATGAAGAAAAGCTCTTACAAATAGTGCGTGATGAATTAATTGATATTCGTGAGCGCTTTGGTGATGATCGTTTAACGGAAATTCAGTTAGGTGGCTTCGATAATATTGAAGACGAAGATTTAATTCCAGAAGAACAAATTGTCATTACGTTAAGTCACAACAACTACATTAAACGTTTACCTGCGTCTACATATCGTGCGCAACACCGTGGTGGCCGTGGCGTCCAAGGTATGAATACACTGGAAGAAGACTTTGTCAGTCAATTGGTAACATTAAGTACACATGATCACGTCCTATTCTTTACGAATAAAGGTCGTGTCTACAAACTTAAAGGTTACGAAGTACCGGAACTGTCACGTCAGTCTAAAGGTATTCCAGTCGTCAATGCTATCGAATTAGATAATGACGAAAATATTAGTACGATGATTGCTGTGAAAGACTTAGAAAGTGAAGATGATTTCTTAGTCTTTGCAACGAAAAAAGGTATCGTCAAACGTTCAGCATTAAGTAACTTCTCACACATTAATAAAAACGGTAAAATTGCCATTGGCTTTAAAAATGACGATGAACTGATTGCAGTCCGTTTAACAGATGGTGAGCAAGATATCTTAATCGGTACAGCACATGCATCATTAATCCGATTCCATGAAACATCTCTACGCCCATTAGGACGTACAGCATCAGGTGTGAAAGGTATCACTTTACGTGAAGGCGACCAAGTTGTTGGCTTAGATGTTGCTGATGATGCCAGTGATGATGAAGTACTCGTTGTGACTGAAAATGGTTACGGTAAACGTACACCAGTTAATGACTACCGTTTATCTAACCGTGGTGGTAAAGGTATTAAGACAGCCACTATTACAGAGAAAAATGGTAACATTGTGTGTATCACGACAGTGACAGGTGAAGAAGACTTAATGGTTGTAACAAATTCTGGTGTGATTATCCGTATTGATGTACAGGATATTTCACAAAATGGTCGTGCGGCACAAGGTGTACGATTAATTAAATTATCAGACGAACAATTCGTTTCTACAGTAGCAAAAGTCGACGAGGAAGACGAAGCGTCTGAAGCAGTAGAAACAGAAGAAGCAACATCAGCTACAGAGACAGGTGATAATTCGGAACAAGTCATTGCTGATGATGCACCAGGTAACGCTATTCACACTGAAACAGATAGTGATGACAATGCAGAAGCGCCATCAGATGATGAGCCAAAAGCATTACGTCAAGACTTTATGGATCGTGTAAATGAAGATATAGATAACGCATATAATGATGATTCAGAATCTTAATCGTTAACTTAATTGATTAATATAGCAAACAGACTACACAGTAACGTGTAGTCTGTTTTTTTGTTCTATTATAGTGAGACGGGTTACCCTCTTAAGAATCGTTAATATTACAGTTTATAAAGATTGTGTAAATGTCCGTACACAGAATTTATTTCATGTTAAAATAGAAGCGAATTTCGATATCGAAAAACGATATTAAGAAAGGAGTGGTCCAATGGAATCCAAATTAGAACGCCGTATGTTTCTGGGGTTTATTTATATTCATATTTTACATCATGCGCATGAACACCCAATATATGGTAGCTGGATGATAGAAGAATTAAGAACGCATGGTTATTCAATGAGTGCTGGGACGTTGTATCCAATGTTACATAATATGGAAGCAGAAGGTTTATTGCACAGTGAGAAAATAGTTGTCGAAGGTAAACAGCGAAAGCAATATACTATTACAGATTATGGACGTACTATGTTAAGAAAAAGTCAGCAAAAATTGCAAGAATTAACTCGAGAAGTGTGGTAAGGAGGAAAGCATATGAAATTTTTAGAGATATTGTTAGTATCACTACGATTGGGCTTAACATCATTCGGTGGCCCAACTGCACATTTAGGTTATTTTTATGATGAATACGTTAAGCGGAGGCAATGGTTGACAGAAAGCCAGTACACTAATTTAGTGGCACTATGTCAATTCCTACCCGGACCGGCAAGTAGTCAAGTTGGCTTTGGTATCGGGGTGGCTAAAGGAGGTCTATTAGGAGGCGTCATTTCATTTCTTGGCTTCACTTTACCCTCTGTCATTGTCTTGATGCTGTGTGCGCTATTTTTATTGTCATACAGTGATAATTTAACATGGACGCATGGTTTGAAATTAGTAGCTGTTGCCGTTGTGTTAAATGCTATTTTAGGTATGGCTACAAAGCTAGTACCAGACGTCAAAACGAAGTTACTCGCCTTGTTTACATTAATTATAAGTGTCTTAATAAGTCATTCACTGTCGCAATTAGCTGCATTGATTATTGTTGCTATAGCAGGTCTAGTATTATTTAGAACTCACCATAATGCTCAAAAAATGGTGAAAATCTTTAATATACCGAAGAAAGTTGGCGCTAGCGCACTGATTATGTTTTTTATATTATTAATTTGTTTGCCTATTGCGAACTATGCGTCGACTTCTCAATGGATAGCGATGATTGATGCTTTTTACCGTTCAGGAGCATTAGTATTTGGTGGAGGTCATGTCGTTTTACCATTATTAGAGCAATCCTTTGTGGCGACTGAAATGATTAGTACGACTGATTTCTTAACAGGCTACGCGTTAGCACAAGCAGTGCCTGGACCATTGTTTACTTTTGCATCTTATATAGGAACAGTGATGTCTGGTGTTACAGGAGGTATTGTTGCAACGATAGCAATCTTTCTACCTGCATTTTTATTATTAGTAGGTGTCTTACCTTTTTGGGAATATGTTCAGTCTAATCGTTATGCACAAGCTATGTTAAAAGCGGTTAGTGCAGGAGTTGTAGGTATTTTAATTGCAGCACTGTATGATCCCATCATAACTTCTACAATTAAGTCTCATCTAGATTTTGTAATTGCAGCAATTCTATTTGTATTATTAGCATATTGCAAAGTGCCGTCATGGTGTATTGTACTCTTAGGAATAATTGCTGGTGTTATTTTATATTAACAACGAGAAACCCCTTGCTTAGCATCTATGTAAGAAGTTAAGCAAGGGGGTAATTTTATTGTTCTAATGTTTTCATAGCATAAGGTATTTCACTAATTAATTTAGATGGTGGTACTACATACATTGATTCTGATAATGATTCACCTATATAGCTATGTGTATAAGTCGCACTCGTTACTGCATGTTTCATATTATCGAATTGACCTACAAAACTCGTTATCATACCAGCTAAAGTATCACCCATACCACCCGTTGCCATTGCTGGCGTGCCGATAGGTAGTTTATACTCATTATCTTTAAAATAGATTTCTGTGCCATGCATTTTTAAGACAATCGTACCATTAAGACGGTCTGCCGCTTCACGGTTACGTTCATAAGTTTGTTCGTCGATAGGTATACCACTTAATCGTTCCCACTCTTTTTGATGTGGTGTAAAGACGACATTACACGTTGGTAAGTCTGGTTTCAATTTACTGAAAATTGTTATAGCATCACCATCCACGATTAATTTTTGATGTGGCTGAATATTTTGCAGTAAAAAAGTAATAGCATTATTACCTTTAAAATCACAACCTAGACCAGGTCCGATGAGAATACAATCTGTTGCTTCAATCATCTTAGTTAACATTTTTGTATCATTAATATCAATCACCATTGCTTCAGGGCAACGTGAATGTAATGCTGCATGATTATTTGGATGTGTTGCGACAGTAATAAGGCCACTGCCACTATAAACACAAGCACGTGCAGCTAAAATAATTGCTCCACCTAAATTGGCATTGCCACCAATTAGCAGAATTTTCCCATAATCGCCTTTATGTGTGTCATCTTCTCGTTTAGGTATGTTTACAGATGCTAATGTTTCCACTGTGAAACCTCCTTTTCTCACTTTACATTTACGCTATATCAATCACACAATATTAAGTGTTTATAAGTGTGTTTGTTAGTAAGAATTTTTTAAATACAATAGAAAATAATATACCTGCAAAGCAGTTAAGTCAACAGTAAAAATTAGACATTTTTAGTTAAATTTATGGCATGTCAAAATTTTGTACTTTATCCTATTAAATTAGTAATTTAATACCATATTACGAGTATTGCAAAAGCTATTGTCCTCCTATAAATGTAAGCGTATACTCTGTATGAGTATCGATGTATTTTGAGAGGAGATGGGAACATGACATTAGCATTAACCGGTGAACGATTAACGATTGCCGATATTAAACATTTCTTAAATAATAAGGACACAGTAGTAATTACAGAAGAGGCACTAGCACGTGTAAAACAGAGCCGTGCTATTGTAGAAGGTATTATTAACAACAAAAAAACAATATACGGTATTACGACTGGCTTTGGCTTATTTAGTGATGTCCGTATAGATGAAGGTGAATACGAGCAATTACAAACGAATTTAATTCGTTCTCATGCCTGTGGCGTGGGTCAACCATTTTCAGAAGAAGTCTCATTAGTAATGATGATATTACGTTTAAATACTTTATTAAAAGGACACTCTGGTGCGACCGTCGCATTAGTAGAACAACTAGTATTTTATATTAATCAACGTATTATCCCAGTAATCCCACAACAAGGATCATTAGGCGCATCAGGTGATTTAGCACCGTTGTCACATTTAGCACTGGCTTTAATTGGTGAAGGCTCTGTGTATTATCAAGGGGAAGAAGTAGATAGTAGACATGTGTTACAACAATTAGATCGCCAGCCATTACAATTACAAGCTAAAGAAGGCCTTGCATTGATTAATGGTACCCAAGCAATGACGGCACAAGGTGTGATTAATTATATTGAAGCGGCAAGTTTAGGTTATCAGGCAGAGTGGATTGCAGCGCTCACACATCAAGCATTAAATGGCATTACAGATGCATATAATGCGCATGTACATAAAGTACGTAATTTTGATGAACAAACAGCAGTAGCTGAACGTATGTTAGATTGGTTGGAAGGTTCTGAGTTAACGACACGACAAGGAGAAATCCGGGTCCAAGATGCTTATACATTACGCTGTATTCCACAAATACATGGTGCAAGCTTCCAAGTATTCCAATATGTGAAAGAGCAGTTAGAACGTGAAATGAATGCTGCCAATGACAATCCATTAATTTTTGATGAAGATGATGAAACTTTAGTCATTTCTGGTGGTAATTTCCACGGACAGCCCGTAGCCTTTGCGTTAGACTTCTTAAAGTTGGGTGTTAGTGAGCTTGGAAATGTAGCCGAACGTCGACTAGAACGCTTAGTAAATCCGCAACTAAATAATGGCTTACCTGCTTTTTTAAGTCCACAACCGGGTTTACAAAGTGGCGCTATGATTATGCAATATGCTGCGGCAAGCTTAGTGTCAGAAAATAAAACATTGGCACACCCAGCAAGTGTTGATTCAATTCCATCATCAGCTAACCAAGAAGACCATGTCTCTATGGGAACTATTGCTTCGCGTCATGGTTATCAAATGATTGAAAACTCTCGCCGAGTGATTGCAATTGAATGTATTATTGCATTACAAGCAGTAGAACATAAAGATGTGGATAAATTATCGCCGAAAACGAAAGCTAAATACGATGAACTCCGTCAAATTATACCGTCTATTACGGAAGATCGTCAGTTCCACAAAGATATAGAAGCGGTCGCACAATATTTACGTGATGTCTCATACCAACAATAAAATACGCGCGACAATCGTTTCGCGCTTGAAAAGATTTAAGTAATTTGCTATATTAAATTTAACTTAATATAGTATTGTTTGTAGGCTAAGTAATATTGATGACGAGATTTCAGAGAGCTTGTGGTTGCTGTGAACAAGTAATCCGTCTTAGTACGAATCTACCTACGAGAGTGAACAATCGGTTTAACCGTTATTTTAGTGAGAGTGCAGTCTAATTAGACTGTTAAATAGGGTGGCAACGCGTAGACCACGTCCCTTGTTCAGGGATGTGGTCTTTTTTGCGTCCATTCAAATATAAATGGGAAGGATAGATGAGTGATGTTAGATATTAAATTATTCCGTACAGAGCCTGACTTAGTAAAAGCTAAAGTTGCTAAACGAGGCATGGATGCACAAGTTGTAGACGATGTATTAGCATTAGATGAACAACGCCGCCAACTGATTGGCGAAGCTGAACAAATGAAAGCTGAGCGTAATAAAGTAAGTGGAGAGATTGCACAGAAAAAACGTAATAAAGAAAATGCTGATGATGTCATTGCTGAAATGCGTGACTTAGGAGATAAAATTAAAGCAAGTGATGAGCAATTAACTAAAGTAGATAAATCATTAACTGATACTTTATCTCGTATTCCTAATCTTATTCATGACGATGTGCCAGAAGGTGCATCAGATGAAGAGAATGTGGAATTAAAACGTTGGGGCACACCAAGAACGTTTGACTTCGAAGCAAAAGCACATTGGGACTTAGTAGAAGAATTAAAAATGGTCGATTTCGAACGTGCTGCTAAAGTGTCTGGTGCCCGCTTTGTCTTTTTAACAGGTGAAGGTGCACAATTAGAACGTGCGTTAATGAATTACATGGTAACAAAACATACAACTCAACATGGCTATACAGAAATGATGGTGCCTCAACTGGTGAATGCTGATTCTATGTATGGTACAGGTCAGTTACCGAAGTTCGAAGAAGATTTATTCAAAGTAGAGCAAGAAGGCTTATATACAATTCCAACAGCAGAAGTCCCATTAACGAACTATTACCGTAATGAAGTCATTGCACCGGATGTGTTACCTGCAAAATTCACTGCCCAATCAGCATGTTATCGTAGTGAAGCAGGATCAGCTGGACGTGATACACGTGGCTTAATTCGTCTTCACCAATTCGATAAAGTTGAAATGGTGAGATTTGAAAAACCCGAAGATTCTTGGGCTGCTTTAGAAGAAATGACAAATCATGCGGAAGCTATTTTAGAAGAATTAGAATTACCATATCGTCGCGTCATTTTATGTACAGGTGATATCGGCTTCGGTTCAAGTAAAACGTATGATATCGAAGTATGGTTACCAAGCTATGATGACTATAAAGAAATTAGTTCTTGTTCAAATATTACAGATTTCCAAGCACGTCGTTCTAACATTCGTTTTAAACGAGATAAAACAGCAAAACCAGAATTAGCACATACGCTAAATGGTAGTGGTTTAGCAGTAGGACGTACCTTTGCTGCCATCGTTGAAAATTATCAAAATGCCGATGGTTCAGTGACTATTCCAGAAGCACTTGTACCATTTATGGGTGGCAAAACAGTAATCGGTCCAGTAACGCAATAAGCACAACGATATAAAGTGAAAGCGCGCCAATCAGCATGATGGCGTGCTTTTTTGTGTGGACAGAAGAAGGTAGGGGAGTCTATAAGAATGTCTAAAATAATAGAGGGTTAGTCAAAATTATAAAGCAAGCTAAGATGTTAAATGAATACTAAATAAAAAATATTTAAAGACAAATTTATATAAATTTGTCAAAAATAAATAACATTACACAATCAAAAAATATGTTTTATAATTATTTATGACATGCTTTAGTAGGGTAGGGGGAGTAAAAATAAATAAATAGCATTCCTCGACGACAAAGAGTAAAGGTCCGAGAAATGAAGGTTTTTAGTATTCGGGTAGTCTAACCTCAAACAAACCTAAGTCTAACCTTATTGATGTTCCATTATTTCTATATTAGACTGTTACTATTATTTTACGCTTTAGGAGGGATGAAATGACTGAACATGTGACGTTTAAGCAAGGTGTGAAAGAATGTATTCCTACATTATTAGGCTACGCGGGTGTAGGCTTATCATTTGGTATTGTAGCTGTGGCATCTGGTTTTAGTTTGCTCGAAATAATCTTGTTATGTTTATTAATATATGCAGGTGCAGCACAATTTATTATTTGTAGTTTGGTTATCGCTGGTACACCAATTTCTGCGATCGTACTTACTACATTTATCGTCAATTCTAGAATGTTTTTATTAAGTATGACATTGGCGCCAAGTTATAAAAATTATGGCTTGTGGAATCGTATAGGCTTATCAACGTTAGTTACAGATGAAACATTTGGTGTAGCTATCACACCACATTTAAAAGGCGAGAAAATCAATGATCGTTGGTTGCATGGACTTAACATTACAGCGTATTTATTTTGGACGCTTGCGAGTGTGGTAGGTGCGGTCTTTGGTAAATACATACAAAATCCCGATGTTTTTGGACTCGACTTTGCGATTGTTGGCATGTTTATTTTCTTAGCAGTATCACAATTTGAGACGGTTCAACGTTCTTATATTTCAATTTACTTAATATTGATTGTTAGTGTTCTTGTCATGATGTTGCTATTCAGTCTAATCATGCCGACTTATGTAGCAATTATTTTATCTTCCGTAATTGCAGCGTGTTTAGGGGTGGTGATGACTCGATGACTACTTCAGTACATATGTTAATTATTATTGTGATTTGTGGTTTAGTAACATGGTTAACACGTATTATTCCATTTATTGTAATTTCGAAGATTCAACTTTCAGAGCAAGTCGTTAAGTGGTTGTCATTTATTCCGATTACTTTATTCACCGCATTAATTATCGATGGTGTGATTGAACAACAGAGTGGGAGTTTTGGTTATAGTTTGAATATTCCTTTTTTAGTAACGATAATTCCCACTGTGCTCGTAGCATTAGTAACACGTAGTTTAACTATAACCATCTTGGCAGGTATTTTTGTCATGGCGATGATTCGTTTATTATTTTGATGTTTAGCATTGAAGTAGTAAACGTTATTCGTTAGAATGAAAGTAATTAGAAAATTTAGATTTTTGAGATACTTATACGCAATATTTGTCTAAAGACATAGCGATATACTAAATAAAATTAAATCTTATTCTGAGAAGCTAAGGGACTTGGCCCGATGACGCTTCAGCAACCGACTTGTTAAGCACGGTGCTAAAACCAACGAGTGTTATTCGAATGATAAGTAATTAAGAACTTCTTACTTATATCGGGTAAGAGGTTTTTTAATTTTTGGTAGGAGGAAAACAATGACAAATTATACAGTTGATACATTAGAATTAGGCCCCTTTACAACAGAATCGGGAGAAACGATTAATAATTTAAAATTAAGATATGAACACGTAGGGTATAAAGGTCAACCACTCGTAGTAGTTTGTCATGCATTGACAGGCAATCATCTTACTTATGGGACAGAAGACGATCCGGGCTGGTGGCGTGAAATTATCGATGGTGGTTATATGCCAGTCAATGATTATCAGTTTTTAACATTCAATGTTATTGGGAGTCCATTTGGTTCTAGTTCAGCATTAATAGATGAAGATTTTCCTAAATCAGTAACTTTAAGAGACATTGTGCGTGCAATTGAAGTAGGTATTGAAGCACTAGGGTATAACCGGATAGATATATTAATCGGTGGTTCACTTGGTGGGATGCAGACTATGGAGTTATTGTACAATCGAAAGTTTGAAGTCAATAAAGCTGTTATTTTAGCGGCTACTGACAAAACGTCGTCATATAGTAGAGCTTTTAATGAAATATCACGCCAAGCGATACATCTTGGTGGTACGGATGGTCTCAGCATTGCACGACAGTTAGGATTTTTAACGTATCGCTCGTCTAAAAGTTATGATAAACGCTTTACACCAGATCAAGTCGTTGCATATCAACGACATCAAGGAAACAAATTCAAAAAAAACTTTGATTTAGACTGTTACTTAACACTGCTGGATGTCTTAGATAGTCATGATATTGACCGTGGTCGAGATGATGTTACCGAGGTGCTAAGTTCATTAGAAACAAAAGTATTAACAATGGGCTTTACTGATGATTTACTGTATCCAGATGATTTAGTACGTGCAGTAGGGGAGCGTTTCAAATATCATCGTCATTTCTTTGTGCCTGATAATGTAGGACATGATGGCTTCTTATTAAATTTCAATGATTGGGCGCCAAACTTGTATCATTTCTTAAAAGTATCGCAATTTAAACGTAAATAACACTGATGCCTTAATTTTAGTGTGTAAGCTGCTAAAATTAAGGCATTTTGATGTGTACAGTGAGTTTGAGTAAACTATGTGTATAAAAGTGTCTTTGTGATAGATGAAAATCTACAAAAAGTAGTGACGTGTCGCGTTTCTAGTAGAATTTAAGAAATACAGTTATAATATATTTCCTATAATTGTATAAAACTTTTAAAGAGGTTAGAATAGTAATACAGTCAAAAAAGTATAGGAGTGGCGAATTTGTTTTCAAAAATAAAACCTAAAGCAACTATATTGAGTATTTTAGCATTAATTATAGTAGCTTTAGTCTTGCATATATTACCGCCGCTTGGTCTTGTTTTATGTCTTTTTGCGACGATACCAGGCATCGTGTTATGGCAGAAATCCAAAGAATCTTTTGGTCTAGCGGCTGTGATAACAGTAATCCTAACGACATTGTTAGGAAATGTTTTTGTATTAAGCGTAATGGTCTTAATACTTGTGTTAAGTTTTATCATCGGTCAGCTATTAACCGAACGTACGTCTAAAGAACGTATCTTATATATTACGACAACGTTTGTCAGTATCATAACGTTAGTCGCATTTATGTTATTACAAGCATTTAATAAAATTCCTAGTGCAGCATCATTAACGAAACCACTAAAAGATCAAATGCATAGTGTTATTACAGGTAGTGGTGTCGAAGGCGACTATAAGCAAATGTTAGAAGAAGGCTTTCGTCAAATGGCAGTGCAACTACCAAGTTATGTTATTGTAGCGGCATTTGTGTTGATCTTGATTAACTTGCTGATTACATTTCCAATTTTACGCAAATTTAAAGTAGCAACGCCTATTTTCAAACCACTATTCGCATGGCAAATGAAAAAATCATTACTGTTTATGTATTTAGTTGTACTTATTTGTGTTATGTTTGCGGTCCAACCGGGTACATTTCAAAGTATCATATTAAATTTTGAAATTGTGTTATCATTATGTATGTATATTCAGGGGCTAAGTGTGATTCACTTCTTCGGCAAAGCCAAGTCAATGCCACCTATATTAACAGTGTTATTAATGGTGATAGGGACAATATTAACACCATTAACACATATTGTAGTTTTAATAGGGTTTATAGATTTAGCATTTAATTTAAAAGGTATCATTAAAAAATGATTTGAGGTGGGAAAATGAACCGTCAATCCACTAAGAAAGCGTTAGTTTTACCATTTATTATAATGGCGCTCACGGCAATTGCACTTGTAGTAGTATGGTTTATTTTTAGCCAACTCATTGCAGGTATTGCCGGGGCAATATTAATTGTGATTATTATTCTCGCAGCATTAATGGTGAGGCAAGCGCTGCACAAGATGGACAATTATGTAGACGAACTCAGTGGACACATATCAGCTGGTAGCAATACTGCTATTAAGCACTTACCTATTGGTATGATTGTGATAGATGAGAATGAAAACATAGAGTGGATGAACCAATTTATGTTAGAGCGTTCAGCTAGAAACGTAATTTCTGATCCAATTAATGAAGTATATCCTAATATTTTAAAGCAACTAGAAAAAACCAAAGAAATTGAAATTCAGGATAATGAGTATTACTATCGTGTGAGATATTCAGAAGATGAACACGTAGTGTATTTCTTTGACATAACAGAAGAAGTACATACGAATGAACTGTATCAAGAATCAAAGCCGATTATTGCGACTTTATTCTTAGACAATTATGATGAAATCACACAAAATATGAACGATACGCAACGATCTGAAATTAACTCTATGGTGACACGCGTTATCAGTCGTTGGGCATCAGAATATGATATTTATTTTAAACGCTATAGTACAGATCAATTTGTGGCATATTTAAACCACCGAATCTTAAATGATATTGAAGAAACGAACTTCGATATACTCAGTCAATTACGTGAAAAGAGTGTAGGTTATCGTGCGCAATTAACATTAAGTATCGGTGTCGGTGAAGGTTCGGAAAACTTAATTGACTTAGGTGAATTATCACAGTCAGGTCTCGATTTAGCCTTAGGCCGTGGAGGTGACCAAGTCGCTATTAAAAATATGAACGGTAACGTACGTTTCTATGGCGGTAAGACTGACCCAATGGAAAAACGTACGCGTGTAAGAGCACGTGTTATTTCACATGCGTTAAAAGACATCTTAATGGAAGGCGACAAAGTAATTATTATGGGTCATACACGACCTGATTTAGACGCTATTGGCGCTGCTATAGGGGTATCACGTTTTGCGATGATGAATAACTTAGATGCCTACATCGTGTTAAATGATTCAGATATTGATCCAACGCTACGACGTGTTATGGATGCTATTGATGAAAAACCAGAATTAAAAAATCGCTTTATCAATTCGGATGACGCTTGGGACATGATGACTTCAAAAACAACAGTAGTCGTTGTTGATACGCATAAACCAGAAATGGTCATTGATGAAAATATTTTAAACAAAGCAAACCGTAAAGTAGTCATTGACCATCATCGACGTGGAGAAAGCTTTATTTCAAGTCCACTATTAGTATATATGGAACCATATGCTAGTTCGACAGCAGAGTTAGTCACAGAGCTGCTAGAGTATCAACCGACGGAACAACGGTTAACACGTTTAGAATCGACGGTCATGTTTGCAGGTATTATCGTCGATACACGTAACTTCACATTACGTACGGGTTCACGTACGTTTGATGCTGCAAGTTATTTACGCGCACACGGTGCAGACACTATCTTAACGCAACATTTCTTAAAAGATGATATTGATACGTACATTAATCGAACAGAGTTAATTCGTACGGTCGAATTACAAGATAACGGTGTAGCTATAGCACACGGTCCAGACGATAAAACTTATCATCCGGTGACAGTTGCACAAGCAGCCGACGAGCTGTTAAGTTTAGATGGTGTAGAGGCATCTTATGTCGTAGCACGTAGAGAAGAAAACTTAATTGGCATGTCTGCCCGCTCTCTAGGTGCAGTCAATGTGCAATTAACAATGGAAGCATTAGGCGGCGGTGGCCATTTAACTAATGCGGCGACACAACTGAAAGATGTTTCCGTAGAAGAAGCCATTGCACAATTACAACAAGCAATAACAGAACAAATGAGTAGGAGTGAAGACGCATGAAAGTAATATTCACACAAGACGTTAAAGGTAAAGGTAAAAAAGGCGAAGTTAAAGATGTACCAGTAGGTTATGCAAATAATTACCTTATTAAAAATAAATTAGCTGTCGAAGCAACAGCTGGAAATTTAAAACAATTAGAACAACAAAATAAAGCTGCTGAAGCGGAGAGACAACAAGAAATTGACGATGCTAAACAACTAAAAGCGCAATTAGCAGACATCGAAGTTGAAGTTTCTGCAAAAACGGGTGAAGGCGGTAAAATGTTTGGCTCAGTTAGTAGTAAACAAATCGCTGAAGCTTTAAAAGCGCAACACGACATTAAATTAGATAAACGTAAAATGGATTTACCAAATGGTATCCATGCTTTAGGTTATACAAATGTACCAGTGAAATTAGACAAAGAAGTAGAAGGTACGATTCGTGTGCACACGGTTGAACAATAATTTTGGATTGAGATATGAGGTGTAATTGGAAAAATGGATGGAATGTATGAACAAAATCAAATGCCACATAGTAACGAGGCTGAACAATCTGTCTTAGGTGCCATTATCATCGATCCAGAATTGATTAATACTACTCAGGAAGTGTTGCTTCCTGAGTCCTTTTATAGAGGGGCGCATCAACATATCTTCAGAGCAATGATGAACTTAAATGAAGATAATAAAGATATCGATGTAGTCACTATTATGGATCAGCTGTCGCAAGAAGGCCGATTGAGTGAAGCAGGTGGTCCGCAGTATTTAGCAGAATTAACAAACAACGTTCCGACCACACGTAACGTTCAATACTATACTGAAATTGTCTTTAAGCACGCCACAAAGCGTAAATTAATCCAAGCAGCTGATAGTATTGCGAACGATGGTTATAACGATGAATTAGAACTTGATACGATTCTAAATGATGCTGAACGACGCATTTTAGAGTTATCATCATCACGTGAAAGTGATGGCTTCAAAGATATTCGAGATGTCTTAGGAGACGTGTACGAGAATGCAGAGTTACTAGACCAAAATAGCGGTCAAACACCTGGTATACCAACAGGCTATCGTGATTTAGACCAAATGACTGCAGGTTTTAACCGTAATGATTTAATTATTTTAGCGGCACGTCCATCGGTAGGTAAGACTGCCTTCGCTTTAAATATCGCACAAAAAGTCGCGACGCATGAAGACATTTATTCGGTAGGCATTTTCTCACTCGAGATGGGTGCTGACCAATTGGCTACACGTATGATTTGTAGTTCGGGAAATGTTGATTCAAACCGTTTACGTACGGGTACGATGACTGAAGAAGACTGGAATCGTTTTACGATTGCTGTCGGTAAGTTATCACGTACGAAAATCTTTATAGATGATACGCCAGGTATTCGTATTACTGATATAAGATCTAAATGCCGTCGACTGAAACAAGAGCATGGTTTGGATATGATAGTGATAGACTATTTACAGTTAATTCAAGGTAGTGGCTCTCGCTTTTCAGATAATCGTCAACAAGAAGTCTCTGAAATTTCACGTACACTGAAAGCAATTGCCAGAGAATTAGAGTGTCCGGTCATCGCGTTAAGTCAGTTATCACGTGGTGTGGAACAACGACAAGATAAGCGACCAATGATGAGTGATATTCGTGAATCAGGGTCTATCGAGCAAGATGCGGATATCGTCGCTTTCTTATATCGTGATGATTATTATAATCGTGGCGAAGATGATGAAGACGACGATGATACAAACTTTGAGCCACAAACAAATGACGATAATGGTGAAATAGAAATTATTATTGCCAAACAGCGTAACGGCCCAACAGGTACCGTTAAATTGCACTTTATGAAGCAATATAATAAATTTACTGACATTGATTATGCGCATGCCGAAATGGGATAAGAAAAAAATATAAAATTATTTTTACCGTACATTAAACTGATACATGTATTTAATGTACGGTTTTTATTTATTATTTTCACAATATTTTAATGGAAGTATGTGTTGTATTTTTGATTATAACACTTTTAAAACATTGATATGACAATCATTAACACTAAATTATCAGAAAATAAAAATACAGTGATAGCATTGTGTTTTCGTCAAATCAATGTTCGATTTTTGTTTGCAATATAGCTCATCTCTTGGTAGAATACGTAATGGTTAATTGAGAAAAACTTGGAGGTGCTCATATGTCATCAATCGTAGTAGTTGGGACACAATGGGGAGACGAAGGTAAAGGTAAAATTACAGATTTCTTAGCAGAAGAAGCAGACGTTATTGCACGTTTTTCAGGTGGTAATAACGCAGGTCATACAATTAAATTCGATGGAGAGACTTATAAATTACACTTAGTACCATCTGGTATTTTTTATAAAGACAAACTCGCTGTTATTGGTAACGGTGTAGTTGTAGATCCAGTCGCATTATTGAAAGAATTAGATGGACTAAATGAAAGAGGTATCTCTACAGATAATTTACGTATTTCAAACCGTGCGCAAGTTATTTTACCTTATCATTTAAAACAAGATGAATATGAAGAAGAGCGCCGTGGAGACAATAAAATAGGCACAACGAAAAAAGGTATCGGTCCTGCATATGTGGATAAAGCTCAACGTATTGGTATCCGTGTTGCCGATTTATTAGACAAAGCAACGTTTGAAACAAGATTAAAAGAAAACCTTGAACATAAAGCAGCGTATTTCAAAGGCATGTTCGATAAAGAATGTCCTACATTTGAAGAAATTTTCGATACTTATTATGAAGCTGGACAACGCTTAGCACCATTCGTTACAGATACAGCTAAAGTATTGGATGATGCATTTGTTGCAGAAGAAAAAGTATTATTCGAAGGTGCACAAGGTGTAATGTTAGACATTGACCATGGTACATATCCATTTGTTACATCAAGTAATCCAGTTGCTGGGAACGTAACTGTAGGTGGCGGTGTAGGTCCAACATTTGTGTCTAAAGTCATCGGTGTATGTAAAGCTTACACATCACGTGTAGGTGACGGTCCATTCCCAACGGAACTCTTTGACGAAGATGGTCATCATATCCGTGAAGTTGGTCGTGAATACGGTACAACAACAGGACGTCCACGTCGTGTCGGTTGGTTTGACTCTGTAGTATTACGTCATTCTCGTCGTGCAAGTGGTATTACTGATCTGTCTATTAACTCAATCGACGTCTTAACAGGTTTAGACACAGTGAAAATTTGTACAGCATATGAGCTAGATGGTAAAGAAATTACTGAGTACCCAGCAAACTTAAGTGACTTACAAAGATGCCAACCTATCTTTGAAGAATTGCCAGGTTGGACAGAAGATGTCACAAAATGTCGTACATTAGATGAATTACCAGATAACGCACGTAGATACTTAGAACGTATTTCTGAATTATGTAATGTTAACATTTCAATCTTCTCAGTAGGTCCAGATCGTAATCAAACAAACTTAATTGCACCTTTATGGTAATAATATAGTTAGTCCTTATCGACAACAGTTTTCTGTCTGTCGATAAGGATTTTTTTGTGCTATAAATGAGGGTGATTGTGCGGGTTGTCTATCCGAGAGGCTTACAGCTAACATATTACAGTGGGTTTTATACAGTAACGGTAAAAAAGAAGCTAGAATGCGCACTTAGTGTTAGCACAATAATGTTGCTATGTGTAGCAGGTAATAATTATTAAGTGATGGTGTGCAGACGTTAATCGTTGCTTGTTCGTAAGCATAGTAGTGAATAGAACGTTTATGCAGATTATAAGATAATGCGTTCTCTATGTTGCGTATCGCTCGACAGAGAAAAGCATTATATTGAAGGTTATTTGTTAAGCGAGTTAACGGTTTTTTTAGCTACTAACAGCGGTTAATCAAACGAATTCACACTTTATACAATTAATAAGGAAAATTATACTAAAAAAATTTAAAAAATAGCTTGTCTTCATTACGAAGAGTTGCTATAATTATTTTTGTGCTTAAGAGAGGCTCCTTGGTCAAGCGGTTAAGACACCGCCCTTTCACGGCGGTAACACGGGTTCGAGTCCCGTAGGAGTCACCATTTTTTAGGTCTCGTAGTGTAGCGGTTAACACGCCTGCCTGTCACGCAGGAGATCGCGGGTTCGATTCCCGTCGAGACCGTATTGCCCATCCAATAGGATGGGCATTTTTTTGTGCGTTTAACTAGAAAATAGCTTATGATGAGGAGTAAGAGGAGGCAAAGTTATGAGTGGTAACCAACAACTACATGAGTTAGATTTTATTGATTTACTCAGCGAACGTCATGCGCAATTGAGACAGTTAACTGAAACAGCAGCTAATGTGGATCAGGAAAGCAAAATATCATCTTCAGAGTGGTATATCATCTCTATTATTGGTGCCGAAACATATACCTTGTCTGAATTAACAGCACTCGTGAAATTGACGCGCCAAGCGATACACAAAACGGTTAAACAACTAGAACAAAAAGAGCTTGTAGTACTAAAAGCAGTCACAGGTAATAAAAAAGAAAAATGTGTAAACCTTACAACATTAGGTCGTGATTTATGGCAACGCAATCAGGCTTATCAACAAGAATTAGAACAACATATTAAAACAAAGATAGGCGTAGCTCAATTTGAGCAATTAAAAGCATTACTTCAAACAGATTGGGATTTACCTACTATAGCTAAAAAATGACTGAGTTAAACACTTAATTGAGTCTTAGATATATTAATCGTCGGCGTATTGTTTTATGCTGACTGACCATTGTTAGAGCGAGTACAGGAAAGCGACAATATTAAATGCTTTCACACGCGCTCTTATTTTTTTATATTATTGTCAACCTAGTTGACAATTTTATATATATTTTGGTAAAGTAACAAAGTTAGTATTATGGAGGTGTGCTAGACGGCATGATGTCTCAGGCTATGAGTCGGAGTGTTTTAGTTCGACTACATAGTTTAGACGAAGTAATACGGAAATAACATAAAGAAAAAGGGAGATTATGTCACAATGGCAACACAAGTAGAAGTACAAAGACCAAAGCTATTTGCATTTGTCTTAATGATTGGTGGATTTATGGGCTTATTTAGTGAAACAGCTCTAAATATGGCTTTAACAGATATTATGGCAGACTTTCAAATCGAAGCAGCATTGGCACAATGGTTAACGACAGGTTATTTACTAACGATGGCTTGTATGGTACCCATTTCAGCATATTTAACGAAATGGTTTAGTACTAGAACACTCGTTTTTGCAGGCTTAATATTATCGTTAGTAGGAGTTATTAGTGGTGCTTTAGCACCTAATTTTGGAGTGCTATTAGCCGGACGTGTGATTCAAGCATTAGGTACGGGGCTATTATTACCTATTATGATTACAGTATTAATGTTAATTTTTCCGCTAGAAAAGCGAGGCGCTGTAATGGGAATAATGGGACTCGTAATTACAGCTGGCCCCGCCGTAGGTCCAACTTTAGCAGGTATTATTATTTCAGCTTCAAGCTGGCATTTTATCTTTTGGATTAGTGCACTGTTATACATCGTAGTGCTATGTATTGCACTGACTACAGTAGAAAATGTGGCAGAGTTAACTCGACCACGTATTGATATTATCTCAATCTTACTATCGACACTTAGCTTTGCGTGCTTAATATTTGCCTTAAGTTCAATGGGCACAGCATCATTAACACAATGGATTGTCTGGGTGGCATTAGTTGTTGGTATTATTAGTTTGATCGTATTCACACTACGTCAGTTTAGCTTAAATGAGCCAATGCTCAATTTACGCGTGTTTAAATACCCAATGTTTACGTTGGGAGCGTTACTAGTATTTTTAGTTATCTTATGTATTTTGTCTACAGGTATTTTATTACCATTATATTTAAAAGGAGCATTATTATTTAGTTCAGTTATAGCAGGACTTATATTGCTACCGGGTAATGCTGTGAATTTATTATTGTCACCTGTAGTTGGTTCATTATTTGATCGTTATGGTGCACGCTATTTCTGTATCTTTGGATTTGCGACTATGTTTATCGCTACATTAATCTTTACGTTAACGATTTCGACAACGACACCAGTGTGGATCATTATTTGTGCCTTTATGCTACTCTTTGTCGGTATTTCAATGGTAATGATGCCAGCACAAACAAATGCCTTAAATCAGCTACCACAAGCATTGTATGCAGATGGTTCAGCAACGATTACTACATTAATTCAAGTCGGGGGCTCAGCAGGAACAGCTATCGCGATTGCTATTTATACGAATCATATGCAACAAGTTACTGCAGCAAAAGCACAACTAGCCCCAGAAGCAATTGTCTCTAGTGGTATTCAGTTTACCTTTATCTTCATTTGTGCAATAACTGTCATAGGTTTTATTTGTGCACTCTTTATAAAGAAACAGAAACAAGTGTAAGACTTAAGTAATTGCTGTGAAGAACATGAGAAGAACGAACGTAATATTGAAATGGGATTTATTGCTAATATGTTTTATAAGACTGGAACAGAAAATTGTTTCAGTCTTCTTTTTATAGTTCTCGTCACAAGCTCTTTTGTTCGCCTGCAACTTAAGTTAAGATAAAAGTACGTATGTGGGAAAATAGAAAAATTCAGAATTGTAGCGGAACATGGTATAATTATACAATGCACTCAAATAATTTTTTATTTGGATAAATAGAATTCGCTTGCTATAAATGGTAAATTATATAATAGAGTACTGTGTAATTATTGAATAAAATACACAATTTAGAAATGAGGTTTATAATATGGCTAGAAAAGTTGTTGTAGTCGATGATGAAAAACCAATTGCTGATATTTTAGAATTTAACTTAAAAAAAGAAGGATATGAAGTATTCTGCGCGTACGATGGTAACGATGCAGTGGACTTAATATATGACGAAGAGCCAGATATTGTCTTGCTAGATATTATGTTACCTGGGCGTGACGGTATGGAAGTATGTCGTGAAGTACGTAAGAAATATGAAATGCCAATCATTATGTTAACAGCTAAAGATTCAGAAATTGATAAAGTCTTAGGTTTAGAATTAGGTGCAGATGATTACGTGACGAAGCCGTTTAGTACACGTGAGTTAATTGCACGTGTGAAAGCGAACTTACGTCGTCATTATTCACAACCAGCACAAGAAGTTAACGAAGAGACTAATGAAATTGTGATTAAAGATATTACAATTTATCCAGATGCTTATTCGATTAAAAAACGTGGTGATGATATCGAATTGACTCACCGTGAATTTGAATTGTTCCATTATTTATCTAAACATATGGGGCAAGTTATGACACGTGAACATTTATTACAAACAGTTTGGGGCTATGACTATTTTGGTGATGTACGTACGGTAGACGTAACAATTCGTCGTTTACGTGAAAAAATCGAGGATGATCCTTCACATCCAGAATATATCGTGACTCGTCGAGGCGTTGGATATTTTCTCCAACAACATGATTAGAGGCCACGTAGATGAAATGGCTTAAACATTTTCAATCTCTACACACGAAGCTTGTTATTGTCTATGTATTACTAATTGTCATCGGGATGCAAATTATCGGTTTGTATTTTACCAATAGTCTTGAGAAAGAACTGACTCAAAGTTTTAAAAATAATATTACGCAGTATGCGAAACAAATCGAAATAAATATCGAAAAAGTATACGATAGTGACGGTTCTGTAAACGCACAAAAAGAAGTGCAAGACTTGTTGAATGAGTATGCGAACCGTCAAGAAATCGAAGAAATTCGTTTTATTGATCGCGATCAAATTATTATGGCTACGTCTAAGCAGTCTACGCGTAGTCTAATTAACCAACGAGCGAATGATAATTCCATCCAAAAAGCTTTGTCGATTGGTGAAGCGAACAGTCATACTATGTTAAAAGATTATGGTAATGGTAAACAACGTATGTGGGTTTACAATTTGCCAGTCAAAACGTCTGACGGGACAGTAATTGGCGATATCTACATAGAGGCTGATATTAATGATGTATATAATCAGTTAAGCAGCATTAATCAAATCTTTATTGTTGGTACGGGCATTTCGTTGTTAATTACAGTTATACTTGGGTTCTTTATTGCACGTACTATCACGAAACCAATTACAGATATGCGTAACCAAACGATTGAAATGTCGAAAGGTAATTATACGCAGCGTGTGAAAATTTATGGTAACGACGAAATTGGAGAGCTCGCATTAGCATTTAATAACTTGTCGAAACGTGTACAAGAAGCACAAGCTAATACGGAAAGTGAGAAGCGGCGCTTAGATTCCGTCATCACGCATATGAGTGATGGTATTATCGCCACAGATCGTCGTGGTCGTATTCGTATTGTCAATGACATGGCATTGAAGATGATGGGGACAACAAAAGAAGATATTATCGGTTACTTCATGTTAAATATTTTGAAATTGGAAGATGAATTTTCATTAGATGAAATTCAAGAAAGTAATGAAAGTTTCTTATTAGATATTAATGAAGTAGAAGATATTATTGCCCGTGTGAATTTCAGTACTATTGTCCAAGAAACAGGCTTTGTTACAGGGTATATTGCCGTAATGCATGATGTTACAGAACAACAACAAGTTGAACGTGAACGTCGCGAATTCGTAGCTAACGTGTCACACGAATTACGGACACCATTAACGTCTATGAATAGTTATATTGAAGCCTTAGAAGAAGGTGCGTGGAAAGATGGACAATTGGCACCGCAATTCCTATCTGTTACACGAGAAGAAACAGAACGTATGATACGTTTAGTTAATGATTTATTACAATTATCGAAAATGGATAATGAATCAGAACAAATTACAAAAGAAATTGTAGATTTTAATTCCTTTATTAATAAAATTATTAATAGACATGAGATGTCAGCGAAAGAAACACAATTTGTGCGTGAAATTCCAAACAACACTATCTTTACAGAACTTGATCCAGACAAAATGACACAAGTATTTGATAATGTCATTACCAACGCCATAAAATATTCTCGTGGTGATAAACGCGTCGAGTTTCACGTGAAACAAAACGCATTATATAATCGTATGACGATTCGTATTAAAGACAATGGTATTGGTATTCCAATCAATAATGTGGATAAAATATTTGATCGTTTCTATCGAGTAGATAAAGCACGAACGCGTAAGATGGGTGGTACAGGTTTAGGACTCGCAATTTCCAAAGAGATTGTTGAAGCTCATAATGGACGCATTTGGGCGAACAGTGTCGAAGGACAAGGTACGTCAATCTTTATTACACTTCCTTGTGAAGTCATTGAAGATGGTGATTGGGATGCAGAATAAAGAACTAATTAAAACGATTATCCTTGTTATCTTAGTGCTTATGAGTGGCGTCCTCACTTATATGACTTGGAATTTCTCGCCAGACTTAGCTAATGTCGATAATCAGACAGACAAAGACAAGCAAACACATGCTATCGGTAAACCACTTAATCAAGGTATGGAGCAAGTTGTGACACCGTATCAAATCATTCATTCAAAAGGTGAAGATACGGAAGGTGTCACAGCGACTAAAGATAACGTTAAAACAATGTTGGACCCATTAATGGATCAACGTGTCACACGAGCTGAACGTATGCACAGTCAACATAATTTGATTATTCCAGATTTAAGTGATGATTTTGTAGTACTTGATTTTACGTATGATATGCCTTTAGCAACATATTTAGGACAATCACTAAATATCAGTGCGAAAATACCGAATAACTTTAAATTTAATCGCTTATTAATTGACCAAAGTCACAATGGTAAAGTTCAATTATATGCGGTGAGTAAAGACAGACATGATGTCGTGCGCATGACGACAACAGCAAAAACAAGTAAATTGAAACAAGCTTTAAGTAGCTTAAACAAAAAAATGCAACCTTACACTGAAATTATTACGAGTAAGGACACTATCGATAAAGCGACACATATTTATGCACCAGATGATCCTAAAGGATTAAAATCATATCGCACGATTTATAATCGTATTAGTGTGGATGCGATGAATGCAATTCTCTTTAATGATTCGCTAGTTGTGCGTAGTGCGAAAAGTGGAACTACGACTTACAATAATAATACTGGCGTTGCAAATTACAATGATGAAACCGAACGTTATCGTTATACTAATTTGTCAGAGGATG
This sequence comes from Staphylococcus sp. GDX8P114P-2, assembly GCF_017892945.1. NCBI lineage: Bacteria > Bacillati > Bacillota > Bacilli > Caryophanales > Staphylococcaceae > Staphylococcus > Staphylococcus sp. GDX8P114P-2. The sequence continues at coordinate 22,749 of NZ_JAESMB010000010.1, read as the reverse complement.
AAGACCGCTCAAATAATATGAAAGATACGATACCAAGTACATTTGACTATATTAATAGTCACGGAGGTTTCACAGATGATTTCCGTCTATTTAGTACAAATAACGATAGTGGTGAATTAACGTATCAACTATTTTTAAATGGGCGACCAACCTTTAATGAAAAGGACTTAAATCAAATTAAAGTATCATGGAGTGAGAAAGGCATATTTAGTTATGCCCGTTCCTTATTAAAAACAAATGTTACGATTGATAGTGGTGACAGTGAAACTGATTTACCGGGTGCTGAAGAAGTGAGATCATCTTTAGCAAATAACAGAACTATTGATTTTGAGAAAGTGACAGACTTAGCAATTGGTTATACGATGAATGATAAACCGGATAATAAAGATATTGAAATTCAACGTAATAGTGAATTTACGCCACAATGGTATGTTGAATATGACGGCAAATGGCATCCGTATAAAGATGGGAGGCTAGAATAATGAACTGGAAACGTGCAAAAACATTATTTATCATCGTCTTTATTCTAGTTAATATCTCCCTGATTGTGATTTATATCGATAAAGTAAATAAATCACATATCAATGAAAGCAAGGACGAAAATAAAGTAGATTTCAAACAAGAAGAAATCACTATTCCGCAACATCTTCAATCCGTCGATGGCGTAAAAATGCAGTTACTGACTGCACGCTCGAAAGATTTTTCGTCTTATGCGAAGGACAAAGATGATGTATCTGCGGAGTCATCTGGACGTGTAGCCAAAGGAGATATGAAAGACGCCATCAGTATTAAAAATAATGCCTTTACCGATTTGAAAAAATTCATTGTCGATGATGTGTATAAAGGTACACAATATCAAATGAGCGATGTCAGCAACGATAAAGTGACCTTTGAACAAACATATCAATCATTTCCGATTATGAATAACAATAAAGCACAATTGACGTTCAATATTAATGACGATGAAGAGGCCACAGATTATAGACAAACGGCTATGCAGACAATAGAACCATCTAAAGGTGAAAATAACAGCAAAAAACAAGTCATCAGTGCACGATCAGCAATTGAAGCACTGTATTACAATCGTTATTTAAAACAAGATGACGAAGTGACGAAATTACGCCTTGGTTATTACACCGTAGTTAAAGAACCTAATGTGCAAGTATTAGAAGGTAATTGGGAAATCAAAGTTAAACATGCCGGCGAGGACAAAGTAAAAACATACTACGTTGAAGCCGTCTCAAAAAGTCCTAAAATAATCGAGGAAAGTTAAATAATGAGCGCTTACCCAGACGGTAGGCGCTCATTTTGTATATAAAATACACAACTGCAAATTGAAAATATAAAATTTGTAAGTAAGGAAGTGGATATCTTGATAGTATTATAGAGGAGTAAGTGCCATCAAGCGCTAAATAATTATTAATAAGAAACTAGTTGTGTTATTTTAAAGCATTACACATCATGAGTGAAAGAGGGACCCAACAATCGTATATGTAACGCGGGAGTGTGTTGAATATTATTTAAAGCACTTAACATAGCCATTGTGATAATGAAAGCGAATATGACTATGCTTGATATAAAACTATCAAAGATATTATTGCAACTGTAATTACATAGAGCAACTTTAAGTTGCTCCTAAAGTGTATTGTAGCACCATTTTACATTATAGTTAGTGGTTTAGTGCACAAGGTAAAATTTCAACAGAAAATAACAAAAAATAGTAATATATGTTGGGTGCTGTATGCTATTAAATTAATAAAAAATGATAGAGGGATACTAACGGTTGTCTGCGTGCACTATTTCCCGGGCTATAATGTTAATAGGATATAGTGGATATGCAACAACTTTGGATTGAGTGAATTATTTTAGAAACTTTGTTTTCCCACAAGTCCTACGACCATGATTTTGACAGAATTTCAAAATCAGAGTAATTGATGACGCATAACACTACTTGTTATAGTATAATGTAATAGTGAAATTCAAGAACGGGACGATGAATCAACTCACAGCACGTAGAACGTACATATGAATGTCATACGAGTTACTGTAAACGGTCAGTGAAGTATAGCAGTAACAACGATATGACTGATGAGCAACGTGATAAATTTAAATTTTTGAAGCAACTGTGAAGACGATAGACATGTTTAGAGATGTCGATGTAGATGTAGCAGTGTGTTCTTAGTAGAAAGGGTGAAACCGCTTGATACGAATGAGTGTCTTAGCGAGTGGTAGTACAGGAAATGCGACGTATGTCGAAAGCGATAAAGGTAGTATCCTAGTAGACGTAGGTCTTACAGGTAAAAAGATGGAAGAACTATTTAGTCAGATTGATAAAAAGATAGCTGATTTAAATGGTATTTTAGTCACACATGAACATATTGATCACATTAAAGGATTAGGCGTTTTAGCACGCAAGTACAAGTTGCCTATTTATGCCAATGAAAAAACGTGGTCAGCGATTGAGAAAAAAGACAACAAAATTCCGATGGATCAGAAATTTATTTTTAATCCATATGAAACGAAATCTTTAGCAGGTTTTGATATTGAGTCATTTAACGTATCTCACGATGCAATTGATCCACAGTTTTATATTTTCCATAACAACTATAAGAAATTTACGATGTTGACCGATACAGGTTATGTATCAGACCGCATGAAAGGTATGATTCAAGGTAGCGATGCCTTTATGTTTGAAAGTAATCATGATGTGGATATGTTACGTATGTGTCGTTACCCATGGAAAACCAAACAACGTATCTTAGGTGATATGGGACATGTTTCAAATGAAGATGCCGGATTAGCCATGTCAGATGTGATTACAGGCAGTACAAAACGTATTTACTTATCACATTTATCTCAAGATAATAATATGAAAGATTTAGCACGTATGAGTGTGGCACAAGTATTGAATGAGCGTGATATTGATACTGAGCGAGAAGTATTATTATGTGATACAGATAAAGCTCAAGCGACACCAATTTATACATTATAATAAGTTAGATAACTAGAGCACCTTTACGGTAACGTAGAGGTGCTTTTTTAGTGTTAAAGGGTGCTTAATTTATCGTGCTGTAAACTTAATATTGGACGTTTAGTAAGAGTAAAATATAACTTTAGTATGAGCTAGTTGTGTTGGTCTTAATAGTAGAATAAGCAGTAATAATCCACAGTGGATAACTATAAAGCTGATGTAAAGGGATATAAAGAAAATGTAAATAACTGTGAATAACTATGTAAGACAGAAGGGGACTTATCCACTATTTTGTCCATAGTTATCCAGAGATGTGTACAATTTACATGTGAATACCCACATTATACACAGAGTTATCCACAAATACACAAGTTATACAGTACTTTCTGTTTATAAATCGTAAATTTTGTATAAAAATCGTATACATTCTTGTTATAATAAGAGGGTATCATGTGCACAAGTGTATAACTTGTGGATAAGTATAATAACTTATAAACACAGCGTGGAGGACATTATGAAAATTACAATACTCGCAGTTGGTAAATTAAAAGAAAAATACTGGAAACAAGCACTTGCTGAATATGAAAAGAGGTTAGGTGGCTACACTAAAATCGAACTCATCGAAGTTGCAGATGAAAAAGCACCGGAAAACCTGAGCGACAAAGAGGTCGAACAAGTCAAAGCGAAAGAAGGTCAACGCCTACTTGCCAAAGTCAAATCACAATCCACAGTGATTACCCTTGAAATTCGAGGCAAAATGTTAACATCCGAAGGTTTGGCACAAGAACTTCAAGGTAGAATGACCCAAGGGCAAAGCGACTTTACTTTTATTATTGGCGGCTCACATGGTCTGCATCAAGACGTCTTAAGTAGAAGCAACTACGCTCTTTCATTCAGTACCATGACCTTCCCACATCAAATGATGCGCGTCATGCTCATCGAACAAATCTACAGAGCCTTTAAGATCATGAAAGGCGAAGCGTATCACAAGTGATGCGGTTTTTTAAATATTTTAGCTAATAAGCGAGTCTAATAAATATATGTAAAAATCCACTGAATTAGAATAAAATTTTAAATTAAAGTAATTAAGGTTGAAAAATGAGTATTATTGTAAAATATTTGTATTACTAATTGTAAGGTTGTAAAATAAGTATATTTTAACTATACTAATTACATTCTGAGAAAATAATATAATAAGCTATATATTAATTAGAATGGAAAATTTGAGGAAAAATAACAGGAGGTTTTCATGGAGAATTCAGTAGATTTAATAAAGATATGGAGAATAATTAAAAGAAATTTTAATTTAATCATAATTTTACCAATAGTTGGTTTAATTATAGGTCTTCTATGCTCTTTAATTTTAGTTCAACCAATGTTCCAAGCATCAACACAAGTAATAGTTAACGAAAAAGAAAGCGATTCCGCAATGCAGGCTCAACAGGTTCAAAGTAATATTCAATTGGTGAATACATATGCCGAAATTGCAACAAGCCCTCGTATGTTAGAAGAAGTTTCAAAAGAGTTAGATAACAAATATTCGGCAAAAGAATTATCAAGTATGATCTCAGCAACAAGTGAAACTGAATCACAAATTTTAAATATTGCAGTTGAAAGTGCGAATAAGAATGATTCAGAAAAAATAGCAAATGTATTTTCTGAAGTTTTTAGTGATGAAACACCTAAGATTATGAACATAGACAATGTATCTATTTTATCTAAAGCAGATGACACTGCAACTCAAACTGAACCTAAAATGTTAGTAAATGCTTTACTTGGCATAGTAATAGGTTTAATGGTTGCAGCGGTTGTAATAGTTTTAAGAGAAATCTTTGATACACGCATTAAAAATGAACAAGATGTACAAGATGAATTAGATATTCCAGTTTTAGGTTCAATACAAAAATTTAAATAAGGAAGGATATTATTTATGGCAAAGAAAAAAGAAAAAACAATATCACCTTTATACGTTCATAACAATCCTAAGTCTACAATTAGTGAAAAGTTTAGAGGGATTAGATCAAATATTATGTTCTCAGGTGCGAATTCAGAAATAAAATCACTTATAGTTACATCTGAAAAACCAGCATCAGGTAAAAGTACAATAACTGCAAATATTGCTATTACATATGCGCAAGCAGGCTATAACACTTTAATTATTGATGGCGATATGAGAAAACCAACTCAACAAAATTTTTTCAATCTAGCAAATCATAGTGGCTTATCTAATTTAATAATTGGCAAAGCACTTCAGACTGATGCTATAAAAGAAACGCACATTGAGAATTTAAATGTACTAACGTCAGGACCAATACCGCCAAATCCTTCAGAACTTATTACATCAACAAATTTCCACGAATTACTTAAAAAGTTAACTGATGATTTTGATTTTATTTTAATTGATACACCGCCAGTGACCACTGTCACAGATGCACAATTATATGCTAAAAATGTTAGAGATTGTGTGTTAGTGATTGATGGTTCAAAAAATGAAAAAAATGAAGTGAAAAAAGCTAAAGAATTATTGATTAAATCAGGTGGGAAAGTTATCGGTGCAGTCTTAAATAAAATGACAATCGAAAAAGGTTCAAGTTATTACTATTATTATGGGGATGAGTAAAAATGATAGATATACACAATCATATATTGATTGGAGCTGATGATGGTCCAAAAACAAAGGAAGACACTATTAATTTAATAACTCAAGCGAAGGAAGAAGGTGTTACTAGTATTGTAGCAACGCCGCATCATTTGCATACAAGATATAACAATCCTGTAGATAATGTGAAGTCAAAGGTGAATGAGATAATATCTATTGAAGAAATTAAAAAACTAGGTATTGAATTCTATTATGGTCAAGAAATTCGTATTACTGACCAAATACTTCCGGAAATTGATAATGGAAATATAGTTGGAATTAATAACTCTCGGTATTTATTAATTGAGCTTCCTTCAAATGAAGTTCCCCATTATACTCAAAATTTATTGAACGAGCTACAAGTTTTGGGATACATTCCTATAATCGCTCATCCTGAAAGGAATAGAGCAATTGCACAAAACTTAAATCTGTTATTTCAGTTAATTAATGGTGGTGCTTTAAGCCAAATAACATCTACATCATTAAATGGTAGTATGGGTAAAAATATTAAGAAAGTCACTTTGCAAATGATTGATAATAATCTTACGCATTTTATAGCTTCGGATGCACATAGTGTTAATGAAAGGCCATTTTTAATGAAATCATTATTAAAAGATAAAAAACTTAAAAATTATAGGAAAGAAATCATTGAATTGATTGAAAATGCAAAATTAATTATTGAAGACAAAAAATTAATAAAGGAGATTCCAACGCAAGGTTATAATCATAAAAAAAGATTTGGAATTTTTAAAAAATGAATGAGGAGATTTTATAGGTGGCACAAATTTCTGCAAGATTACGTCTAATTATGTTAATTATATTAGATTCGGTAATTGTAACGTTTTCTGTGTTTTTGGGATATATTATATTAGAACCATACTTTGAAAGTTATAATATTGATTTATTAATTTTAGCATCTATTATATTGCTTATTTCTCATCATGTGTTTGCAGCATTGTTCAACTTATATCATAGGGCTTGGGAATATGCTAGTGTAAATGAACTGATGTTAGTTGTAAAAGCAGTAAGTTCTTCTGTGTTAACTACATTAATTGTTGTTTCTCTTATAACAGGGAGTAGCCCATTCTTTAGGTTGTATTTTATAACTTGGATGATGCACTTAATACTTATAGGTGGCTCTAGATTATTTTGGAGAGTATATCGAAAATATATAATTGGTAAAAATATAAAAAAGAAACCAACATTAATAGTAGGTGCTGGCCAAGGTGGATCAATGTTAGTCCGTCAAATGTTAAGAAGTTCAGACATGAAAATGGAACCTGTGTTAGCTGTAGATGATGATAAAAATAAACAAAAAATAGTTATTACAGAAGGTGTGAAGGTACAGGGGTACATTAAAGATATTCCTGAATTAGTGAAAAAATTTAAAATCAAAAAAATTATAATAGCAATACCTACTCTAAGTGCAAAGAGACTTAAAGAAATAAATGATATATGTAATATCGAAGGAATAGAATTATTTAAAATGCCAAACATTGAAGATGTGTTGTCTGGCGATATAGAAGTAAATCAACTAAAAAAAGTAGATTTAGAAGATTTATTAGGTAGAGAACCAGTGGAATTAGATATGGCACTTATATCAAACGAACTTTCTCATAAAACAATTTTAGTGACTGGTGCAGGAGGTTCTATTGGTTCTGAAATTTGTAGGCAGGTATGCAAATTTGAACCAAGCAAAATAATTTTATTAGGACATGGTGAAAATAGCATTTATCTAATAAATCAAGAATTAACAAAGTTGTATAAAAATAAAATAGAAATTATACCAGTGATTGCTGATGTTCAAAATAAATCGAGATTACAAGAAGTAATGTTGAAGTATAAACCATATGTTGTTTATCATGCTGCGGCACATAAACATGTACCTTTAATGGAAGCAAATCCATTTGAAGCAATGAGAAATAATATATTGGGAACAAGAAATACTGCTGAGGCAGCAATAAATGCTGAAGTAAATAAATTTGTAATGATTTCTACGGACAAAGCAGTTAACCCACCTAACGTAATGGGAGCTACGAAGCGAGTGGCTGAGATGTATATTCAATGTTTAAATCACGAAAATTCTAAAACGGATCTTGTTGCCGTAAGGTTTGGAAACGTATTAGGTTCAAGGGGATCCGTAATCCCATTATTTAAAAAACAAATAGAGGCAGGTGGGCCATTAACTGTTACTCACCCAGATATAACACGTTACTTTATGACGATTCCAGAAGCGTCTAGACTTGTACTACAAGCAGGTGCCATAGCAACTGGGGGAGAAATATTTGTTTTGGATATGGGAGAACCAGTCAAAATAGTTGATTTAGCTAAAAATATTATTCGCTTAAGCGGTAAAAAAGAAGAAGATATAGGTATAGAGTTTACTGGTATGAGACCAGGTGAAAAATTATTTGAAGAATTATTAAATAAAAATGAAATACATTCTGAACAAGTATATGAAAAAATTTATCGCGGTAAAGCAATCACTATTCCAAAAAGTGAGTTAGATGAAGTTATTAATGAATTTTTTACTAACAAAAATGAATCAAAAGAAAAATTAATACAATTTGCTAATAGGAAGTTATAAAATGACACTTTTTTATAGAATCATAGTTTTAATCTTGTCTCTCATAAGCATTGTTTCAATAATGCTAAGCGACATTCAATTACCAAATAATTTAATAGCACTGCCTTTATTATTTATGTGTTTATACTTTTTATTTCCAATGTTTAGTAGATATATGTTTTATAATATTGGAATTACCATTGTAAATATAACAATGTTAATAAGGTATGTCATTTCTCCATTGTTAATGTCTATTTACGGTGTGAATGTTGGAATTGGTATGTCCACATCTCTTGGTTCTCAAACCAAAGCAATTAATTTAATGCTATTTGAAATGATAGTAATTATTGTAACATTCTGCCTTCTATATAAACGATTTTATTCTAGTAAAACTGAATTTAGAAAAATGGAAGCTAAACCAAATTTATTTGGTTGGGCTTACGTACTCTTAAGTTTTGTGGTTGTATTATTCAATCCAGAAGTACTCGCAAGATATACTTTTATTTGGTCTGCTTCTCAATTGAAAAGTAAAGATGTAGTAGACTCAGTTTCATTATTTTTCTTAATAGTCCAACTTGGGCATGTTGTAGCTACAATAGGCGTGTTAAATTGGATATATAGATTCTATGAATATAACAAAAATATCATATGGTTATTTTTATCATTTATAGTAATAGGTATATCATCATCTTTTATTACGGGTACGAGTAGATTTAGTATAATTTTACCCTTATCAACTGGGTTATTCACTATTTTTATTTTGTATAAAAATTATAGAAAGTTAATTGTTATATTATCAGTAGGCATGTCATTATTATTAATAGCAGTGTCTACTTTGTTAAAACAAAACACGATTGTTACACAAGGAAATACATCTACTGCTAATTCTAGTAGTACATTTGAAAATCTTAATACTGATTTGCAATTATATTTTTCAGGGGTATCAAATGTAGCTCATTCAATTGATACTAGCTATGTTTATGCACCATTTCAATTTGATGCAATTATTAGTGAATTATTTAGGTCAGTTGTGTTTTTGAATTCATTGTTTGGACAACATCAAAGTGCTCTAACATCATTTAATGAAGTTTTTTATCAGAGGCCATTGGTTTCAGATCAAATATTACCAATGATTGGACAAGGTTACTTATACTTTGGTCCGTACTTAGCTCCAATACTTTCTTTTATTAGTATTATCTTAGTTATGGTGTTGGATAAAAAAATATATAAGAGTGACTCAGTATTTAAAATATATATTATGTCATATTTATGTATTAAGTTATCACTATTTTTTATGGCGAATGCAACGATTCAAATGTCATTTTTCACAAATTTCTTCATCCTATTGTTGATAATAAGTTATCTGAATAATAAGTTTATACTGAAGAGGGTGTAGTTCATGAATATTGGAAAAAAAGATGTTGCTTGGAGTTATATCAGTTTAGCTATGGTGCAAGGTATAAATATTATGCTACTACCAATCATATTAAAATTTTTGAATTCAGTTGAACTAGGTTTATGGTATACGTTTACTTCACTATATGGATTAGCAATGTTAATTGATTTTGGATTTCAAGCAGTTATTGCTAGAAATATTAGTTATTTATGGTCTGGCGCTCAAACTGTTAAAAAAGAGGGCTTTGATGAGAGTGATATAAAAGATGATGGAATAAATCTTCGGTATTTTATAAAAGTATTATCAACTGTGAAGTTTATTTACTATATCATGGGTTTATTAATTCTAATAACATTTATGACTTTTGGTACTTTATACTTAGTACAAATTACAAATGGCGAAATTGACCTATTTACAGCATTAGTTGCATGGTTTTTTTATATGTTATCTATTGTGTTAAATATTGCGTTTTCTTTTTGGAATGCTGTTTTAAAAGGGATAGGAGCAATAAAGGTATACAATCAAATTTTAGTAGTTACTAAAGTAACACAATTATTATTATCAATTATCTTTTTATTGTTAGGATACGGAATAATTGGAGTTTCACTTGCATACTTTATTTCTGTAATTGTAAATAGATTACTACAATCATTTAATTATTACAGATTTTCAGATGAAACAAGAGCAACAAATAATAGGATAAAAGTTAAATATGATAAGGAAATTTTTTCGGCGTTTTTACCTAATACTATAAAGACTGGAATCTTATCTTTATCTAATTATTTAGTAATAAATTTTCCATTAATTTTATGTTCTTATTTCTTATCTTTAAAAATTTCAGGGCAATTTGGATTGATAAATCAAATAATCACATTAATTTTAACGTTATCAAATTCTTATTTTAATACATATCTATCTAAATTCAATTACTTAAGAGTTAGAAATCAGTTTGACGAATTGTTTAGATTGTTTATTAAATCGATGATAACAAATTATATTTTCAACATTTTTGCATTTGTTTTGTTATTAATATTTGGTAATTTCGCTTTGGATATCATTGGTGCTGATTATAAATTATTACCAATTGGTTTAATGCTAATTATTATTGTTTATAGGTTCTTGTACAACAATCAAATTCTGTTCACAACATTTTTGACAACTAAAAACCAAATCCCTCATTACAAACAATTTTTAATGTTTGCAATTATAACTATTATTGCACAGGTTATTGTATTGACGTTCGTTGAATCAAAATTATTATACTTAATAATGCCATTATTTATTATTCAATTAGTATTTAATAATTGGTACTGGGTTTATTACGTTATTAAAGATATAAGGAGTGAAAGAAATGAAAAAGAAATCATTAATGAATAAATCAATAATATTAATGACTAAACTTTACCAAAAAAACATTCCAATATTACCAAGGCTAATGCAGCAATTTAACCGATTTATATTTGCCTGCGACATACCAAGAAGTGTGAAAATTGGTAAAGGAACAATCTTTCCACATAGTGGTTTAGGGTGTGTTATTCACTCAAATGCAATAATCGGAGAAAATTGCAAAATTCAACAAAATGTAACAATTGGAGGTCGAGGGCAACATGGAAGACCTACAATTGGAAATAATGTATTTATAGGGGCAGGATCCACTATTATTGGTGGTATTAAAATTGGGGATAATGCAACAATTGGGGCTATGACATTGGTTTTAAAAGATGTAGATGAAAATGAAACTGTTGTTGGTATTCCGGCAAGAGGAGTGAAAAAGTGAAATTATTATTTGTGGTAAATAATTTTAATTTTGGTGGACCTCAAAAGAGTCTTGTGAATTTATTATATGAATTAAAAGATACTGATGTACAAATTGATTTGATGATTTTAAATCAACAAGATAAATTAACGAGTTACATTCCTGATTATGTAAACGTTGTTCAAGTTCCAAGTAAGTACTCATTATTAATGCTAGATAAAAGTAATTTATTTAAAAAAATAATGCGAAATTTAAATAAGCCAATATTGATTTTAAAAGTATTAATGTTTGTGATTAAAAGCCAACTAAAATTACAGGACAATACTAAAAGTAAACAAAAATTTTGGATTGAAAATAAATGGAACAATGAAGATTTTTCAAAACAATATGATGTTGCTGTTGGTGTATCTGGAGGGCATTCTGTTTACTTTATAGAAGATTTTATTAAAGCTAATCATAAAATTGGTTGGATTAGAACAGATTATAAAGTATTAAAAAGAGATCATAAGTTGGACAAAAAATATTTTGAAAAAATGAATGGTATGATTGCCGTTTCAAAAATGACAGCTGAAAATTTTGAAAATATCTTTAATATAAAACCTTATGTTTACTACAACAGCTTACCTATTAAACTATATGAAAATATAGAGGGTGAAAATTTTGATAAAGATTCAAAATATATGAATTTATGTACAATTTGTAGGTTGGACAATGGTAAAGGTTTAGATTTATTAATTGAAGCGGCAAAAATTTTGAAAAATCAACAAATAAAATTCAAATGGTATATTGTTGGTACTGGAAAATTGGAAGAATGGTTAAAAGAAGAGATACAAAAGAGTAGTTTAGAAAAATTAGTTTTACCAATAGGATTTAAATTCAATACAGGGAATATTCTTAAAAAAATGGATGTTCTTGTACATCCTTCTAGGTTTGAAGGCAAATCAAATACTATTGATGAAGGGCTTTATTATGAAATACCTGTTGTAGCTACTAATTTTGAAACGGTCTATGAACAAATTGTTGATGGTGAAAATGGATTCATTACGAATATGAATGGAAATGAAATAGCGGCAAAAATTATCAGATTATATGAAGATAAGCAACTTTATAAAAAAATAAAAACCGAACTTCATAATAATAGGTATGTCCCTGAGAATAAAGGAATAGAATTTATTAATTTACTGTATAAGATAGGAGATAATAAATGACTAAATTAACTATTTTCACACCGACATATAACAGGGCACATACGTTACCTAGACTTTTTGAATCATTACTGAATCAAACTAATTATGATTTTGAATGGTTAATTGTTGATGATGGATCTACAGACAATACTGAACAATTAGTGAAAACATTTTCGACAGAAAAATTTCCAATTAGATATATAAAACAAAACAATGGTGGAAAGCATATAGCTACCAATATAGGTTTGAAATCTGCATCTGGTGAGTTATTTACTTGTCTTGATAGCGATGATTGGTTTTACTCATACGCAGCTGATTACTTCATTTCAAAATTCGCTGAAAATCCAAGTATGGCAGCGTTAATAACACTAGATTCTTATGAAAATGGTGATGTTTTAGGTGAAACTTTACCAGAAGTAGATAAGGTTAATTGGGTGGATTTAAGATATTTATATAAAGTAAAAAGAGATAAATGCTATGTATATAAAACATCACTTATTAGATATATGACATTTCCACAATATGGTGATTCACGACATATGCCACCTTCATACCAGTTGCTTGAATTCAGTGAATTATATGACTGCCATTTGTCAAACGTGAAAACAAAATATGTTGAATATTTAGATGATGGTATAAGTAGTAGTGTTAAAACTAATTATTTTAAATCTGCAGAAAATTATTGCGAATATAGAAAAAAAGCATATAATCAGCTTCCTAATTTGAAAGAAAAGTTGATTGATATATTATTGTTTGATATCTCATGGATAGATACATCTTTAAATCCTAGGTACAAATTTAAAGATAAAATTCCGTTACTTATTTCAATCTTTGCACTGCCTCCAGCAACACTATTATATATATATTACAAATACAAATTTAGGAAATTGTGATGATTATGAAAAATAAAATGAATACAATTATAAAATTAATGCAAAAGCCATATAATTATGCACCTAAAACGATTTGCAATCTATTATGGGATGTTTTTAATATTAGTGAATCGAAAATTGCGATTTTATATAGAAATTTATATGTAAATAAATTCGCGGAAAATGTAGGTAGAAATTTATTTGTAGGAAAGTTTGTATCTATAAAGAATATACAAAATTTATCTATTGGAAATGATGTAAGCATCCACGCATACACCTATATTGATGCATTTGGGCAAATAAAAATTGGTGACGATGTATCTATAGCAAATCACTCGACATTAATTTCATCAGATCATACGTGGACTGATGGTAAAATACCAATTAAATTCAATCAAGTTGAACCCAAAAAAATTGTCATTGAAAATGATGTGTGGATAGCTACAGGTGTTAGAGTACTTGGTGGTATCACTATCAATAAAAGAAATGTTATTGGTGCAGGGGCAATTGTAAATAAAAATACTGAAGAAAATTGCGTTTATGTGGGTGTACCAATCAAAAAAGTGAAGGAGATATAAAATATGAAAATTTTAATCACAGGTACTGCTGGTTTTATTGGATCACATCTTGCGAAAAAGTTAATTAAACAGGGCCATCATATAATAGGCGTAGATAGTATTAATGATTATTATTCCGTTACTTTGAAAGAAGATAGATTAGAATCCATAGGAAAAGAGAATTTTACTTTTTATAAATTGAAATTAGAAAATTATGACGAATTATCTAAAGTATTTAGAGATGAACAACCAGCAGTAGTAGTTAATTTAGCAGCTCAAGCGGGTGTTAGATACAGTATAGAAAACCCAAGGGCATATATTGACTCTAATATTGTTGGTTTTATGAATATTTTAGAATGCTGTAGACATTTTAATATTCAAAATTTAATTTATGCTTCCTCTAGTTCAGTATATGGTGCTAATACAACAAAACCATTTAGCACTTCGGATAACATAGACCATCCGTTAAGTTTATATGCAGCAACTAAAAAATCAAATGAGTTAATGGCACACACGTATAGTCATTTATACAAATTACCTACAACAGGTTTGAGGTTCTTTACGGTATACGGTCCATGGGGTAGACCAGATATGGCACTATTTAAATTCACAAAAGCAATCGTAAATGACGAGGTTATAGATGTTTATAATTATGGAAATATGATGAGAGATTTTACGTATGTTGATGACATTGTTGAAGCAATTAGTAGACTTGTTAAAAAACCAGCATCACCAAATAAAGAATGGTCAGGTGCAAATCCAGATCCTGGATCATCCTATGCACCATATAAAGTCTACAATATTGGAAACAATAGCCCAGTTAGATTGATGGAATTTGTAGAAGCTATAGAAAATAAATTAGGTAAAGAAGCTAAGAAAAACTACATGGATTTACAACCTGGAGATGTACCTGAAACTTATGCAAATGTTGATGACTTATTTAGAGATATTGATTTTAAACCAGAAACTACAATTCAAGATGGTGTAAATAAATTTGTTGATTGGTACTTAGAATATTATAAATAAAATTAGGGAGATGTTTTTTGATGGAAAGAAATATTGCTGTAGTTGGATTAGGTTATGTAGGTTTACCAGTAGCTGTGACTTTTGGGAATAAACATAAAGTAATCGGATTTGATATTAATGAAGCAAGGATTCAAGAACTAAAAAATAATTACGATAGAACAAATGAAGTAACTGAAGAAAAATTAAAAAAAACGAATATAGAGTATACATCAAACGCGGAGGATTTGAAACAAGCTGACTTCATTATTGTGGCTGTACCTACACCAATTGATAAACATAATAAACCTGATTTATTGCCATTATTAAAAGCCAGTGAAACAGTGGGGAAAGTAATTACACCAGACACAATAGTTGTTTATGAATCAACAGTTTATCCTGGTGCCACAGAAGAAGAGTGTGTACCTGTATTAGAAAAATACTCTGGTCTAGTATGCGGTAAAGACTTTTTTGTTGGCTATTCACCTGAAAGAATTAATCCAGGAGACAAAGTGCATACCTTTGAAACGATTACAAAAGTGGTATCAGGTCAAACGCCAAAAGTATTAGAAGTTGTTGCAGACGTATATAGCTCAGTAGTTACTGCAGGAGTTCATAAAGCTTCATCTATTAAAGTAGCAGAAGCGGCAAAAGTAATTGAAAACACACAACGCGATGTGAATATCGCATTAATGAACGAATTAGCAATTATTTTTAATAAATTAGATATAGATACAAACGAAGTATTAAAAGCTTCAGGAACAAAATGGAATTTCTTGAATTTCAAACCAGGTTTAGTAGGGGGACATTGCATTGGAGTAGACCCTTATTATTTGACTCATAAAGCACAAGAAGTCGGTCATCATCCAGAAGTAATATTAGCTGGAAGAAGAATAAATGATAACATGGCTCAACATATTGCATCAAATATTATCAAAGAAATGTTAAAACAAGGTTTAGAAGTCCAAGGTGCTTCTGTTAATGTTTTAGGACTGACATTTAAAGAAAATTGTCCAGACTTACGTAATACAAAAGTTATTCATATTATTGAAGAACTAAAGGAATTTGGATTGAATGTTGTAGTTAATGATGTTGAAGCAGATAGAAGTGAAGCAGAGAGATTATTTGGATTTGACCTAACAGAAAAACAAAATCTAAAAAAATCTGATGCCTTATTGTTTGCAGTGGCCCATAAAGACTATATCGATAATAAATCGGAATATCTAAATTTAGTTAAAGATAATGGAGTTGTTTTTGATATTAAAGGTATTATTCAAGAAAATGAAATTTTAGAATCACAAAATTTATGGCGCTTGTAAAAAATTTATTAATAAACAGATTAGGTGTTGATATATTGGAAAGAAATAAAATCTTTCATTTAGTAACTGTTTCAAAAAGTATTCCTCTAATGAAAGGACAAATCGAATATTTACGTGAGAATAATCTTGATGTAAATGTTGTTACCTCGAAGGGTGAAGAATTAAAAGTTTATTCTTCTGATATTGTTCATGAAATTAACATGGAAAGAGAAATATCTTTGAAAAATGACATTAAATCTTTATTTAAAATGATTAAATTATTTTTGAAGGAAAAACCTTATATAGTGAATTCTGGAACACCTAAAGCTGGGTTGATTGGAACTGTGGCTGCCTTTTTAACTAGGAGGCCAGTTCGTATATACACTGTTAGAGGATTAAGATTAGAAACTGTAACAGGTATTAAATATAAAATATTATATTTAATGGAAAAAATTGCTATGTTTTGTGCTACTGATATAATTGCAATATCTGAAAGTTTAAAAACAAGAATTATAGAGCTCAATCTACAAAAGGAAAAGAACATAAAAGTTTTAGGTTATGGAAGCTCAAATGGGCTTATCTTAGAAAATTTCAAAAAAGAATTTACAGATATTCCTGAAGAATTAGCCGAAAAGTTAAATGATTATTTTGTAATTGGCTTTGTTGGAAGAATTGTGAAGGATAAAGGCATAAAAGAAGTGATAAAATCATTCCAGATCATTAAAGAAAAGGGATATAATGTTAAGCTTTTAATAGTAGGTAAGATTGAAAAAGATAATTCAATAAGTAAAGAAGATTTTAATTTTTTAATGAATGATGAAAATATCGTACTTGCAGGCCAAGTGTCAAATACAGTATATTATTATAATCATATGGATGTATTAGTTTTCCCAACGTATCGTGAAGGGTTTGGGAATGTCAGTATAGAAGCTCAAGCATTAGGCGTCCCTGTAATTACTACAAACGTAACAGGTGCGAAAGATACCGTTATTGATGGTGAAACAGGATACATTGTGCCTAAAGGTGATTACGTTGATATTGCAAGTAAAATTGAAAAGCTTTTAAATGATTCAGAATTAACTGAAACCCTAGGTAATTCTGCCATTAAAAGAGTGAATGAAAAATTTGATAGCAAAATCATTTGGGATGATTTATTGAAGGTTTATCGCGAAAAAATAAAATAAGTAGTTCATAATTTTATAAGGAAAGGGATGAACTTATGGCTAAACGATTTTTAGACATTATTACAAGCTTATTTGTACTCATAATGACTTTACCTATAACCCTAGTAACAATGATATTAATTTCAAAGAAACTCGGTAAACCAGTATTGTTTAAGCAAACGCGACCTGGAAAAAATGAAAAACCTTTCGACATTTATAAATTTAGAACAATGACAACGGAATTTGATGATAAAGGTCAATTGTTACCAGATGAGTTACGTATGACTAAACTTGGTTCTAAAATTAGAAATTCAAGTATTGATGAATTGCCGCAATTAATAAATGTGTTGAAAGGTGATTTAAGCTTAGTTGGACCAAGACCATTACTAATGGAATACTTACCTTTATATAATGAAGAACAAAGAAAACGTCATAATGTTAAACCGGGCATTACAGGTTGGGCACAAATAAATGGTAGAAATGCAATAACATGGGAACAGAAGTTTAAACTTGATGTATGGTATGCTGAAAATCAATCATTTAAACTAGATATGTATATTTTATATAAAACAATAGAAAATGTATTGAAGAAAAAAGATATTAGTTCTGAATCTCATGTCACTGCAGAAAAATTTAGAGGTAATGTTTAATGAAACGTATAATCTTAATAGGAAATGGTGGCCACTCTAAAGTGATTAAAGATATTATCGATGAATCACCGGACTATACTGTCGTAGGATTTTTGGATAATAAGTTCTCTTCGTATGAAGAAGATGGGAATTGTTTTTATGATAATTTAGATAATATACAATTGTATAGTGAAAATTATTATTTCTGCTTAGCAATAGGTAATAATGTTATAAGAAATAAACTGTTTAAAGAAATGCAACTTCATAAAAATCGATTTCCATCACTGATACATTCGACTGCGAGTGTAAGTCCAAGTGCTCAAATTGGGTTTGGCACAGTTGTCATGCCTAACGCTGTTATTAATGCAGACGCACGAATAGGCAACCATGTAATAGTTAATTCAGGATCAGTTATTGAACATGATAATTTTATAGAAGATTACGTTCATATTTCTCCAAATGCGACATTAGCAGGAAATGTTGAAATAGGAAAACGTTCGCATATTGCAATTGGCGCATCAGTTTTACCGCAAATAAAAATAGGTAGTGATTGTATCGTAGGTGCAGGAGCGACCGTTATTAATAATGTTAATGACAAACAAACAGTTGTTGGTACACCAGCAAAACCCAAGGAGGAGTGAGAGTAGTTGACAAATGAACGCGTATATTTATCTAGACCACATATGGGTGGGAATGAACAAACTTATATAGAGAGAGCATTTGAACAGAATTGGATAGCGCCATTAGGAGAGAATGTGACTGAATTTGAAAATAGTATAAAATCTTATATCAATATAGATCAAGCATTGGCTGTTAGTAGTGGAACTGCTGCTATACATTTGGCACTGATAGAGAGTGGGGTAACAGAAGGGGATTATGTATTTTGTACCTCTTTAACTTTCTGCGCAACTTCTAATCCAATCTTATATCAAAATGCTATACCTGTATTCATTGATTCTGAATTAGATTCTTGGAATATGTCGCCTGTTGCATTGGAAAAAGCATTCAAAGAATTTGAAAAAAAATCAATTAAACCAAAAGCCGTTATAGCAGTTAATTTGTATGGACAATCTGCTAAATTAGATGAAATTAAAGCAATTTGTGATTCATATAATGTAACTTTAATCGAAGATGCGGCTGAATCTTTAGGTGCAGAATTTCACGGGGAAATGAGCGGAAGTTTTGGCGATTATGGTATTTTTTCATTTAATGGTAATAAAATAATTACTACCAGTGGTGGTGGTATGTTAGTCACAAATGATAGTAAATCAAATGAACATGCATTTTTCTTAGCAACTCAAGCTAGGGATAAAGCGATATATTATCAACATAGTGAATTAGGTTTTAACTATAGATTGAGCAACATATCAGCTGGTATCGGACGAGGACAAATGGAAGTATTGGAGCAACGTGTTCAAAAAAGAAGAGCAATTTTTGATAAATATTATCATGAATTGTCAACTATTGAAGGCATCGAATTTCAACCAGAACTACCTAAATCTAAGTCTAACAGATGGTTAACAGCATTAACGATTGATGAGAATAAAACAGGATTTTCAGCAAATGATGTAATTGAAGCACTTAGTAAAGAAAATATAGAAGCGAGACCTGTATGGAAACCAATGCATTTACAGCCACTATATAGTCAATATGAATATTATTTTGATGGTGTTGACAATGCTAAATATTTATTCGAACAAGGTATATGTCTACCTTCTGGTTCTGATATGGCAGTCGAAGATCAACAACGTATTATTCAAATTATAAAAAGATTGCTAGTCAAAAAGTAAGGATGGGTGGTATATGGAAAGAAGAAAAAGAAAGAAAAATTCAAAAGCAAAAAAAGTTATTCTAACAATAATCATTATTTTAGGGTTATTTGTAATATTTGCAGCAGCGTTTATTTTTTATAAATTAACAGTATTAAATAGTTCCATCAATAATCCTTTGGATAGAGAGCATTCTGAACTGAGAGATAAGCCGTTAAAAGACGGGGAGCCTATTTCTATTGCGTTGTTCGGTATTGATTCTGATGAGGTTAGAGCATCTGAGAATGGTGGTCAAAGATCTGATTCTATCGTACTTCTTTCAATTAACCCGAAAGATAAAAAGACAGAAATGATTAGTGTGCCTCGTGATACACATGCTAAGATAGTTGGTAAAGATACAGAGGAGAAAATTAATCATGCATATGCATATGGTGGACCGGATATGGCAGTGAAATCTGTAGAAAAATTAATGGATGTCCCTATTGATCATTATGCTGCTATTAACATGGACGGAGTTTCTACGCTTATTGATGAAGTGAACGGTGTAGACGTTGTTAGTAATGGGGATTTTACCAAATCTAATTATTCTTTTGAAAAAGGAAAAAAATATCACATGGATGGTAAAGAAGCTTTAGCATTTATGCGTAGTAGAAAAGAAGCAGGTGCTGGAGGCGATGAAGGAAGACAAGCACGTCAACAACTCGTCATCGAAGCAGTAGCTAAAAAATCAATGAATCCAAGTTCTATTCCTAAAATTAATTCAATTTTTAATGCGGTAGAAGATAATGTTGAAACGGATTTGAGTTTAACTGATTTAAATGATATTCGCTCTGATTATAAAGCTGCGCAAAAAAATGTGAATCGTCATACTTTAAATGGTGAAAATACTTTAGGCGATGATGACCTTTATTACTTCTATCCTGGTGATAATGATCAAATCATTAAAGATTATCGAGACAATTTGAATTTGAAATAACATTTTTATCAAACGGCAATTGCTACAATAGCAATTGCCGTTTTTGTATGAATTACTCTCATATAACCACAAAGGTAGATAAACGACTATAATTGCTTTTGTTAACAGTATCATTACATTAATATTTTATGAATATTTCTTAGTCAAGAATCATAATTTAAGTTTGTCTTTATATATTAGAAAATAAAAAGTAATAGAAGTGTCAAAATATTACTATACTTCTAGCTTTAAGTTATATCGTCTAATGGAATAAGTTTTACAATCTGAGTAAATAATACAGTCATAGAATAAAATACCCATCATTTCAATGATGAACATTATCAATTCGATTACATTGATATCTTTAGGAGAGGGTGTTACATTGCTACTTGAATTATTATGAACTGGTATAATACTATTTACGTTACTAAGTATTGTAGTTTTGAATATTTCTCTGGATGAATCACTGTTTGAATGTGTGGGTTCATTTTTACTATTCATACATATAAGAATGCGATGTTCTAGGTCATATTTCACAATGAATGATTGCATAGTTTCTGCAACATCCTCAGGACTGGTAATACAATCTTTTAGATAACTTAATGTATCTGTTTTTATCATTTGTAGTGAAACGATATTGATTTCTTTCATCTTTTACCTCCATATATTTGTTATGCTTTCAAAATCCATTTCTGTCTCGCTTTTGGATTAAGGGGATGCATGATTTCATTGGTTGTTGGGTTCATGAGTTGTTTCACTTTCTTTTTATGTGGTTTCAACATCTCTAATACTTCATTGACGCGTGCTTCAACAACGGGCTTTTTAGCGTAAGCACCCCATGCTAATATCACTTCATCTGATTCTTTCACTGCCTTCATAATTTGAATATCTGTATGCTTATCATAGGCATTTTCTAAATGTTTGAGATTGATAGGGGTTTTAATATTAGAGTATAGATTCACAAAATTGATGGAACCAAATGCATCCATTTCTGAAACTTTGTTCATAATGAGCTGAGTTGTTAGGTCGATGTTGAGAATGCCATCATAATGCGGATACATTGTGATGATTGTGATTGTTTGTTTTTCACTGTCCCATGTTTTCTTAAGTAGATAGCGATGTTGTTGGTCATCACTGAACATGGCTTCAGTTTCTAATGTATTTTTTATTGTTTTCATGTAATATTCACTCCTCTAGTATTCTTCTGGTAATAACATGACATAATAAGAAAGGTCTATATCATCTTCACGAATGATATAGACCCTATTGATATTGATAGCTTTTGAATAATTAGCTTTATGAAATTTGACATACTCAGGACGTTCTTGTTTGTGTTTGATATATAGTTGATTATTGTGCATATTGAATTGGAATATATGAAAATAATCCAATGATTCCTTGCCTTTTGATTGTGTTTGTTCTCGTCGTACTACAAGTTGCCATAATTGGTGTTGTAATGTGAAAGGTAAGTTATTGGCAATGCCGCGTGTTATATATCTATTCATAAGCGTTTTCCTTTCTTTCTGATTCTTTCATCCAAATAATAACTTCACTAAGAATTGTGATGACTAGTTGTGTGATTTTGATGTATTTTTGCATATTATTGTCCTCCTGTTAGTAAGTACCGTTGATCCAAAAGGGGCATGACTGTGTTGTGTAGATATAAGAAATCCATATCGTGGTTTTCATCAATATAACCAATGGCTATGAGCTGTTTCTGATAGTAGAGAATGAAAGGGTAGATATTACTTTCGTGAAGTGTATCAGAGTAGTAGGTGTAGGTTTGAAGTGTTTTATTACTGAGTGGCCCAAGCCTTACATATTGGTCAGGTAAGATATCATCAGCGATTTCCTCGATAGATTCACATTCCCACTTTTCATCTTTTGGCAGTTTGAATAAGTTGGTTATATAGTGCTTGAGTTGTTGTTCTAGTGTCATCATTATGACCTCCTAATGTGTTTGATGGATGTATGCATGTGATACATCATT
>NZ_JAESMB010000001.1:0-115883 GCF_017892945.1 Staphylococcus sp. GDX8P114P-2 | reverse complement strand
GCCGAAAGCCCTTAGCGCCGATGGTAGTGGTTAACATCCCGCTAGAGTAGGACGTTGCCAGGCAAATGTATACAATTGTTAAAACAATTGCATAAGTAGTACTAATGCATTACATGCAAAGTACTACTTTAGAGCCGAGACCGAGAGGTCTCTTTTTTTTATGTTGAAAAATATACAAACTAGACCGTAAGGTCTTTATTATAAAAGTAGAAAGTTACGAGGTAAAAAGGTATACAATTGCTGGAGCAATTGCATAAGTAGTACTAATGCATTGCATGCAAAGTACTACTTTAAATGCATTACATGTAAAGTACTACTAATCTTATTTTACAAAGGCATTAATCAATGCATCTGTATGACTTTGGAGTGCTGCTTTTGGTATACCTCCAAATCCAATGATAAATTTGGGTTGTGTCTCTTTTGGATTATATTGGTTCATTGGAACGACCTTTACTTGGTGATCAGACGCTTGTTTTAAGCATTCTTCTAATGTGCTACCGTTAGTAATAGTTAAGGTAAAATGCATTCCTGTTAATGCGCCTTCAATTTGTAATTGGTTTGCATAGGGTTTCAGTCGTTCTAAAATAAATTTGAGCTTATCACTATAAACAGTTCTCATTTTATTAAGGTGACGTTCAAAGCTGCCAGAGTGCATGAAATTCGCTACTAATTGTTGTAAATGCATTGGTACGGTATTACCTTCTTTGTACGGAAGTTGCTGATATCGTGTGAGTAATGGGTTAGGTAGAACGACATATGCAATTCGACAACTCGGATATAAAGATTTCGAGAAAGTACTAATATATATCACTTTATCTTTAGTATCTAGACTTTGTAAGGCCGGAATAGGTTTCCCGGAAAAACGAAACTCAGAATCATAATCATCTTCAATAATATAACGATTGTCATCTTTTTGAGCCCAATGAATCAGTTGGGTTCTTTTTTTTAGGTTCATGACATAACCAGTTGGAAACTGATGGGATGGCGTAACATAGGCAACATGATGCTTACTTTGTTTAAATGCGTCAATATCAATTCCAGTAGGTGTAACAGGAACTTGTAAATAAGGTATTTGTTTTTTATCCAACACTTGCTTAATTGGAGGATAACTAGGTTGTTCTATAATAAATGATTGATCATCTAAGATATCCGTTAATAAATTAATGAGTTGTTCAGTCGATGAACCGATAATAATTTGATTTGGATGGCTGGTCACGCCACGGCTATTAAATAAATAATGTGCTATTTCTTGTCTTAATTCTTTTAAGCCTTGTGAATCACGATGTTGTAGCAAAGCACGTTGATCATCTTCAAAGATATCACGCGCATGTCGTCTAAATTGTTGCATTGGAAAATATTCAGCGTCAATTTCTGCCATATTAAAAGCGTATTTGTGATGTATAGTCTCTTCGTTTTTTTCTTGATTATCGACATGGGGAGGTTGTGGTGTATCATTTTTATAAATAACAGGTAAAGATTCAATATCTGACACATAATAACCAGAACGCGGTTTAGCATAAATAAACCCTTCATCTAATAAAATTTGATAGGCATGTTCGATAGTAGTATTACTGACTGACAAATGTGCACCTAAAGCACGTTTAGAAGGGAATTTATCATCAGCATGATATTGACCTTCAATGATTTGTTGTTTTAAAGTTTCATAAAGATTGAGGTAAAGCGGTTGTTTCGGCATATGACTGACCCCTTAATTTTATTGAGAATTGTACCTTTTTAAATACCAGTTTATCTCTTAAAATGAATTTAATCAACTATGAAAAGGGGTAAGTAATATGTCAAAAATTACTGGATCAGATAGAGTAAAACGAGGAATGGCTGAAATGCAAAAAGGCGGCGTTATTATGGACGTTGTTAATGCAGAACAAGCTAGAATTGCTGAAGAAGCAGGCGCAGTTGCTGTAATGGCTTTAGAACGTGTGCCTTCTGATATTAGAGCTGCTGGTGGCGTAGCACGAATGGCTAATCCAAAAATTGTAGAAGAAGTAATGGAAGCAGTGTCTATCCCTGTAATGGCTAAAGCACGTATTGGTCATATTACAGAAGCACGTGTTTTAGAATCAATGGGCGTAGATTACATTGATGAATCTGAAGTGTTAACACCTGCAGATGAAGAATATCATTTATTAAAAGATCAATTCACAGTACCATTTGTTTGTGGTTGTCGTAACTTAGGAGAAGCAGCTCGCCGTATTGGTGAAGGTTCTGCGATGTTACGTACTAAAGGTGAACCAGGTACTGGTAATATAGTTGAAGCAGTTAGACATATTCGTCAAGTTAACTCAGAAGTAAGTCGTTTAACTGTAATGAATGATGATGAAATCATGACTGAAGCTAAAAATATTGGTGCACCATATGAAGTATTAAAATCAATTAAAGACAATGGACGTTTACCAGTTGTAAACTTTGCAGCGGGTGGTGTAGCAACACCTCAAGATGCTGCTTTAATGATGGAGTTAGGCGCTGATGGTGTCTTTGTTGGTTCAGGTATTTTTAAATCAGAAGACCCTGAAAAATTCGCAAAAGCCATTGTTCAAGCGACAACACATTATCAAGATTATGAATTAATTGGTCGTTTATCAAAAGAGCTAGGTACTGCTATGAAAGGTTTAGATATAAATCAACTTTCTTTAGAAGAACGTATGCAAGAGCGTGGTTGGTAATATGAAAATTGGCGTACTGGCATTACAAGGTGCAGTTAGAGAACATATTCGTCACATCGAACTGAGTGGACATGAAGGTGTAGCCATAAAACGTGTAGATCAATTAGATGAGATAGACGGTTTAATACTACCTGGTGGTGAGTCGACAACATTGCGTCGCCTAATGGACTTGTATGGATTTAAAGAAGCACTACAACAATCAACATTGCCAATGTTTGGTACTTGTGCAGGTTTAATTGTCTTAGCTAACGATATTGTTGGTGAAAGTGGTTATTTAAATAAGTTGAACATTTCAGTACAACGTAATTCATTTGGGCGTCAGGTAGATAGCTTTGAAGCTGAATTGGATATTCGTGGGATTGCTAAAGATATTGAGGGTGTGTTTATTCGAGCACCACATATTGAATCAGTGCAAGCAGGCGTAAACGTACTGTGTACAGTAGGTGAGAAAATTGTAGCGGTACAAGAAGGGCAGTATTTAGGAGTATCTTTCCATCCAGAATTGACGGATGATTACCGAGTAACACAATATTTCATTGACCGTATTGTGCAAGGACAACAAACACACCAAGTATGACAAAATGTATTTAAGCCCATACAAAACTTTATATCATAGTGAAATAACATGTTAGAAGAGTATAAATAAAAAAGGACCTAGAACATTGCAATATGTTCTAGGTCCTTATATTTTTTATGCTGCTGAATATTTTTTATAAAGAACAAATGATGTCGTAGCTCCTGCAACTAATACAGATGTTAAAGATGCCACTTGTTTAATTATTTTCTTTTTACGTTTGGATGAAAATTCCAATTCCCTTTGTACTTGAATTTCAAAATCTTCTCGTGAATCAAAATTAATTACGTCATGAGCCATTTTCATGGAACATCTCCCCTTAATATATAATAATCAGTGCAGTATTTGAGTATTGTGTCAATTTAAAGTATTAATTGTAGTGCTTAATAACTATAAAACAAAAGTGAAAGTACACGAACTATAGCTGTAAGTTAGAGTGTTACATTGTATAAATTGTGTTACTTCCTTTGAATTAAAATTTGATACTGCACTTCTTGTTCATAGGTATGAATAAATGCACCTACTTATTGAATGATACATGTTTAGATGTAAATTTACAAGTGGCAACATTTTAATATGCTACACCTATTTAAAATGAAAACACACTCAACGATATTAGGCGATGAGTGTGTTTGTTAGGTTTGTTGTTGTAAAAAATTGATTTAAGCTATTTTAAATTGTATCACTAAATAAAGAAGCCTGCGATTGCTGATGAAATGAATGAAACTAATGTAGCACCTAATAATAATTTCAAACCAAAGCGGGCTACCATGTCACCTTTTTCGTTATTTAATGATTTAATTGCACCGGAAATAATTCCGATTGAACTGAAGTTGGCGAAAGATACTAAGAAAACTGAAACGATACCTTTAGCATGCTCACTCATACCTTTAACTTCACTTAAACTTTGCATCGCAACAAATTCATTGGATAGTAGTTTTGTTGCCATAACAGAACCAGATTGTACTGCATCGCTCCAAGGAATACCAGCTAAAAATGCAAATGGCGCAAAGATAAAACCGATAATTGTTTGGAAGTCCCAATCAATTTGTCCACCTGACAAGCCTGAGAAGATACCGGCAACAAGTCCGTTAAGTAAAGCGATTATAGCAATGTACCCTATTAACATTGCACCAACGATTACAGCAACTTTAAATCCGTCTAAGATGTATTCTCCCAATACTTCAAAGAATGACTGTTTTGAAGCTTCACTTTCTTGCACAATTAATTTATCTTCTTTTTCATCCACACGATATGGATTGATGATAGAAGCGATAATAAAACCACCGAATAAGTTTAAGACTACTGCAGTAACAACGTATTTAGGTTCGATTAATGCAAAGTACGCACCAATGATAGACGCTGATACTGTAGACATAGCAGAAGCTGTTAATGTATATAAACGTTGTTTAGGTATGTATGCTAATTCTTTTTTTAGTGATATAAAAACTTCTGATTGTCCCAAAATAGCAGCGGCAACTGCGTTGTATGATTCTAATCGTCCCATGCCATTGATTTTAGAAATAAGAAATCCTAAAACATTAATAATCCATGGTAAAATTTTTGTATATTGTAAGATACCAATTAATGCTGAAATAAACACAATAGGTAATAAAACATTAAAGAAGAATGGAGGGTTTTCAGGATCTATATATTCAAATCCTCCAAATACAAAATTTACCCCTTCTGCTGCTTGTGCTAATAGATAATTAAAACCATTTGAAATACCACTAATAACAGTAATACCAAATTTTGTTTTAAGTAAGATAAAAGCAAAAACTAACTGTATTCCAAGTAACAAACCGACATAATTCCAACGTATATTTTTTCTGTCTGAGCTAAACACAACGGCAAGTGCTAAAAATACTACGATACCAATTAAGCCAATAATAATATGCATATTGTTTTTCATCCCTTTAATTTTTTCTTAATATCTATAATACAATAAAAGTTATATAAGTAACATGGATTTTTTAAATTTTTAAATCATATTGGTTGAAAAAGGTCAAAGTTGGTCATATAATATAGTCAAAGAAGGTCAAAAAGAGGTGATAATCATGCACAATATGTCTGACATCATAGAGCAATACATTAAAAAGTTATTTGAAGACTCCAATGAAGATGCTGTAGAAATTCAGCGTGCACATGTAGCACAGCAATTTGATTGTGTGCCTTCGCAGCTCAATTATGTAATTAAAACACGTTTTACGAATAAACATGGTTATGAAATTGAAAGTAAACGAGGTGGCGGAGGCTATATTCGAATCACAAAAATTGAAAATAATGACGCAAGCGGATATATTAATCATCTACTCCAAATTATTGGTCCTTCAATATCTCAACAACAAGCGTACTATATTGTAGATGGCTTATTAGAAAAAGGTTATATTAGCGATAGAGAAGCTAAAATGATTAATGCAGTAGTAGATAGAGAAACATTAAAAATGGATGTAGTAGCACGTGATATTATTAGAGCTAATATTATGAAAAGACTATTACCGATCATAAATTATTATTAAAAGAGCGAGGTGATTACCGTGTTGTGTGAGAATTGTCATTTAAATGAAGCCGAAGTTAAGGTAGCAGTAAAAGGAAAAGACGGTATTCAAGAAAAATGGGTATGTACCACTTGCGCTAAAGGGAACAACCCTTGGACACAAGATAGTCAAGTAGAACAACAAGATGATATAGAAGGTGCCTTTGTTGTAAAACAAATATTACAACACTTAGCAGCTAAACACGGTATCAATTTTGATGAAATTACGATTAAAGAAGCTAAACGTTGTCCAACATGTCAAATGTCTTTACGTGATATCGCACATGTAGGTAAGTTTGGCTGTGCACAATGTTACGATACATTTAAAGAAGATATTGTAGATATTGTAAGACGTGTGCAAGGGGGTCAATTTGAACACACAGGTAAAACACCTCATTCGTCCCATAAAAAATTAGCGTTAAAAAAACAAATAGAAGAAAAAAACAACTATTTAACACATCTAATTGAAGAGCAAAACTTTGAAGAAGCTGCTGTTGTCAGAGATGAAATCACAGCATTAAAAGCAGACAGAGATAGCGAGGTGTCACGTGATGAGTAATAAAGACTTAAATGCACATATGAGTGAGTGGATGCGTGAAGGTACTGAATCACCAGTCATTATGTCATCGAGGATTAGGTTGGCACGAAATTTGGAAAATCACGTACACCCGTTAATGTTTCCATCTGAACAAGAAGGTTATAGAGTAGTTAATGAAGTTCAAGATGCGCTTCCCGAGTTAGCAGTGCAACATTTAGATCAAATGGATCAGCGCAGTAAATTTAAACTCGTTGCGAAACATCTTATTAGCCCTGAATTAATTAAACAACCAGCGGCAGCAGTATTATTAAATGAAGATGAATCATTAAGTTTAATGGTGAATGAAGAAGATCACTTACGTATTCAAGCAATGGGTAATGATTTATCACTACAATCATTGTTTGAAAAAGCTTCACAAATTGATGATCAGCTAGATGCTAAGTTGGACATCAGCTTTGATGAAAACTTAGGTTATTTAACAACATGTCCGACGAATATTGGTACAGGGATGCGTGCTAGCGTGATGCTACACTTACCTGGGTTATCCATTATGAAAAGGATGAACCGCATTGCACAGACTATTAATCGCTTTGGATTTACAATGCGTGGAATATATGGTGAAGGTTCACAAGTATATGGTCACATCTATCAAGTATCTAACCAATTAACGTTAGGTAAAACAGAAGCGGAAATTATCGATAGTTTAACTGAAGTAGTACAACAAATTATTAATGAAGAATTGCAAATTAGAGAACAGTTAAATCGTCATAATTACGTTGAAACACAAGATAGAGTATATCGTTCGTTAGGAATCTTAAAGTATAGTAGACTGATATCAATGGAAGAAGCTTCGTTTAGATTAAGTGAAGTTAAATTAGGCTTAGATTTAGGATATATCACATTAGAAGATTTTAAGTTCAATGAGCTGATGATTGCCATTCAATCACCATTTTTAATAGATGATGAAGATGAAAAATCAGTGAATGAAAAAAGAGCTGATATCTTGAGAACATATATAAAATAGGAGGTCTCGTTTTATGTTATTTGGTAGATTAACTGAACGTGCGCAACGCGTATTAGCACATGCACAAGAAGAAGCAATCCGTTTAAATCATTCAAATATAGGTACAGAGCATTTACTCTTAGGTTTAATGAAAGAACCAGAAGGTATTGCAGCAAAAGTGCTAGAATCATTCGAAATCACTGAAGAAAAAGTAGTCGAAGAAGTGGAAAAACTTATTGGACATGGTCAAGAACAAATGGGCGCACTCCATTATACGCCACGAGCTAAAAAAGTCATCGAATTATCTATGGATGAGGCGCGTAAGTTACACCATAACTTTGTAGGTACAGAGCACATCTTATTAGGACTTATTCGTGAAAATGAAGGCGTTGCAGCGCGTGTATTTGCAAACTTAGACTTAAATATAACTAAAGCACGTGCACAAGTAGTGAAAGCTTTAGGTAGTCCAGAAATGAATAATAAAAATGCACAAGCTAATAAATCTAATAACACACCAACATTAGACAGTTTAGCGAGAGACTTAACTGTTATTGCTAAAGACGGTACTTTAGACCCTGTCATTGGTAGAGATCAAGAAATTACACGAGTGATTGAAGTATTAAGTAGACGTACTAAAAATAATCCAGTGCTTATTGGTGAGCCAGGTGTTGGTAAGACTGCAATTGCTGAAGGGTTAGCACAAGCAATCGTTAACAATGAAGTACCTGAAACATTGAAAAATAAACGTGTCATGTCATTAGACATGGGTACGGTAGTTGCTGGTACTAAATACCGTGGTGAATTTGAAGAGCGCTTGAAAAAAGTTATGGAAGAAATTCACCAAGCAGGTAATGTTGTTCTATTCATTGATGAGTTACACACACTTGTAGGTGCAGGTGGCGCAGAAGGTGCTATCGATGCATCCAACATCTTGAAACCTGCTTTAGCTAGAGGCGAATTACAATGTATTGGTGCAACTACATTGGATGAATATCGTAAAAACATCGAAAAAGATGCAGCATTAGAACGTCGTTTCCAACCTGTACAAGTAGATGAACCAACAGTAGAAGATACTGTAGAAATCTTAAAAGGATTACGTGATCGTTATGAAGCGCATCACCGCATCAACATTTCAGACCAAGCAGTTGAAGCTGCAGTACAATTAAGTAATCGTTATGTTTCAGATCGTTTCTTACCAGATAAAGCGATTGATTTAATAGATGAAGCAAGTTCAAAAGTACGACTCAAAAGTCATACAACACCACCAAATTTAAAAGAGATTGAACAACATATTGAACAAGTGAAAAATGAAAAAGATGCAGCTGTACATGCTCAAGAATTTGAAAATGCAGCTAATTTACGAGATAAACAAACAAAATTAGAAAAACAATATGAAGAAGCAACAAATAACTGGAAAAATGCTCAAAATGGCGAAAACACAGCATTATCAGAAGAAGATATTGCAGAAGTTATCGCTGGTTGGACAGGTATTCCATTAACTAAAATTAACGAAACAGAATCACAACGCTTACTCAACTTAGAAGATACGTTACACGACAGAGTTATCGGCCAAAAAGAAGCGGTTAACTCTATCAGTAAAGCAGTAAGACGTGCCAGAGCAGGCTTGAAAGATCCTAAACGTCCAATCGGTAGCTTTATTTTCTTAGGACCTACAGGTGTAGGTAAAACAGAATTAGCACGTGCATTAGCTGAGTCAATGTTTGGTGAAGAAGACGCAATGATTCGTGTTGATATGAGTGAATTCATGGAGAAACATGCTGTGAGTCGTTTAGTCGGAGCACCTCCAGGCTATGTTGGTCACGACGATGGTGGACAATTAACAGAAAAGGTTAGACGTAAGCCATATTCTGTTATTTTATTTGATGAAATTGAAAAAGCACATCCAGATGTCTTTAACATTTTATTACAAGTCCTTGATGATGGACATTTAACAGATACTAAAGGTCGTCGCGTAGATTTCCGTAATACTGTAATTATTATGACTTCAAACGTTGGAGCTCAAGAATTACAAGATCAGAAATTCGCTGGCTTTGGCGGTGCAGAAGAAGGACAAGATTATGAAACAATTCGTAAAACAATGTTGAAAGAATTGAAAAATGCCTTCCGTCCAGAATTCTTAAACCGTGTCGATGACATTATCGTCTTCCACAAATTGGATAAAGATGAATTGAAAGAAATTGTAACAATGATGGTTAATAAACTAACAGAACGTCTGTCAGAACAAGATATTAGCATCAGTGTTACTGATACAGCGAAGGAAAAAATTGCTGAAGAAGGCTATGATCCAGAATATGGTGCTAGACCATTAATCAGAGCTATTCAAAAAACGGTCGAAGATAACTTAAGTGAATTAATTTTAGATGGTAACAAAATCGAAGGTAAAGACGTAGTTATTGATCATGATGGTAAAGAATTTAAGTATGATATCAAAGATCGTGTAAATGAAACAGAAGAACAAGAACAAACAGAAACAACAGAATCTTAAGAGAATTCCGTGTGTAAGTTTGAAGGCTGGGACAAATTAATTATGTCTCAGCCTAATTTTATATTGCCAGTAGATGACTAAACATGCGTTTCAAATCATGCGTGTTTCAATCCGAGTCATCATTGTTGAGGTAGGGCGACGAAATCTTTTTAATAAAATTAGATTTCTGTCCTACTTCTTTTTTATGTAAACGATGATGTAAGGCTCTTAATTGAGATACTTAGTTAATCTTGCGTTTGCTTACTTTAGTATTCAGCACACTGATTTACCTATAATTGAGATACTATTTAGGCATAATAATAGTGTCTCAATTTATGACAGAATATGATAAAGTAGTAAAATGTGTAAGCGTAACATTGAATAGGAAATGTCATATTAATAACTGTTAGCTTTAAGAAATAATCAATGTAGGATTGACTAGTAAGTTAGATACGGTGATATAAGCCCTATGAATCACTTAATATTTTAATTGTTTTTACAGCAACAGAGGTATAGAATAGATTTGTTCAAGTAAAGTTGGAGGTGCAAATTTGGCCAAAAAGAAAGTGATATTTGAATGTATGGCTTGTGGCTATCAGTCTCCGAAATGGATGGGGAAATGTCCAAGTTGTGGTGCGTGGAACCAAATGGAGGAGAGTATAGAGCAACAAGCTTCAAGCCCAAAACATGGAGTGAGAAGTAAAGATACTGCATCGAAAGTGCAGAAACTTAATGAAGTAAATAATGAAACAGCACCTAGAATAGAAAGTAAATCTGCAGAGTTTAACAGAGTATTGGGTGGTGGCATAGTTAGTGGATCGTTAGTGCTCATTGGCGGTGATCCCGGAATTGGGAAATCAACGTTACTGTTACAAATATGTGCAGCGTTATCACAAAGCCACAATGTGCTCTATATTACGGGAGAAGAATCATTAAATCAAACTAAGTTACGAGCTGAACGTTTAGATGAAGACTCAAGTCATTTAAACGTATTCGCTGAAACAGATTTAGAAATTATTCATGATACTGTAAAAAAAATGAAACCTGATTTAATCGTTGTAGATTCGATCCAAACGATATTCCATCCTGAAATTAGTTCTGCACCTGGCTCTGTGTCACAAGTGAGAGAGAGTACGCAAAGTTTAATGAACATTGCTAAACAAATGAATATTGCGACCTTTATCGTAGGACATGTAACTAAAGAAGGCCAAATTGCTGGGCCGCGGTTGTTAGAACATATGGTAGATACAGTGTTGTATTTTGAAGGTGATGAACATCATGCCTATCGTATTTTACGTGCGGTCAAAAACCGTTTTGGTTCAACCAATGAAATGGGAATTTTTGAAATGAAACAAAGCGGACTAAAAGGTGTCAAAAACCCTTCAGAGATGTTTTTAGAAGAGCGTTCGACGAATGTGCCAGGTTCAACTATTGTATCAACGATGGAAGGGACAAGACCACTATTGATTGAAGTACAAGCATTAGTTACACCAACGACCTTTAATAACCCGAGACGTATGGCGACAGGTATTGATCATAATAGGCTTAGTTTATTGATGGCAGTGTTAGAGAAAAAAGAGAATTTTTTATTACAACAACAAGATGCATATATTAAAGTTGCTGGTGGTGTACGTCTAACAGAACCTGCTGTTGACTTAGGAATTATAATGGCTACGGCTTCTAGTTTTAAAGATTTAGCTGTTGATGGTCTCGATTGTTTCATCGGAGAAGTTGGACTTACTGGTGAAGTACGTCGTGTATCCAGAATCGAACAACGTGTACAAGAAGCTGCAAAGCTTGGTTTTAAAAGGGTTGTTATCCCTGAAACAAATATTGGAGGCTGGACTTTCCCTGATAATATTCAAGTTATCGGTGTTTCTAGCGTTCATGATGCATTAAAATATGCATTGAAACAATAAATATAAATAAGGAAAATGAATAGTACTGCCACCGATATGTAGTCACTATGGAAAGGAAGTATTATTGAATATGATAAGAGTCATTGTAATCTTGTGCTATGTCATATTAGGTGCAAGTTTGGGCGTCTATTTTATACCAGAAATTATAAATGATACAGGACTAAGTCATTATCCACTATTAAAAAATAGTTATTTTACTGGTCTATTAGGCATAGTTATTTTCTTCCTTTTGTTTGGGTGGTTTATACGAAAAATCGCCTTAGGCTTAAGAGAAGTTGAGCAAACGATTATGCGTCAAAGTGCAATTGAAATCTTATTTGCCACAATTGGTCTAATGATAGGACTATTAATTTCAGTTATGATTTCTTTTATTTTCCAAATAATTGGTAATAATGTATTAAATCATTTTGTACCGATTATTATTACTATTATATTAGGTTATCTTGGTTTCCAATTTGGCTTGAAAAAACGAGATGAAATGTTGTTGTTTTTACCTGAAAACATGGCGCGTTCGATGTCTATTAATGCTAGAAATGCAGTACCTAAAATTATTGATACGAGTGCCATTATCGATGGTCGTATTGTTGATATTATAAAATGTGGTTTTATTGACGGTGAAATATTAATACCACAAGGCGTTATAAATGAGTTGCAAATTATTGCTGATGCCAATGATAGTGTGAAACGAGAAAAAGGACAACGTGGATTAGATATATTAAATGAACTTTATGATACGGATCATCCGACACGCATCATCCATCCTACAAAATCACATAGTGATATTGATGCAATGCTCATTAAATTAGCTCAACATTATAGGGGTCATATTATCACGACTGATTTTAATTTGAACAAAGTATGTCATGTGCAAGGGATACAGGCATTAAATGTGAATGACTTATCTGAAGCAATTAAGCCAACTGTCCATCAAGGTGACCGTTTTAACTTATTATTAACGAAAATGGGCAAAGAAAGTGGACAAGCTGTAGGTTACTTAGATGACGGTACGATGGTCGTAGTAGACAATGCCAAAAAGCATATTGGAGAACATATTGATTTAGAAGTGATTAGCTTATTACAAACTTCATCAGGTCGTATTATTTTCGCCAAAAAAATTAGTGCATAATAAATTATAATCTATGTAATGCCATGTAATTGATAGGGTGTTACATAGATTTTTTAATACATAGATATAGGCATGGTGTTATCAATTTATACTGTATCGTGCTACAATAGATAGCGAAAAATGCCTTTAGCTATGTATTGGCGAAGTAAGCTATTACTTCGATAATTATCTATAAATTAGAAAAAAGTGATAAGCAAAATATGCTGAGCTATGGTATTATTAATTAGAAAATATAACAAAGCATATTCATAGTTAATGGTGTGGGTATAGGTATAACAAGTATAAGTTGTTACAGCATGTTTCAACTTTTTTGATGTGCCGTCAATACGCACGCATGTTAATTGATAATATTAAAATGGTAAACAGGAGTGAATATAATGAGTGATCGCGTAAGAGTTAGATATGCCCCTAGTCCAACGGGCTATTTGCATATAGGTAACGCTAGAACAGCTTTATTTAACTATTTATTTGCAAAACATTATGATGGAGACTTTATTATTCGTATTGAAGATACAGATAGTAAACGTAATTTAGAAGATGGCGAATCTTCTCAATTTGATAACTTAAAATGGTTAGGCATTGACTGGGATGAATCAGTAGATAAAGATAAAGGCTATGGACCATACCGCCAATCAGAGCGTGCAGAAATTTATAATCCATTAATTCAACAATTATTAGACGAAGACAAAGCATATAAATGTTATATGACTGAAGAAGAATTAGAAGCTGAACGTGAAGAACAGATAGCAAACAATGAAATGCCACGTTACGGTGGAAAACACGCACATTTAACTGAAGAAGAAAGACAACAATTTGAAGCGGAAGGTCGTAAACCATCAATTCGTTTCAGAGTACCTAAAGGTACAACATTTAAGTTTGATGATATGGTTAAAGGTGAAATTTCATTTGATTCCAATAATATAGGTGACTGGGTTATTGTGAAGAAAGATGGCGTGCCAACTTATAACTTTGCAGTAGCAGTTGATGACCATTACATGGAAATTTCAGATGTTATTCGTGGCGATGACCACATTTCTAATACACCAAAACAAATTATGATTTATGAAACATTTGGTTGGGAAGTACCACGTTTTGCGCACATGTCATTAATAGTTAATGAAGAACGTAAAAAATTAAGTAAGCGTGATGGTAAAATTTTACAATTTATCGAACAATATCGTGATTTAGGTTATTTACCAGAAGCGTTATTTAACTTTATTACTTTGCTAGGTTGGTCACCAGAGGGCGAGGAAGAAATTTATTCTAAAGAAGAATTTATTAAGATTTTTGATGAACAACGTTTATCTAAATCACCTGCCTTCTTTGATAAACACAAATTAGCTTGGGTAAACAACCAATATATGAAGCAAAAAGATACTGAAACAGTATTTGAATTAGCTTTACCTCATTTAATTAAAGCTAACTTATTACCAGAACAACCAACAGAAGCGGACCTAGATTGGGGACGTAAATTAGTAGCGTTATATCAAAAAGAAATGAGTTACGCTGGAGAAATTGTTCCGTTATCTGAAATATTCTTCCGTGATGAGCAAGCACTAGGCGATGATGAACAAGAAATCATTGCTGGAGAACAAGTGCCAGAATTGATGGAACATTTATATAGCAAATTAGAAGCGTTAGAAGTCTTTGAAGCGACAGAAATTAAAAAAACAATTAAAGAAGTACAAAAAGAGACTGGAATTAAAGGTAAGCAATTATTTATGCCGATTCGTGTTGCGGTTACTGGGCAAATGCATGGACCGGAATTACCTAATACAATTGAAGTATTAGGTAAAGATAAAGTGTTAACAAGATTACAACATTACGTAAAATAAATCTGTGGCACTTAGAAACTTGAAATACAGTACGAGAACCCCTATGATAAGAATTGACAATGCAAAGGATTAGTAAGTAGTAAAAGTGTTCAGAGAGTGTACGGGAGCTGCGAGTACATCACTAATACTATGGAATGCACCTTTGTTGCTAAC
Organism: Staphylococcus sp. GDX8P114P-2; assembly: GCF_017892945.1. Taxonomy (NCBI): domain Bacteria; kingdom Bacillati; phylum Bacillota; class Bacilli; order Caryophanales; family Staphylococcaceae; genus Staphylococcus; species Staphylococcus sp. GDX8P114P-2. The sequence goes on along the minus strand of NZ_JAESMB010000001.1, from coordinate 101,033 downwards.
AATTAAATGATGTAAATGAGTGTATATAAGTGCAATTTTGGGATGAAATATCAAAATTAAACTTATATATAAAGAAGAGTGGGACCGTGCCAAAGCACCTCTAGCATATTGTGTTAGAGGTGCTTTTTTAGTAGGGAGGAAAAAATCTTGTTTAAAGTTTTAAAAAGAGTAAAAGATGATATAAATATGGTTTTTGAACAAGACCCAGCAGCAAAAACGACGTTTGAAGTTGTGACATCATACGCAGGTTTACATGCTGTATGGAGTCATCTCATTGCGCACACATTATATAAAAAGGAAAAATATGTTCTTGCAAGATTAATATCACAAATTACGCGGTTTTTTACTGGTATAGAAATACATCCAGGTGCAAAGATAGGGAGACGTTTATTTATCGATCACGGCATGGGAGTAGTAATTGGTGAGACATGTCGAATTGGAGATAATGTAACTATATATCAAGGTGTGACACTAGGCGGAACTGGAAAAGAGAAAGGCAAAAGACATCCAGACATTGGAGATAACGTACTGATTGCAGCGGGAGCTAAAGTACTAGGTAATATTGAAATTCATTCAGATGTAAATATTGGTGCTAATTCTGTAGTACTAACTTCTGTGCCAAGTTTTTCAACTGTAGTAGGTATACCAGGGCATATAGTAAAACAAGATGGTAAACGTATCGGTAAAACATTCGATCATTTAAATTTACCTGACCCGATTTATGAGCAAATGAAAGAGTTAGAGAAACAACTTGAAAAAACAAGAAATGGAGAGATTCAAGATGATTACATTATATAATACATTAACACGCCAAAAGGAGACTTTTGAGCCTCTTGAACCGGGTAAAGTGAAGATGTATGTATGTGGACCTACAGTTTATAACTATATTCATATAGGGAATGCTCGACCAGCAATTAACTATGATGTAGTACGCAGATACCTTGAATACAAAGGTTATGAGGTAGAATATGTATCTAACTTTACCGATGTAGACGATAAACTCATTAAACGTTCAAACGAATTGAACGAATCAGTACAGTCGATTGCTGATCGCTATATTGAAGCATTTTATGAAGATACGTCAGCATTGAATGTTAAGAAAGCAACGTCGAATCCACGTGTTATGAATCATATGGATGACATTATTCAATTTATTCAAGAATTAGTTGATGAAGGTTATGCTTATGTCAGTGGTGGCGATGTTTATTTTAGAACACGTAAGTTTGAAGATTATGGTAAATTAAGTCATCAATCACTCAATGATTTAAAAGTAGGTGCTCGTATTGAGCAAGGTGAACAGAAAGAAGATGCACTTGATTTTACATTGTGGAAACAAGCAAAACCCGGTGAAATTAGTTGGGAGAGTCCATTTGGAGAGGGACGTCCAGGTTGGCATATCGAATGTTCTGTAATGGCATATAAAGAATTAGGTGCCACAATTGATATTCATGCTGGTGGGACAGATTTACAATTCCCACACCATGAAAATGAAATTGCGCAATCAGAAGCACACAACCATGCACCATTTGCGAATTATTGGATGCATAATGGTTTTATTAACATTGATAATGAAAAAATGAGTAAATCGTTAGGTAACTTTGTGTTAGTACATGACATTATTAAAGAAATTGATCCTGACGTATTACGTTTCTTCATGATTAGCGTACATTATCGTAGCCCAATTAATTACAATATGGAACTTGTTAATGCAGCTAGAAGTGGATTAGAGCGTATACGTAATAGTTATAATGCTGTGTTAGAGCGTGCAGCAATTGCTACAGATATAACAGATCAAAGTGACTATTTAGAGCAAATTGATAGCATATTAACACAATTTGAAACTGTAATGAATGACGATTTTAATACCGCGAATGCTATCACGGCATGGTACGATTTAGTTAAATTAGCAAATAAATTTGTATTGGAAAATACCACTTCACTGGCGGTACTAGAACGTTTTAAAGAAGTGTTCCATATCTTTAGCGATGTGTTAGGCGTGCCATTAGAAGGTGCTTCAACTGATGAATTATTAGATGAAGATGTTGAAGCATTAATAGCAGAACGTGATGCTGCTAGAAAAAATAAAGATTTCGCACGCGCAGACGAAATTCGTGATGACTTAAAAGCACAAAATATTATACTTGAAGATACGCCTCAAGGTGTGAGGTTTAAACGTGGCTAATACTAATCCTAAACTTTTGAACCCATTGACATTAGCGTATATGGGAGATGCTGTGTTAGATCAACACATTAGAACCTATATCGTTTTGAAATTACAAAGTAAGCCCAATCGTTTACATCAGGTGGCAAAACAATATGTTTCTGCTAAAAGCCAAGCACAAACACTAGAATATTTGATTGAGAACACTTGGTTTACAGATGAAGAATTAGAAATAGTACGTCGTGGACGCAATGCTAAAAGTTATACTAAAGCTAAAAATACAGATATACAAACATATAAGAAAAGTTCAGGCTTGGAAGCAGTCATTGGCTTTTTATATTTAGACACACAAGAAGAGCGTCTGACAGCATTATTAGAGGCAATTGTAGAAAGTGTAAATGAAAGGGAGTGACATGTTGGAAGATATCGTTATCGTCGGTCGACATGCGGTAAAAGAAGCTATTACCAGTGGCCATACAATTAATAAAATTTTAATTCAAGATGGAATTAGAAAACAACAAATCAATGAGATATTAAAAAAAGCTAAAAACGAGAAAATCATTGTACAAACCGTTCCTAAATCTAAGATAGACGGTTTGTCAGAATCACCACACCAAGGTGTCGCTGCATTAGTAGCGCCTTATGAGTATACTGATTTTAATGACTTTATAGCGCAACAAGACAACAAAGATACTTTAGCCACAGTGTTGATTTTAGATGGGTTAGAAGATCCACATAATTTAGGATCGATTATTCGTACGGCTGACGCTTCGGGTGTAGATGGGATTATTATACCTAAACGTCGTTCCGTTGCTCTAACACAAACAGTTGTAAAAGCAAGTACAGGTGCTATCCAACATGTGCCGATTATGCGCGTGACAAACTTAGCACAAACGATCGAGTCGTTAAAGGAACATGGCTATTGGGTAGCAGGAGCGGAAGCAGATAACGCAACCGATTATCGTGAGTTGGATGCTGGCATGCCACTTGCGTTAGTTATCGGTAGTGAAGGCCAAGGTATGAGTAGATTAGTGAAAGATAAATGTGATTTTTATATCAAGATTCCTATGGTTGGACACGTCAATAGTTTGAATGCATCTGTAGCAGCAAGTTTACTGATGTACGAAGTTTATCGTAAACGGAATCAGATTGGAGATGCATAATGAAGGAAAGGTACTTAATCATAGATGGATATAATATGATTGGCCAATCTAAAACGTTAAGCAAACTCGCACAGGAAAATCTAGAAGAGGCTCGTGAACAATTATTGATTGCTATTGCAAACTTCAGTGCGGTTGTTGCTGATGAAGTCATTTGTGTATTTGATGCTTACGACCAATCTGGTTTGCACTCTGAGTATGAGTATCATGGTGTTAAAACAGTGTTTACGAAAGAAAAGGAAACAGCTGATAGCTACATCGAAAAGTATGTTTACGATTTGTATAATAAACATACGACACATATTACAGTAGTAACGAGTGACATGAGTGAACAACATGCAATCTTTGGCACAGGCGCCTATCGCATCTCATCGAGAGAAATGTGGCGCGATTTAGAAGAAAACGAAACGACTATTTCTAAGTCATTAGATGGCTTCAATGAAACTAAACCAAGAACACGTATCCCATTATCAAATGAGATATTGCAAGAATTCGAAAAAATTAGGCGTGGTAACCACAAGAAAGACTAATTTTGCCCTCTTGCTTTTTAGTGATCTCGCTTTGTATGATATGAATATTCTAACGGAAAGGAACATATCATGAGAGACCATATGACAACTAAAAAGCAATCTGTAGCCCATGCCACTAATGAACATAATCAAACATTAGTAAACCACATCATTGCACAGGTCACACCTAAGATTAAAGCAAGTTTAAATTGCAGCTCAATTACTAAAGATAGTAAAGATGATTTGTTTCAAGACATTATCCTGAAGCTTTTACTCAATATAGCGCATTTTGACTTTAAGCAAGACACACCAATTGAACATTACATCAATAAAATAGTGAAAACAACAAAAGCAGATTACTTTCGACGACGCGCGTTACAAAATGTGCAACGGCAAGCATTAGTGCAAGAGTTTCGTGTGAATTATGAATCACGTACACAACAGCAAAATATTGAAGTGATTATATTACGTAATGAGTTGAAAACAATATTAAATCAGAGCTTCGAACGACTGACCATATTAGAACGTACTATTATGACTGATATGGTAAATGGCTATAAACCGCATTCTATTGCACAGCGTTTTAATATAGAACACAAAGTAGTCTATAACGGGATTCAAAGAGCAAAACGCAAAATTAAGCGTTATTTACTACTCTGGTGGCAATAAAATGTAGTACACTGAATATGGTGATATGACAACACGTGATACATTTTACAATAGTATTGATGTTTGACAATTGCTATATGACTTATGTATAGTAGATTGGTATTATAATGAATAAGGTGAGGTTTATTGAAAAAAGTACCGTTGAATTGTGAAGAATGTGGCAGCCGAAATTACAATTTACCCAAACACAACGATGCAACTACGAGACTTACATTGAAAAAATATTGCCCTAGGTGTAATACACATACACTGCATAAAGAAACAAAATAAATGTTAGTGTATTTCATATTAAGTAGCTGCAAACGCGAACGGATAACATAGTAGTAATGGATGACTCGAGTATAATGAGATGGAGGGTTTATAATGGCTAAAAAAGATGGTTTCTTTCAAGGCGTAAAGTCTGAAATGGAAAAGACAAGTTGGCCAACTAAAGAAGATTTATTTAAGTACACAGTAATTGTGGTTGCTACAGTAATCTTCTTTCTAGCTTTCTTCTATGCCTTAGACTTAGGAATTGGCAGACTTATAGAATTAATTAAATAGTGAGGAGTGACGACATGTCTGAAGAAGTTAGTGCAAAGCATTGGTATGCAGTGCATACTTATTCTGGTTATGAGAATAAAGTTAAAAAGAATTTAGAAAAACGTGTAGAATCTATGAATATGACAGAACAAATTTTTAGAGTTGTCATACCAGAAGAGGAAGAAACACAAGTTAAAGATGGTAAAGCGAAAAAGCTAACTAAAAAAACATTCCCAGGATATGTGTTAGTTGAATTAGTGATGACCGACGAATCTTGGTATGTTGTAAGGAATACACCAGGTGTAACTGGTTTCGTTGGTTCTGCTGGTGCAGGCTCAAAACCTAATCCTTTATTGCCTGATGAAGTACGTTTCATCTTAAAACAAATGGGCATGAAAGAAAAAACGATTGATGTTGAAGTTGATTTAGGTGAACAAGTACGAGTGAAATCTGGTCCGTTTGCTAACCAAGTTGGTGAAGTACAAGAAATTGAAGCGGATAAATTCAAATTAACAGTTTTAGTAGACATGTTTGGAAGAGAAACTCCGGTAGAAGTAGAATTTGATCAAATAGAAAAATTATAATAATTAAAAGGAAAATTACTATTGATTTCTAATATAGATTGATGGTATAATACTGTGGTCGCGCTTTAGAGCGTTCCATTTCGTCACGAAATGTAGAAGAGTGGGAGGGCAAAACTCAGTCCTGTGACCACATCACGATATCAAGGAGGTGCACATCGTGGCTAAAAAAGTAGAAAAAGTAGTTAAATTACAAATTCCTGCAGGTAAAGCAAACCCAGCACCACCAGTTGGTCCAGCATTAGGTCAAGCAGGTGTGAACATTATGGGATTCTGTAAGGAATTCAACGCACGTACTCAAGAAGATGCAGGTTTAATCATTCCGGTGGAAATCAGTGTTTATGAAGATCGTTCATTTACATTTATTACTAAAACACCACCAGCTCCAGTACTACTTAAAAAAGCAGCTGGCGTTGAAAAAGGTTCAGGCGAACCTAATAAAAACAAAGTTGCTACAGTAACTAAAGATCAAGTACGCGAAATTGCTAACAGCAAAATGCAAGACTTAAACGCTGCAGACGAAGAAGCAGCTATACGTATTATCGAAGGTACTGCACGTAGTATGGGTATCACAGTAGAATAATTATAACAATTAACATGAAACAGATAGACGGATAGTAGCAGATGACAGAGATGACAAACATGATCGCAGTATTCAACATTGTCGTAAATGAAGAAGTAGAACTGTTGAGGAAGTCTCCCAAAGTCCATACACACTTCACTGTTATCTGCTCTTAACTTGCGCAGGCAAGTAAACGTGGGAGGAAATTCCGCTAAAACCACTAAAGGAGGAACAATAAATGGCTAAAAAAAGTAAAAAGTATCAAGAAGCAGCTAGTAAAATAGACCGCCAAAAACATTACGATGTTGAAGAAGCTGTCGCATTAGCTAAAGAAACAAGCATCGCTAACTTTGATGCTTCAGTAGAAGTAGCATTCCGTTTAGGCATTGATACACGTAAAAATGACCAACAAATCCGTGGTGCAGTAGTATTACCAAACGGTACTGGTAAATCACAACGTGTATTAGTATTTGCTAAAGGTGACAAAGCAACAGAAGCAGAAGCAGCAGGCGCTGATTACGTAGGCGAAGGCGACTACGTAAACAAAATCCAACAAGGATGGTTTGACTTCGATGTAGTTGTTGCAACACCAGACATGATGGGTGAAGTTGGTAAATTAGGTCGTGTATTAGGACCTAAAGGTTTAATGCCAAACCCTAAAACAGGTACAGTTACTATGGATGTGAAAAAAGCTGTTGAAGAAATCAAAGCTGGTAAAGTAGAATACCGCGCTGAAAAAGCTGGTATTGTACATGCATCTATTGGTAAAACTTCATTTGATACTGATAAATTAGTTGAAAACTTCAGAGCTTTACAAGATGTATTAGCAAAAGCTAAACCATCTTCAGCTAAAGGGACTTATTTCAAATCTGTTGGTATTACTACAACAATGGGTCCTGGCGTTAAAGTTGATACTTCAGGCTTTAAACTATAATAAATCATATCTAATATAAATAGACTGAAAGTATTCCTTTCAGTCTATAAATAAATATTGACATATTACAATAAACCAGTTATATTGGTTTATGTGATTATTTTACCTAAGACAGTAGGAGTTATACATTAACTTAAAATTACATCCTGCCGAGGCTAAAATTGACTTGAACGTGAAGAAACTTTCAAGCACTTTTTGCCGTGGGTAGAAAGTGCTTTTTTTATTGAGTGATGCTTTTAACTCTTAAGCTAGAGTATTATTCAAAATTAAAAGCACCAAAATAAATTGTATGGAGGTGTCTAAATGTCTGCTATCATTGAAGCAAAACAACAACAAGTTGATACTATTGCTGAACAACTTAAAAACTCAGTATCTACTGTAATCGTAGACTACCGTGGTTTAAGTGTAGCTGAAGTGACAGAACTACGTTCACAATTACGTGAAGCTGGTGTTGAGTACAAAGTTTACAAAAACACTATGGTTCGTCGTGCTGCTGAAAAAGCTGGTATCGAAGGATTAGATGAATTCTTAGTAGGACCTACAGCTGTTGCAACATCTACTGAAGATGTCGTTGCGCCAGCAAAAGTACTTGCAGGATTCGCTAAAGAACACGAAGCATTAGAAATTAAAACAGGTATTATGGAAGGTAGCGTTATCTCAGCTGAAGAAGTTAAAACAGTTGGATCTCTACCATCACACGACGGTCTTGTATCAATGCTATTATCTGTATTACAAGCACCAGTCCGCAACTTCGCATATGCAGTTAAAGCTGTTGGTGAAGAAAAAGAAGAAAGCGCTGAATAATTGCGCATAAAAAACTTAACTTAATGGAGGAATATTAAAATGGCTAATCAAGAACAAATCATTGAAGCAATTAAAGAAATGTCAGTATTAGAATTAAACGACTTAGTAAAAGCAATTGAAGAAGAATTTGGTGTAACTGCAGCAGCTCCAGTAGCAGCAGCAGGTGCAGCAGGCGGCGCAGATGCAGCTGCTGAACAAACTGAATTTGACGTAGAGTTAACTTCAGCTGGTTCATCTAAAATCAAAGTTGTTAAAGCTGTTAAAGAAGCAACTGGCTTAGGATTAAAAGATGCTAAAGAATTAGTAGACGGAGCTCCTAAAGTAGTTAAAGAAGGCTTATCTAAAGAAGATGCTGAAGAGCTTAAATCACAATTAGAAGAAGTAGGCGCTACAGTAGAATTAAAATAATTCTAGCCTCTTAACTAATGAATAATTTTATATTGCAGGCCGAGAGTTACATTATCAAAGTGATATGTAAGCAACTTGCAGTCTGAGATTTTTGAGAAATGAAAACCCCGTTATCACTATAACGGGGTTTTATCTTTTGATTATCTTTAAAGGTCTACGTTATCATTTGAACTAAGCACTAGCTAAGATAATACATAATCCGCAATTTGTGGATTAAAATGAGGTGTAGTCATGAGCCACTATTATGATGCGAATCCTGAAGTTGAAAGTGATGAAACTGTTTTTACCTACTCCTACGATAATCATAATTTAAAACTAACAACAGATACAGGTGTCTTTTCGAAAGGGAAGATAGACTTTGGTTCTGACTTGTTAGTTACAACATTTTTGAAAGCAAATCCCCCTGGACCTACGAAAAATATAATTGATGTTGGATGTGGCTATGGGCCCATTGGCTTAATGGTTGCTAAAGTAGCACCACATCATCAGGTTACAATGGTAGATGTGAATCAGCGTGCGTTAGCATTAGCAAAGCGCAACAAACAAAAAAATCACATCGAAAATGTTGAAATTGTAGAAAGTGATGGTTTAACTCAAGTAGAGGACGCTACGTTTGACTTTGTGTTAACCAATCCACCTATTAGAGCAGGAAAAACTGTGGTGCATCAAATACTAACGGACGCCAGTAGTAAGTTGAAACAAGAAGGCGCGCTCTATGTTGTTATTCAGAAAAAACAAGGAATGCCTTCAGCGAAGAAGAAAATGCAAGAAGTATTTGAAAACGTAGAAGTAGTAGAAAAAAGTAAAGGCTATTACATTTTGCGAAGTGTAAAGCTTGATTAAAATACTTGATTCTGATATAGTTATAGAATGTAAAAATTTATGTTCAATAAGTGTGTACTTTTACGTATAAAATAACAATGTATATTGCTAATATAGTAAATAGAAAATGGTGTCATAAGGAGTGCTACCGTTTTCTTTTTGTCTTATTATATTTGGTTATTTATCAAAAGTAAACACACAATTTTTGAGGGGTGAATCTGTTTGGCAGGTCAATTTGTCCAATATGGAAGACATCGTAAACGTAGAAATTATGCGAGAATTTCAGAAGTATTAGAATTACCGAACTTAATCGAAATTCAAACGAAATCATATGAGTGGTTCTTAAAAGAAGGGTTACTAGAAATGTTCCGTGATATTTCACCGATTGAAGATTTCACAGGTAATCTGTCTTTAGAGTTTGTAGATTACAGACTTGGTGAACCAAAATATGATTTAGAAGAATCGAAAAACCGTGATACAACGTATGCTGCACCACTTCGAGTGAAAGTACGTCTTATTATTAAAGAGACTGGCGAAGTAAAAGAGCAAGAAGTGTTTATGGGAGATTTCCCATTAATGACAGATACAGGTACATTTGTGATTAACGGTGCAGAACGTGTTATCGTATCACAACTTGTTCGTTCACCATCCGTTTACTTCAACGAAAAACTAGATAAAAATGGTCGTACGAACTATGATGCAACTATCATTCCTAACCGTGGTGCATGGTTAGAGTATGAAACAGATGCAAAAGATGTTGTATATGTACGTATCGACAGAACTAGAAAGCTACCTTTAACTGTGTTATTACGTGCTTTAGGTTTCTCTACAGATCAAGAAATCATCGATCTATTAGGAGATAATGAATATTTACGTAACACACTAGAAAAAGATGGTACTGAAAATACAGACCAAGCTTTACTAGAAATTTATGAACGTTTACGTCCTGGCGAGCCACCTACAGTAGAAAATGCTAAAAGCTTATTATATTCACGTTTCTTTGATCCAAAACGATATGATTTAGCAAGTGTAGGTCGTTATAAAGCAAACAAAAAACTACATTTAAAACATCGTCTGTTTAATCAAAAATTAGCAGAACCGATTGTTAATGCTGAGACAGGTGAAATTGTAGCTGAAGAAGGCACAGTTTTAGATCGTCGTAGCTTAGATGAAATCATGGATGTTTTAGAAGCAAATGCAAATAGTGAAGTATTTGAATTAGAAGGTACAGTAATTGATGAACCAGTTGAAATTCAATCTATCAAAGTATATGTACCAAATGATGAAGAAGAACGTACTACTACAGTAATTGGTAACGCGTTCCCTGATTCAGAAGTTAAATGTATTACACCAGCAGATATTATCGCATCTATGTCATACTTCTTTAACTTATTAAGTGGTATTGGCTTTACTGATGATATTGACCATTTAGGTAATCGTCGTCTACGTTCAGTAGGTGAATTATTACAAAACCAATTCCGTATTGGTTTATCAAGAATGGAACGTGTGGTTAGAGAAAGAATGTCTATTCAAGATACAGACTCAATCACACCACAACAATTAATCAACATTCGTCCAGTTATTGCATCTATCAAAGAATTCTTTGGTAGTTCACAATTATCACAATTCATGGACCAAGCTAACCCATTAGCTGAGTTAACACATAAACGTCGTTTATCAGCATTAGGACCTGGTGGTTTAACACGTGAACGTGCTCAAATGGAAGTACGTGACGTACACTATTCTCACTATGGCCGTATGTGTCCTATCGAAACACCAGAGGGACCAAACATCGGTTTAATTAACTCACTATCAAGTTATGCACGTGTAAATGAATTTGGCTTTATCGAAACGCCGTACCGTAAAGTAGATTTAGCAACAAACTCAATTACAGATCAAATTGATTACCTAACTGCTGATGAAGAGGACAGCTATGTGGTAGCACAAGCCAACTCTAACTTAGATGAAAATGGTAAGTTTTTAGATGACGAAGTTGTTTGTCGTTTCCGCGGTAATAACACAGTTATGGCTAAAGAAAAAATGGACTACATGGACGTATCACCTAAGCAAGTAGTTTCAGCTGCAACGGCATGTATTCCTTTCTTAGAAAACGATGACTCTAACCGTGCATTAATGGGTGCGAACATGCAACGTCAAGCAGTACCGTTGATGAACCCTGAATCACCTTTCGTAGGTACAGGTATGGAACACGTAGCTGCTCGTGACTCTGGTGCTGCAGTTATTGCAAAATACAAAGGTCGCGTTGAGCACGTTGAATCTAATGAAATCCTAGTTCGTCGCTTGATTGAAGAAAATGGTCAAGAATACGAAGGTGAATTAGATCGTTATCCATTATCTAAATTCAAACGTTCTAATACTGGTACTTGTTATAACCAACGTCCAATCATTGCAAAAGGTAATGTTGTGACAAAAGGTGAAATCCTAGCTGACGGTCCTTCAATGGAATTAGGTGAAATGGCCTTAGGTAGAAACGTAGTTGTTGGTTTCATGACTTGGGACGGTTATAACTACGAGGATGCTGTAATCATGAGTGAACGTCTTGTTAAAGATGACGTTTACACTTCAATCCATATTGAAGAATATGAATCTGAAGCACGTGATACTAAATTAGGACCTGAAGAAATTACGAGAGACATTCCAAACGTTTCGGATAACGCACTGAAAAACTTAGATGATCGCGGTATTGTCTATGTTGGTGCCGAAGTTAACGACGGTGATATTTTAGTTGGTAAAGTAACGCCAAAAGGTGTCACAGAATTAACTGCTGAAGAGCGTTTGTTACATGCAATCTTTGGTGAAAAAGCACGAGAAGTTCGTGATACTTCATTACGTGTACCTCATGGTGCAGGCGGTATCGTGCTAGATGTTAAAGTCTTCAATCGTGAAGAAGGAGACGACACACTTGCGCCAGGCGTAAATCAATTGGTACGTGTTTATATCGTTCAAAAACGTAAAATACACGTTGGTGATAAAATGTGTGGACGTCACGGTAACAAAGGTGTAATTTCGAAAATTGTTCCTGAAGAGGATATGCCTTATTTACCAGACGGTACGCCAATCGATATCATGCTAAATCCATTAGGTGTGCCATCACGTATGAACATTGGACAAGTACTTGAATTACATTTAGGTATGGCTGCGAAAAACTTAGGTATTCATGTTGCATCACCAGTATTTGATGGTGCCAACGATGATGATGTTTGGTCAACTATTGAAGAAGCAGGCATGGCTAGAGACGGTAAAACTGTACTTTATGATGGTCGTACTGGTGAACCATTCGATAATCGTATTTCAGTTGGTGTAATGTACATGCTTAAACTTGCGCACATGGTTGATGACAAGTTACATGCGCGTTCAACTGGACCATATTCACTTGTTACACAACAACCACTTGGTGGTAAAGCACAATTTGGTGGACAACGTTTCGGTGAAATGGAGGTATGGGCACTTGAAGCATATGGTGCTGCTTATACATTACAAGAAATCTTAACTTATAAATCCGATGATACAGTAGGTCGTGTGAAAACATACGAAGCTATTGTTAAAGGTGAAAATATCACTAGACCAAGTGTTCCAGAATCATTCCGCGTATTGATGAAAGAATTACAAAGTTTAGGTTTAGACGTTAAAATTATGGATGAACACGATAATGAAATCGACATGCATGATACAGAAGATGAAGAAGCAACAGAGCGTAAAGTTGACTTACAACAACAAGGCGCGCCAGAATCACAAAAAGAAATCACTGACTAATTGTATTTAAGACTAAATAAAGAATAAATTCACAGGTTGTCGTACATAGCGCGTTTATCGTGCTATGTATACGCAACTTGACACTTTTATTATTCATTTTGTTGATATAAGCCAATCAATCAATTTGCACAGTTAATCTAAATTGAAGGAGGTAGGCTCCTTGATTGATGTAAATAATTTCCATTATATGAAAATAGGACTTGCTTCACCTGAAAAAATCAGATCTTGGTCTTTTGGTGAAGTCAAAAAGCCAGAAACAATAAACTATCGTACACTTAAACCAGAAAAAGATGGTCTTTTCTGTGAAAGAATTTTTGGACCTACAAAAGACTGGGAATGTAGTTGTGGTAAATACAAACGTGTGCGTTATAAAGGCATGGTTTGTGACAGATGTGGTGTGGAAGTAACTAAATCTAAAGTGCGTCGTGAACGCATGGGACACATTGAATTAGCAGCACCAGTATCACATATTTGGTATTTCAAAGGTATCCCAAGTCGTATGGGCCTTTTATTAGATATGTCACCAAGAGCATTAGAAGAAGTTATTTACTTCGCGTCTTATGTGGTAGTTAACCCAGGACCAACAGGTTTAGAGAAGAAAACATTACTTTCTGAAGCAGAATACAGAGAGTATTATGATAAATTCCCAGGCCAATTTAGCGCTAAAATGGGTGCTGAAGGTATTAAAGATTTATTAGCAGAAATAAATTTAGATGATGAATTAAAACACTTACGTGATGAGCTTGAATCAGCTACAGGGCAAAGATTGACTCGTGCTATTAAACGTTTAGAAGTTGTTGAATCATTTAGACATTCTGGTAATAATCCTGCTTGGATGATTTTAGACGTATTACCAATTATTCCACCAGAGATCAGACCAATGGTTCAATTAGATGGTGGACGTTTTGCTACAAGTGATTTAAACGATTTATATCGTCGTGTTATTAACCGTAATAACCGTTTAAAACGTTTATTAGACTTAGGTGCTCCTGGCATCATCGTACAAAACGAAAAACGTATGTTACAAGAAGCAGTAGATGCTTTAATTGATAATGGTCGTCGTGGCCGTCCAGTTACTGGTCCAGGTAACCGTCCATTAAAATCATTGTCACATATGTTAAAAGGTAAACAAGGTCGTTTCCGTCAAAACTTATTAGGTAAACGTGTTGACTATTCAGGCCGTTCTGTTATTGCAGTAGGACCTAGCTTGAAGATGTACCAATGTGGACTACCTAAAGAAATGGCATTAGAATTATTCAAACCATTCATTATGAAAGAATTAGTACAACGTGAAATTGCAACGAATATTAAAAATGCCAAAAGTAAAATTGAACGCATGGACGATGAAGTATGGGATGTTTTAGAAGATGTTATCGTAGAACACCCAGTATTACTTAACCGTGCGCCTACACTTCACAGATTAGGTATCCAAGCCTTTGAACCAACATTAGTTGAAGGTCGTGCGATTCGTTTACATCCACTTGTAACGACGGCTTATAACGCTGACTTTGATGGTGACCAAATGGCTGTTCACGTACCTTTATCTAAAGAAGCACAAGCTGAAGCACGTATGTTAATGTTAGCTGCACAAAATATCTTAAACCCTAAAGATGGTAAACCAGTTGTTACACCATCACAGGATATGGTATTAGGTAACTATTATTTAACATTAGAACGTGCAGATGCTGTGAATACAGGTACAATTTACAACGATACTAACGAAGTATTAAAAGCGTATGCTAATGGTTATGTGCACTTACACACACGTATTGGTGTGCACGCACAATCATTTAATAATCCAACATTTACAGAAGAACAAAATCGTAAGATCTTGACAACATCTGTAGGTAAAGTGATATTTAATGAGATTATTCCTGATTCATTCGCCTATATTAATGAACCTTCACAAGCTAATTTAGAAGATAAAACACCAGATAAGTACTTTGTTTCTGCAACTGAACTAGGTGAAGGCGGATTACAAGAATACTTCAAAGATCAACCACTTGTTGATCCATTCAACAAAAAATTCTTAGGTAATATCATTGCCGAAGTGTTCAATCGCTTTAGCATCACTGACACATCAATGATGCTTGATAGAATGAAAGACTTAGGATTTAAGTTCTCTTCTAAAGCGGGTATTACTGTTGGTGTATCTGATATTGTGGTATTACCAGACAAGCAAGATATTTTAGATGAACATGAAGAATTAGTTGAACGTATTACAAAACAATTTAATCGTGGTTTAATTACTGAAGATGAGCGTTATAACCGAGTAGTCGAAATTTGGACAGACGCCAAAGATAAGATTCAAGGTGAATTAATGCAGTCATTAGATAAAACAAACCCTATCTTCATGATGAGTGACTCTGGTGCCCGTGGTAACGCATCTAACTTTACACAGTTAGCAGGTATGCGTGGACTCATGGCTGCGCCATCCGGTAAAATTATTGAGTTACCAATTACATCATCATTCCGTGAAGGTCTAACAGTATTAGAGTACTTTATTTCTACTCACGGTGCGCGTAAAGGTCTTGCCGATACAGCACTGAAAACTGCCGATTCAGGTTACCTTACTCGTCGTCTTGTTGATGTGGCTCAAGATGTTATTGTCCGTGAAGAAGATTGTGGTACAGACCGTGGTTTACTTGTTTCAGACATCAAAGAAGGTACTGAAATGATTGAACCATTCATCGAGCGTATCGAAGGTCGTTATTCTAAAGAAACAATTCGTCACCCTGAAACAGATGCAATTATCATCCGTCCAGACGAATTAATTACTGCAGATATCGCTAAACAAATTACAGATGCTGGTATTGAAGAAATGTATATCCGTTCAGCATTTACATGTAATACACGTCATGGTGTATGTGAAAAATGTTACGGTAAAAACCTTGCTACAGGTGAAAAAGTCGAAGTTGGTGAAGCAGTTGGTACAATTGCAGCCCAATCAATCGGTGAACCTGGTACACAGCTTACAATGCGTACATTCCACACAGGTGGGGTAGCAGGTAGCGATATCACTCAAGGTCTTCCTCGTATCCAAGAAATCTTTGAAGCGCGTAATCCAAAAGGACAAGCGGTAATCACTGATATCGAAGGTACGGTAGAAGACATTAAACTAGCGAAAGACCGTCAACAAGAAATTGTCATTAAAGGTAATAATGAAACTAGATCTTACCTTGCTTCAGGTACTTCAAGATTGAAAGTAGAAGTTGGACAAGCAGTAGAGCGTGGAGAAGTATTAACTGAAGGTTCAATTGAACCGAAAAACTTCTTATCTGTTGCTGGCTTGAACGCAACTGAAAGCTACTTACTAAAAGAAGTTCAAAAAGTTTACCGTATGCAAGGTGTTGAAATCGACGATAAACACGTTGAGGTTATGGTAAGACAAATGTTACGTAAAGTACGTATCATTGAAGCAGGCGATACGAAACTATTACCTGGTTCATTAGTAGACATTCACAACTTTACTGATGCTAACCGTGAAGCGTTCAAAGAACGTAAACGTCCAGCAACAGCTAAACCAGTATTATTAGGTATTACGAAAGCATCTCTTGAAACTGAAAGCTTCTTATCTGCGGCTTCATTCCAAGAAACAACTCGTGTCCTAACAGATGCTGCAATTAAAGGTAAACGTGATAACTTACTTGGCTTGAAGGAAAATGTTATTATCGGTAAATTGATTCCAGCAGGTACAGGTATGAGACGTTATAGAGACGTTAAATACGATAAAGCTGCTCCGGAACAAGAAATAGAAGAAGCTATTATTACTGAATAACAAGGTGTATAAAACATAGTGACCGATGCCTTAATCGGTCACTTGTTTTTTTGATAATAAAGTCTATTTATAGTTGACGTGACACCATGTAGATGTTACTATTATTAAGGTTGATGCAAGCAGAACTTTGGAGGATATTTTATGTCTAATGAAAAAGTTGCACGCTTTAACAAACAACACTATGTTATTGGTCAGAGACAGACGCTGAAAGCGCTGAGCAACGATCAAGTTACATCATTGATTATCGCTGAAGACGTAGAAGTTTATGTACTTTCTCGCGTGTTAAGCCAAATCAATCTACAAACAATGCCTATATCATTTTTTGCGAGCAAACAAGCTTTAGGAGAATGTGTAGGGATTAATGTTAATGCTTCTATTGTTGCATTACTAAAATGAGATTAGTGAGAAGATATTCTTACTAAATTTTATTTAACCTAAAAATGAACCACCTGGATGTGTGGGATTAAAAAAGAAGAGAGGAGGACATTTTAAATGCCAACTATTAACCAATTGGTGCGTAAACCAAGACAAAGTAAAGGTAAAAAATCTGATTCACCAGCTTTAAACAGAGGTTTTAACAGTAAAAAGAAAAAATTTACTGACTTAAATTCACCTCAAAAACGTGGTGTTTGTACTCGTGTTGGTACAATGACACCTAAAAAACCTAACTCAGCGTTACGTAAATATGCACGTGTGCGTTTATCAAATAACATTGAAGTAAATGCATACATTCCTGGTATCGGACATAACTTACAAGAACACAGTGTTGTACTTGTACGTGGTGGACGTGTAAAAGACTTACCTGGTGTGCGTTATCATATCGTACGTGGTGCGCTTGATACTTCAGGCGTTGATGGACGTAGAAAAGGTCGTTCATTATACGGAACTAAGAAACCTAAAAAATAAGTTTAAAATTTCGTAAATTTTACTTATAAAATCTCAAAATATATTATAATAGGAAGGGAGGACTTACATTATGCCTCGTAAAGGATCAGTCCCAAAAAGAGACGTATTACCAGATCCAATTCATAACTCAAAATTAGTTACAAAATTGATCAACAAAATTATGTTAGATGGTAAACGTGGAACAGCTCAAGGAATTCTTTATAATGCTTTCGAACTAGTTCAAGAACGTAGTGGTAGAGATGCATTAGAAGTATTTGAAGAAGCTATTGAAAATATCATGCCAGTATTAGAAGTTAAAGCTCGTCGTGTTGGTGGTTCTAACTATCAAGTACCTGTAGAAGTTCGTCCAGAACGTCGTACTACATTAGGATTACGTTGGTTAGTAAACTATGCTCGTCTTCGTGGTGAAAAAACTATGGAAGAGCGTTTAGCTAACGAAATCTTAGATGCAGCTAACAATTCAGGTGGCGCAGTTAAGAAACGTGAAGATACACACAAGATGGCTGAAGCAAACAAAGCGTTCGCTCACTATCGCTGGTAAGATGGTAGTTTTTACCCTGAGTATGTTCCAATTTGATAGTTTACTATCTGTGGCTCGTGCTTAGGGCATCGCCATATTTATAGTATTTATTCGCAGTAATACTGGAAGGAGAAAAAATACATGGCTAGAGAATTTACTTTACAAAGAACTCGTAATATCGGTATTATGGCTCACATTGATGCTGGTAAAACAACTACGACAGAACGTATTCTTTACTATACTGGCCGAATCCATAAAATCGGTGAAACACATGAAGGTGCTTCACAAATGGACTGGATGGAGCAAGAACAAGATCGTGGTATCACTATCACTTCAGCTGCAACAACAGCACAGTGGGATGATCACCGTGTAAATATCATTGATACACCAGGACACGTAGACTTCACAGTTGAAGTTGAGCGTTCTTTACGTGTACTTGACGGTGCGGTAACAGTACTTGATGCTCAATCAGGTGTTGAACCACAAACTGAAACAGTTTGGCGTCAAGCTACTACTTATGGTGTACCTCGTATTGTATTCGTAAACAAAATGGACAAGTTAGGTGCAAACTTTGAATATTCAGTTAGCACTATTCATGACCGTTTACAAGCGAATGCACAACCTATCCAATTACCAATTGGTGCAGAGGATGAGTTCGAAGCAATCATTGACCTAGTAGAAATGAAATGTTTCAAATACAACAATGACTTAGGAACTGAAATTGAAGAAATTGAAATTCCTGAAGATCAAAAAGACAGAGCAGATGAAGCACGTGCTAACTTAATTGAAGCCGTTGCTGAAACTAATGAAGACATCATGGAAAAATATCTTGGTGATGAAGAAATCACTATTGATGAATTGAAAGCTGCTATCCGTAAAGCAACTACTGATGTAGAATTCTACCCAGTACTAGTTGGTACAGCATTCAAAAACAAAGGTGTTCAATTAATGCTTAATGCTGTAATTGACTACCTACCATCACCATTAGATGTTAAACCAATCATTGGTCACCGTGCTGAAGATCCTGACGAAGAAGTTATTGCTAGAGCGGATGACGATGCAGAATTTGCTGCATTAGCATTCAAAGTAATGACAGACCCTTACGTTGGTAAATTAACATTCTTCCGTGTGTACTCAGGTACGTTAACATCAGGTTCATATGTTAAAAACTCAACGAAAAATAAACGTGAACGTGTAGGTCGTTTATTACAAATGCACGCTAACTCTCGTCAAGAATTAAACACTGTATACTCAGGCGATATCGCTGCTGCGGTAGGTCTTAAAGATACAGGTACTGGTGATACTTTATGTGGTGAGAAAAATGACATCATCTTGGAATCAATGGACTTCCCAGAGCCAGTTATTCACTTATCAGTAGAACCAAAATCTAAAGCAGACCAAGATAAAATGACTACTGCTTTAGTTAAATTACAAGAAGAAGATCCAACTTTCCATGCTCACACAGATGAAGAAACTGGACAAGTTATCATCGGTGGTATGGGTGAACTTCACTTAGATATCTTAGTAGACCGTATGAAGAAAGAATTTAACGTTGAATGTAATGTTGGTGCGCCAATGGTTTCTTACCGTGAAACATTCAAGCAATCAGCACAAGTTCAAGGTAAATTTGCTCGTCAATCAGGTGGACGTGGACAATATGGTGACGTTCAAATCGAATTTACGCCTAACGAAACTGGCGCAGGTTTCGAATTTGAAAATGCCATTGTTGGTGGTGTAGTTCCTCGTGAATACATTCCATCTGTTGAAGCTGGTCTTAAAGATTCAATGGAAAATGGTGTATTAGCTGGATATCCATTAATTGATGTTAAAGCTAAATTATTTGATGGTTCATACCACGATGTCGATTCATCTGAAATGGCCTTCAAAATTGCTGCATCATTAGCACTTAAAGAAGCTGCTAAAAAATGTGATCCAGTTATCTTAGAACCAATGATGAAAGTAACAATCGAAATGCCTGAAGAGTACATGGGTGACATCATGGGTGACGTAACATCTCGTCGTGGACGTGTAGATGGTATGGAACCACGCGGTAACGCACAAGTTGTTAACGCATTTGTACCACTTTCAGAAATGTTCGGTTATGCAACATCATTACGTTCAAACACTCAAGGTCGCGGTACTTATACTATGTACTTTGACCACTATGCAGAAGTTCCAAAATCAATCTCTGAAGAGATTATCAAGAAAAACAGTGGAAACCAAGCTGAATAATTAAACTTGTGTTGTACGACAAACGTCGGTAAAATACAAAATAAGCTTAATTATAAGCCATCCAATTGTTTGAATTGATTTTTTGGTCTAAATGCATTATAAAGGAACTATGTTCCTTTGCATCAACTTGTTATCTGTCTTCTCATGATGGTGAGAAACTGTCATGAGAGATAATTATTAAATATATTTTCTAAGAGAATAGGAGAGATTTTATAATGGCTAAAGAAAAATTTGATCGCTCAAAAGAACATGCCAATATTGGTACTATCGGTCACGTTGACCATGGTAAAACAACATTAACAGCTGCTATCGCAACTGTATTAGCAAAAAATGGTGACGCTGTAGCTCAATCATATGACATGATTGACAACGCTCCAGAAGAAAAAGAACGTGGTATTACAATCAATACTTCACACATCGAATATCAAACTGAAAAACGTCACTATGCTCACGTTGACTGCCCAGGACACGCTGACTATGTTAAAAACATGATCACTGGTGCTGCTCAAATGGACGGCGGTATCTTAGTAGTATCTGCTGCTGACGGCCCAATGCCACAAACTCGTGAACACATCTTATTATCACGTAACGTTGGTGTTCCAGCATTAGTAGTATTCTTAAACAAAGTTGACATGGTTGACGATGAAGAATTATTAGAATTAGTAGAAATGGAAGTTCGTGACTTATTAAGCGAATATGACTTCCCAGGTGACGATGTACCTGTAATCGCTGGTTCTGCTCTTAAAGCTCTAGAAGGCGACGCTGACTACGAGCAAAAAATCTTAGACTTAATGCAATCAGTTGATGATTTCATCCCAACTCCAGAACGTGACTCTGACAAACCATTCATGATGCCAGTTGAGGACGTATTCTCAATCACTGGTCGTGGTACTGTTGCTACAGGCCGTGTTGAACGTGGACAAATCAAAGTCGGCGAAGAAGTTGAAATCATTGGTATGCAAGAAGATTCAAGCAAAACAACTGTTACTGGTGTAGAAATGTTCCGTAAGTTATTAGACTACGCTGAAGCTGGTGACAACATTGGTGCTTTATTACGTGGTGTTGCTCGTGAAGACATCCAACGTGGTCAAGTATTAGCTGCTCCTGGATCAATTACACCACATACTAAATTCAAAGCTGAAGTTTATGTATTATCTAAAGACGAAGGTGGACGTCATACTCCATTCTTCAGTAATTACCGCCCACAATTCTATTTCCGTACTACTGACGTAACTGGTGTTGTTAACTTACCAGAAGGTACTGAAATGGTTATGCCTGGCGATAACGTTGAAATGGACGTTGAGTTAATTTCTCCAATCGCTATCGAAGACGGTACTCGTTTCTCAATTCGTGAAGGTGGACGTACTGTTGGATCAGGCGTTGTTACTGTAATCGAAAAATAATTTAAACTTTATCTAATATAGATGTAGTTTGAAGCCTCCATTATTGGAGGCTTTTTTTGTATTCAAAAAAGATAGGTAGCATTGTTGTACCTATCTTCTGAAGTATTATTTAGTTATAATGACTTGCTCTAGTTCTAAAATTTTTAAAAAGGTGCTGACTGCATATTTCATCGCAGATTCGTCAATATCAAAATACGGACTGTGATGTGGCGCAGTTGTGCCTTTGGTTTCGTCTCCACAACCAGTGAGGAAAAAAGCACCCGGACGTACGCGTTGATAATGAGAAAAATCTTCTCCGACCATCATCAACTCAGCATTATTAAAACGGAAATTTAATTGATCTGCAGCAGCTTGTACGACATCATAAGCTTGTGGATGATTATGCACTGGTAAATACCCTTTAATATAATCAAAGGTATATGTGATGTCGTTCGCGACTGCTAAACCTTCTAATATTTTTTCCAATCGTTCAATAACATGTTGCTGTATTTCTGTATCAAAAGTGCGTACTGTGCCACGACAATAAGCAGCGTCAGGGATAACATTGTCAGCATCGCCAGCTTTAATCATTCCAAAACTCACTACGGCTTGTTTAACCGGGTCTATCGTACGTGAAACGATTTTTTGTGCGCTTAAAATAAATTCAGCCATAACGACTACAGGATCTATTGTTTCGTGTGGTTTAGCGCCATGACCACCTTGTCCTTGAATCTTAATATTAAATTCATCAGGTGAAGCCATCATCGCGCCATTGCGTGAATAGATAGCACCAGTAGGATAGCCACTCCATAAATGGTTTCCATATATACGATCTACATCTTGTAAACAGCCAGCATCAATCATTTCTTGAGAACCACCAGGCATTATTTCTTCACCATATTGGAAAATCAGTACGACATCTCCATTTAGGTTATTGCGGTGTTCGTCTATAAGTTCAGCCACACCTAATAAAATAGCTGTATGGCCATCATGTCCACATGCATGCATTTTTCCAGGATGCTTTGATTTAAAGTCTAAATTCGTTAATTCATCTATGGGTAAAGCGTCAAAATCGGCACGTAAAGCGATTGCTGGACCATCACCTTTGCCTGAAAATCTTGCAACGATACCATTACGGCCAACAGGTGATTGTATATCGCACGATAATTGGCTTAATTGATTTAAAATAAAATCATACGTATGTTCTTCTTCGAATGATAACTCAGGATATTGATGGAGATATCTGCGAATTTGAATCATTCTATTTTCTTTCATATTTGCTAGTTGATACCAATCAAACAATTTCAACCCTTCTTCCTATTCTATTTTCATATGACTTCAGTATAACATTTTCCTTCTAAAGCCTATAGAGCACGAGTTAAAATATTATCTTTAGAATTAATTTTCAATGCCGTATTTAGTACTTTTAACTTAAATCAAAATGCGATATGATGGGGTTAAGTACATAGACAACTCAAAGGGGGAATCACAGTGGTACAATCACTGAATGACTTTTTAACAGAGAATATTAATTATTTAAAAGATAATGGACTCTACAACGAAATAGACACAATTGAAGGTGCGAATGGCGCTGAAATTAAAATTAATGGTAAAAACTATATTAATCTATCATCAAACAACTATTTAGGACTAGCGACAGATGAAGACTTAAAAACAGCAGCTAAAAATGCCATTGATACGCATGGTGTGGGTGCAGGTGCAGTACGTTCAATCAATGGGACATTAGATTTACATGATGAATTAGAGCAAACATTGGCGCAATTTAAAGGAACAGAAGCAGCTATTGCTTATCAATCTGGCTTTAATTGTAATATGGCTGCGATATCTGCAGTAATGAATAAAAATGACGCTATTTTATCAGATGAATTAAACCATGCTTCTATTATTGATGGTTGCCGTTTATCAAAAGCTAAAATTATCCGTGTGAATCATTCTGATATGGAAGACTTACGTGCCAAAGCAAAAGAAGCAGTGGAATCAGGACAATATAATAAAGTAATGTATATTACAGATGGCGTCTTTAGTATGGATGGAGATGTTGCAAAATTACCAGAAATCGTAGAAATCGCTGAAGAATTTGGATTGTTAACTTATATTGATGATGCACATGGTTCAGGTGTTATGGGTAACGGCGCTGGTACTGTAAAACATTTCGGTTTACAAGACAAAATTGATTTCCAAATCGGCACATTATCAAAAGCAATTGGTGTTGTAGGCGGTTATGTGGCAGGTACTCAATCATTAATCGATTGGTTAAAAGTACAATCAAGACCTTTCTTATTCTCTACTTCATTAGCTCCTGGAGATACAAAAGCGATCACAGAAGCTGTTAAAAAATTAATGGCTTCAACTGAATTACATGATAAATTATGGGAAAATGGCAATTATTTAAAAGCAGGTTTAAAAGAATTAGGCTTTGATATTGGTCAATCAGAAACGCCGATTACACCAGTCATTATTGGTGATGAACAGAAAACACAAGATTTCAGTAATAAACTGAAAGAAGAAGGTGTTTATGTAAAATCAATCGTATTCCCAACTGTACCAAGAGGCACAGGACGTGTACGTAATATGCCAACTGCAGCACATACTAAAGAGATGTTAGATGATGCCATTGCAGCATTTGAAAAAGTTGGAAAAGAATTAAATATTATTGAATAGATTAATTGAGCATATTTCATAGAAATTTTTGCTGTAATAAATGAATAATGACTATAAGAAGAAGCTAGAACAGACAATTGTTCTAGCTTCTTTGTTATCATGTGACTAATGGGCATGTCTTTTAGTAATGGAATCTTTGGCAGTATTAGTATCGTCACGTTGTTTTGCATCTTGTTGTGCTTTAGCTTCTTTTGCCTCTTTAGTTTGTAGAAATGGTATAGTACACCACACGACATGCAATAAAATCGTAAATATAATGAGGACGATTGGTATGAAAATTTGAATGATACTGATATCAACAATAAAAGAAATGATAATAAATGCTGTGATGGATGGTAACGTACAGACAATTACTAACGTAAGTAACACAAATTGTAATACTTGTGTAGCGACTGAGTTAAATAAGTCTAACACTAAGATAAAGATATAAAATAGTGTAATGAGTACAAGCAATACAACAATCCAACCTTCAGATAAGCCACTTTGACTCTCGATGTAAGATTGATATGGTGTTAGTGTTGGTAAAATAAAAATCAGCATCGTTGCCAACCAAGCTAAAATTCCAAAGAATGTGAATAAAATATTAGACAGATGTTTATTCATTGTAACAACCTCCTTAAATGCTTGGTTCTAGCATGTTATAACAAAGAAAATATCAATGTTTATAAGTGTAAAATTACTTATTATCAGTATACCCATCTCGAAAAAAAGTAAGCATGGCGGAATTTTTTACTAACAAATTAGAAAGTAGTATGATAGGGTCAACTAGCTTAATTAACGGTGTGCAATATACAGAAAATTGTGGTTTTTTATTTTAAAAGGGGAATAACTAAATGAAATACAATTTAAGGTTGCATTTTCAGACACAACGTCTTATCATTAGACCGTTGGAAAAAAATGACTATCATTCATGGTATAACGGTTATAGTAACAGTAAGCCAGCACAATATAAATATGATAAGGGACAACTTGATTTATTAGAGAAGACCGAATCATGGTTTTACACACTTGTGCGTAACCAACAAGAAGCGATAAAAGAAGATGATATTTATTATTTTGCTATCTTTGATAAACGTGGGCAACATATCGGAATGATAGATTTGAAAACATTAAGTAGGGACAATTTTCAATGGGCAGAATTAGGCTACTTTATTCACAACCAATTTTGGAGACGTGGCTATGCCTATGAAGCACTAGTTGAAATCGTGGCACAAGCACAACAGATATTACATTTTCATAGAATAGAAGCACATGTCAATCTTGATAATGAACCATCACAAAAGCTATTAGAAAAAGTGGGCTTCCATTTTGAGTGTATACGTAAGGGATTTATATTTGAAAATGGTCAATGGACGGATCATTTTGTTTATTATTTAAACACACATAATAATGATATAAGTAGTTAGAAGGAGGCACATCAGCATGGCTGAATTTAGAGAGTTGGCAATGTCAGATGAATCTTTATATTGTAATTATATGAAGGAATGGATAGATAATGATGAGCAAATCGTTCCATCGATTACAAGTATTACAAAATATAGTTGTTTCGAAGAATTAGTGCATGAACTAGCACATAATAAAACACGCGATGAAACAGTGGATAACACAACATTCTTCTTAATTGATGATGAAGAAATTATCGGTGCAGTTAATATTAGACATCATTTAAATGATTCATTGAAAAAAGTCGGTGGTCACGTTAGTTACGGCATACGCAAAAAATATCGTGGTAAAGGTTACGGTAATAAAATCTTGAAGAAAGCTTTAGATTATTTATCACGTATTGGCGTACAAGAAGCCTTAATTACTTGCAATGCAGATAATGAAATTTCATTGTCAGTCATTGAGCATAACGGTGGCGAAGAAATCGAACCATATACAAAAGAAGATGGTACAACAACACGACGTTTCTTATTCGACATTGCATAATAAATTTACAACAAAATAAGAATTACACATTTTTTTGGAAGCACTTTTTTATTAAGTGCTTCCTTTTTTTTGCTTATTTTAAAATTTACCACAGCTTGAAAGTATATTCAGGTAAAATTTTAATGCAACATATTTGTAAATTACAATATGGTTCGCAATAAAAATTGTGAGCAAATATTGATATTACAAAATGGATGGCATTTAATCAATTGTAAAACATGATTAATGGAGGTAAATATGGAAAAAACATTAGATTTGATGAAGTTAAAAGACATAATAAAGAAAAACTTAAAGTTCTTATGTTTAGTGCCACTTTTATTTTTAATTAGTAGTGCAATGATTACTTTTTTTATTATGGTTCCCAAATATGAAGCTTCTACCCAAGTCTTGGTTAATCAAAAAGAAAGTGATGGTCAGCAATTTAATCCGCAACAAGTACAAAGCAATATTCAATTAGTAAATACATATAATGAAATTATTAAAAGTCCTCGTATTTTAGAGGCCTCTGCCAGAAAACTAAGCAAAAAATATAGTGCGGACGATATTGCTGCAATGTTAACTGTGTCAAATCAGGCTGAAACGCAATTATTAAACATTAATATACAAAGTGAAAATAAGAAGGAAACGGAAAAAATTGCTAATACTATTGCACAGGTATTTAGTGATGAAGTGACTGACATTATGAATATAGATAATGTGTCAATTTTATCTAAAGCTAATGGGACCGCCATACAAGTTGCACCTAAACCACTTGTAAATTTATTTATCGGATGGACATCGGGATTATTAGTAGCGCTGTTTGCTGTTGTGCTAAAAGAATTATTTGATAAACGTATAAAAACAGAAGTAGATGTAGCAACGGAATTGGACTTACCAGTTCTAGGCGCTATACAAAAATTCAAATAAGGAAGGTTGCTCAGCTATGGCTAAAAAGAATAAAAATATAACACCCCTGTACACATATGATCAACCCAAATCAACGATTAGTGAAAAGTTTAGAGGAATAAGGTCGAATATTATGTTTTCGAATGCAAATGCTGAAATTACAGATATCATAGTTGCCTCAGAAAAAACTGCAGCAGGAAAAAGTACGATTGCAGCAAATATTGCAATTACATATGCGCAAGCAGGTTATAAAACATTACTTATAGACGGTGATATGCGTAAACCGACGCAACATTATGTTTTTGATGTAACGAACAATAATGGATTATCAAACTATATGTTAGGTAGGGCAATGTATCAAGATGCTGTCAAAGAGACGTTCGTTGCAAATTTGTTTGTACTAACTTCTGGTCCGATACCACCGAATCCATCTGAGTTAATTGGTTCAGAAAAATTTAAAACAGTATACCAGCAACTAAAGCAAGAGTTTGATTTTATTGTGATCGATACACCACCGGTAACGAGTGTGACTGATGCTCAACTATACGCTATCAATGTGGTGAATTGCATTTTAGTCATTGATAGCGAAAAGAATGATAAAAATGAAGTGAAAAAAGCTAAAGAATTAATAGAAATATCAGGAGCAAAAGTTATTGGTGTTGTATTAAATAAAATGCCGAAAGATAAATCGTCAAATTACTATTATTATTACGGAGATGATAGTAATGATTGATTTTCATAATCACGTGTTAATTGATGTTGATGATGGACCACAAAATATTGAAGCAGCGAGTAAACTGCTACAACAAGCACGTACAGAAGGAGTAACTGAAATAATAGTGACGCCTCATCATTTACATCCTAAATATTCAACGACTATGCACTGTGTTGAAGAAAAGTTGTTGGAATTACAAAATCATGAAGAAGTAAAACAATTGAACATTAACTTTTATGCGGGACAGGAAATTCGATTGACAGATCAAATTATTACTGAGCTAGAACAAGGAACTATTAAAGGAATTAATGATTCACGTTATTTATTAATTGAATTTCCATCGAACGAAGTGCCGTATTATACGCATAAGCTATTTTATGAATTACAAAATAAAGGATATATACCAATCATTGCACATCCAGAAAGAAATAAAGAAATGAGTCAAAATCTTGATGTATTATTTGAGCTAATTAACATGGGAGCTTTAAGTCAATTGACTTCTGGATCGTTAGTAGGTGTTTTTGGTAAAAACGTTAAAAAGTTAGCATTTCAAATGATAGATAACAATTTAGTACATTTTGTAGGTTCCGATGCACATCATGCCATACATCGTCCATTTTTGATGCGTAGCTTATTTCAGGACCGTAAGGTGAAGCAGTATCATGGTGAATTAACTAATTTTTTAACAAATGCACAAAAGGTGGTTAGGGATGTACACATATCCAAATTTAAGCCAACTCAGGGATATAAAGAGAAAAAATGGTTTGGACTAACTTAGTAAATTGAATGAGGGATTATAGTGACGCACATTTCTGCAAGATTACGGTTATTAATATTAATTATGATTGATTCAATAATAGTAACTTTCTCAGTCTTTGTAAGTTATTTTATCTTACAGCCATATTTTGAAAGTTATTCTATTAAATTATTAATGTTATCAGCGCTGTCGTTGTTAATATCGCATCACATTTTTGCCTTGGCTTTTAACTTATATCATCGGGCATGGGAGTATGCTAGTGTGGGTGAACTCTTGTTAGTTGTGAAAGCGGTAACTTCATCTATTGTGAGCACAATGATTATCGTAGCAATCTTAACAGCGCAAAGTCCATTTATTAGGTTGTATTTTATTACATGGATGATGCATTTAATATTTATTGGTTGTTCTCGTTTATGTTGGAGAGTATCAAGTAAACACTTTGGTGGCAAAGCATATAATAAAAAACCTACATTAGTTGTCGGTGCTGGCCAAGGAGGTTCGATGTTGATTCGTCAAATGTTGAAAAGTGTTGAGATGAAATTAGAACCAGTATTGGCAGTAGACGATGATCCGAAAAAGTACAAAATAGCAATTACTGAAGGAGTTAAAGTACAGGGAACGATAGCTGATATTCCGGAGTTAGTAAAGAAATTTAACATCAAAAAAATTATTATAGCAATACCTACAGTTAATCAAAAGAGACTAAAAGAAATTAATAATATCTGCAATATTGAAGGTGTTGAGTTATTAAGAATGCCTAATATTGAGGAAGTTATGGCAGGAGAAATTGAAGTTAATCAACTGAAAAAGGTAGAAGTTGAAGATTTACTTGGGAGGGACCCAGTAGAACTAAATATGCAAATGATATCACAGGAGTTAACGCATAAAACGATATTAGTTACCGGTGCAGGTGGTTCTATAGGCTCAGAAATTTGTCGCCAAGTTTGTAAATTTAGCTCGAACAAAGTCGTGTTGTTAGGACATGGTGAAAATAGTATTTATTTAATACACCAAGAATTGTCCAAACAGTATGCAGGGGAAATTGAGTTAGAACCTGTAATAGCCGATGTGCAAAATAGAGTGCGATTATTTGAAGTGATGAATTACTACAAACCGTATGCCGTGTATCATGCAGCAGCACATAAACACGTTCCACTGATGGAATATAATTCACAAGAAGCATTACGTAATAATGTACTAGGAACGAAAAATACTGCAGAAGCAGCGAAACATGCAGCTGTGAAAAAGTTTGTCATGATTTCTACAGATAAAGCAGTAAACCCACCGAACGTTATGGGAGCGACAAAGCGAGTTGCAGAGATGGTTATACAAAGTTTGAACGACAAAACATCACAAACAGACTTTGTCGCTGTCCGTTTCGGTAATGTGTTAGGTTCGCGAGGTTCAGTAATTCCATTATTTAAGCAACAAATAGAAGCGGGTGGCCCGGTTACTGTAACGCATCCAGAAATGACGCGGTATTTTATGACGATACCAGAAGCATCAAGATTAGTATTACAAGCTGGTGCCTTAGCACAAGGCGGAGAAGTTTTCGTACTCGATATGGGAAAACCAGTAAAAATAGTAGATTTAGCGCGTAATCTTATTAGGTTAAGCGGTAAAAAAGAAGAAGATATCGGTATTGAATTTTCTGGTATAAGACCAGGAGAAAAGCTATACGAAGAGTTACTGAATGAGGGTGAAATACATCCAGAACAAGTATATGAAAAAATCTATCGAGGTAAAGTGAAATTCTTCTCTCGAGTAGAAGTAGACGAAATCATAAATGATTTAGTAAATAACTTTTCTAAAGAAAAAATTATCCAGATTGCTAATGAATAGGAGAATTAATATGTTTAAAGATAAAGTGCTATTAATCACTGGTGGAACAGGGTCATTTGGTAATGCCGTTATGGATAGAT
Organism: Staphylococcus sp. GDX8P114P-2; assembly: GCF_017892945.1. Taxonomy (NCBI): domain Bacteria; kingdom Bacillati; phylum Bacillota; class Bacilli; order Caryophanales; family Staphylococcaceae; genus Staphylococcus; species Staphylococcus sp. GDX8P114P-2. The sequence goes on along the minus strand of NZ_JAESMB010000001.1, from coordinate 70,419 downwards.
TTCTTGAAACAGATATTAAAGAGATTAGAGTGTTTTCAAGAGATGAGAAAAAGCAAGACGATATGAGAAAAAAGTACAATCACCCTAAATTAAAATTTTATATAGGTGACGTGAGAGATTCACGTAGTGTAGAAACTGCTATGAGAAATGTAGATTTTGTATTTCATGCAGCAGCTTTAAAACAAGTGCCTTCTTGTGAATTTTTCCCAATAGAAGCTGTTAAAACAAATATACTCGGTACTGAAAATGTACTACAAAATGCTATTCGTCATAATGTAAAAAAAGTAATTTGTTTATCTACAGATAAAGCTGCCTATCCGATTAATGCAATGGGCATTTCTAAATCAATGATGGAAAAAATATTTGTAGCTAAATCTAGAAATGTGGATAGTGAGCAAACATTAATTTGTGGTACTAGGTACGGTAATGTGATGGCTTCAAGAGGCTCAGTCATTCCTCTCTTCATAGAAAAAATTAAAGCTGGAGAACCATTAACAATAACAGATCCAAATATGACAAGGTTTTTAATGACTTTAGAAGAAGCCGTTGAATTAGTGATTTATGCATTTGAGCACGCACAAAATGGAGACATTATGGTTCAAAAAGCACCGAGCTCAACAGTTGGAGACCTTGCGACAGCACTTTTACAATTATTTGAAGCATATAATGACCTCAAAATAATCGGTACAAGACATGGTGAGAAAAAGTCTGAAACATTATTAACTCGCGAGGAATACGCTCAATGTGAAGATTTAGGAAATTATTTCAGAGTGCCAGCAGATTCAAGAGATTTGAATTACAGTAATTATTTTGAAGATGGTAGTAAAAGTATTACTGCATCTTATGAATATAATTCTGATAATACGACAATATTAACAGTTGAAGAAATTAAGGAGAAATTGCTGACTTTAAAATATGTTCGTACTGAATTAAGCAAATACCATAAAAGACAGGAGCGTTTACATTGAAAATTGTTATAACTGGCTCAAATGGCTTTGTAGGAAAAAACCTAAAAGAAGATTTGAAAGCAACAACAGATTATGAAATTTTTGAAGTGCACAGACAAACTTCCTCAGATGAATTAAAACAGTATTTACTGGTAGCTGATTCAGTTGTGCATTTAGCAGGCGTAAATAGGCCTCAAAATGATACGGAATTTAAAATAGGTAATGTAGACTTTTTACAACAAATACTTGAAATCTTAAAAGATAACCCTAAGCAACCAAAAATTATTTTTGCTTCATCAATTCAAGCTGAAATTGATACACCATATGGTAATAGTAAACGTGAAAGTGAGCATCTACTTATTAATTTTGCAGTACAAAATGGCAATGAAAGTTTAATTTATCGCTTGCCTAATTTATTTGGTAAATGGTGCAAACCGAATTACAACTCAGTTATTGCTACGTTTTGCCATAATATTGCTCGAAATAAAGAAATACAAGTTAATGATGAGGATGTTGAACTTAAATTAAACTATATTGATGACGTTATTAAAGAATTTAAAAATGCAATTGCAGGACGACCGACTATTAAAAATGACAGACCCGAAGTACCTAATGTATTTGAAGAAAAATTAGGTACAGTAGCTAAACTATTATATCGATTTAAAGAAATGAATATAAATAAATCACTCCCAAATATTGAAAATCCATTTGAACGAGCATTGCATAGTACATTTTTAAGTTACTTACCTAAAGATAAATTTAGTTATCCTTTAAAAATGAATGTTGATGATAGAGGATCATTTACAGAGATTTTTAAAACTATAGATAGAGGTCAAGTTTCGGTTAATATTTCAAAACCTGGCATTGTGAAAGGAAACCATTGGCATCATACAAAAAATGAAAAATTTTTAGTTGTTTCTGGTCATGGTGTTATTCGTTTTAGAAAAGTTGGAGATGACAAAATTATTGAATATCCTGTTACTAGCGAAAAACTTGAAGTAGTTGATATTCCAGTAGGTTATACACACAATATTGAAAACTTAGGTGACACAGATATGGTTACAATCATGTGGGTAAATGAAATCTTTGACCCACATAATCCAGATACATATTTCTTGGAGGTCTAAATAAGTGAAAAAATTAAAATTAATGACTGTTGTTGGTACAAGGCCTGAAATTATTCGGTTATCAGCAACTATAAAATCATGCGATAAGTATTTCAATCACGTATTAGTACATACGGGTCAAAATTATGACTATACGCTGAATCAAGTGTTTTTTGAGGATTTAGAATTAAGAAAACCAGACTACTTTCTTGAAGTGGTAGGAAGTCATTTAGGTGAAACAATGGGTAACATTTTAGCAAAATCATATGAAGTTTTAGCTGAAGAAATGCCAGATGCACTGTTAATTTTAGGAGATACCAATAGTTGTTTAGCAGCGTTATCAGCGAAAAGACTTAAAATTCCAGTATTTCATATGGAAGCAGGAAACAGATGTTTTGATCAAAATGTACCAGAGGAAATTAATCGGAAAATTGTCGACCATGTCAGTGATGTTAACTTACCTTACACAGAACATAGTAGACGCTATTTACTTGATGAAGGTATCCAAAAACAAAATATTTTTGTGACAGGGTCTCCTATGAAAGAAGTATTAGATGAACATTTAACTAAAATTGAGGGAAGTAGCATTCTTTCAAACTTAAAGTTAACACCGCAAAATTATATTTTAGTGTCAGCGCATCGTGAAGAAAATATTGATAATGAGCAAAACTTCTTATCATTGATGAGTGCGATTAACGCAATTGCAGAGAACTATCAAATGCCAGTTATTTATTCAACGCATCCAAGAAGTTGGAAAAAAATTGAAGAAAGAAACTTCAAATTTCATCCATTGGTTAGTCAATTAAAACCATTTGGCTTCTTTGATTATAATGCATTGCAGAAAAATGCATTTGTCGTATTATCCGATAGCGGTACATTGTCTGAAGAATCAGCTATTTTAAAATTCCCAGGTGTCTTAATCCGTACATCAACTGAAAGACCGGAAGTACTTGATAAAGGGACAGTTATTGTTGGTGGCATTTCATATGCCAATCTTGTGCAATCTGTAGAATTAGCGAAATTAATGCAAGAAAATGACGAGCCAATGGTTGACGCAATCGACTATCAAGATAGCAATGTTTCAACAAAGGTCGTTAAAATTATTCAAAGTTATAAAGATATTATTAATCGCAATACTTGGAGGAAATCATGTTAAATAAAGTATTTGCTTTAATAAAATCATCATCTTCTAAGGAAAAAAATGTGAAGATAAATAGATTAGCTTATGTTACTAATTCAACTTTTGAAGGTAATAATTATGTCGATAGATTCTGTAAAGTCAGAAATTCTACTATCGGTAAATATAGTTATATTGGTTTTGGTAGTGATTTTAATAACGTTAAAATAGGCAATTACTGTTCAATTTCATCTGATGTAAAGATGGGTTTAGGTAAGCATCCAGTAAATTTTTTTAGTAGCTCTCCTGTCTTTTATTCAAACAATAACCCTTTTGGTTTAAAAGAAGCTTTTTTGAAATTTGATGAGAGTCCGAAGAAAATTGTTGTTGGACATGATGTATGGATTGGAGCTAGTGCAATCGTACTAGATGGTGTTCAAATAGGTACTGGTGCAATCATAGCAACAGGAGCAGTTGTAACGAAAGATGTTGCTCCTTATGAAATTGTAGGTGGAATACCAGCTAAAGCTATAAAAAAAAGATTTGATAATGTAACTATTCAGCAGTTACTTGAAAGTAAATGGTGGTTAATGGAGCCAAAAGAACTTAAAGCAAATAACTTTTCATTAAATAATTTTAAAGTTTCGAAAGAATAGGAAGAGATAAATGAAAATTTTAAATATCGTATCAAGTAATATTGTTCAAGATCCTAGAATTTTGAAGCAAATGGAGACGATTAAAAATGTTACTAATACTCATTTAATGATTGGAATGAATAATAAAAATGTTACAGAAGAACGCTTAAAGCAGATAGATTTTAAATATAAATTAATTGGTGATAAAAAAGATTCTACTTCAATTTTAAGTAAGCTATCTAAACGCATTAAATTTGCCAAAGGTGTAATAAGACAAATTAAAAATTATAAACCAGACGTTATTCATGCAAATGATTTTGATGTGTTGCTAATGGTTTACTTAAGTGGTTATAAAAAAGCCAATATCATTTTTGATGCCCATGAAATATATGCTAAGAACGCATTTATCAATAAGTACAGAGTTATATCTAAAATTGTTGAACTTATTGAAAAACATATTATAAATAAAAGGGTGAATGCATTTGTTACTGTGAGTCATGCAGCTAAATCATATTATTTAAAAAAAGGTTATAAAAAAACGCCACATGTGATTACCAATGCACCGTTTCTCGATGAATCATTGACTTTAACTAAAAGTAGTGAAATTAATGAAGTTGTTTATCAAGGTCAGATTGTTGCAAATCGTGGTTATGAGGAGTTTGTTAAAGCTGCTACAATTCAGCATGAACAACCAGTTAATTATGTGATTAGAGGATTTGGCCCACAAGAAGACGAAATTAGAAAACTCATTAAAGTAGAAAATGCTAACGTAAAATTAGCTAAACCTGTAGAAGTAAAAGAGTTAGTTCAAAAACTAAGTGAAAGTGATATTGGTGTAGTTCTTACTAAACCTGTTTCAATAAATTTTAAATATACAGTGTCTAATAAAATTTTTGAATGTATACATGCTGGATTGCCAGTAATATTATCTCCAGTTAAAGAACATTACTACTTAAATGAAAAATATGAATTTGGAATTGTAATAGACAAAGTAACACCTCAAAACATTGCTGAAGCCGTGCAAACATTATTAAATAATAAAATTTTATACAACAAATTAAGATGTAATGCTATTAAGGCATCTAATGAGCTGAATTGGCAAAATGAAAGTGAAAAATTAAAAAGAATATATTTAAGTAATTAATAGTGTGGTAGCAAAATGAATAAATCAAAAGACTTTATCTATAGTGTGTTATCTAACGTAATGATCATGGTTTTAATGCAGTTTTTACTTCTACCTATTTATTCAAAATCACATTCTACAATAGAATTTGGGAACTTCATTTTACTTTTAACATTAGTTAATATGATTTCACCTATCATAGGGAACACATTGAATAACATAAGATTAATAAATAAAAATAAAGATCAAATAATTGAATCGGAATACTTATTTTTAATATTTATGGGATCTGTAATAGTAATGTGTGTAACGGGTCTTTATTCTCTAGTGAATCAGTTTGCATTCATAGATATTATGTTTTCTAGTTTGTGGTCAGCATTTTTATTAATAAGATGTTATTTATTTGTATATTACAGATTAGATTTTCGATTTAAATCACTATTTTATATAAGTTTAGTAGCAAGTGCAATTATGATAATAGGCGGCGTAAGTATGTATTTATTGCATACATCTGTGTTCGTAATATTATTTTTGAGTGAATTTTTAATGAGTATATTAATGATATTTGAATATAAGAACGTATTAAAAAAAACAAATATTAAAATGTTAAATAAAGTTGATTTTAAAAGTTATTTAGAGCTTCTTAGTGCTAATTCCATATTAAATTTAATTAATTACTCAGATAGGATATTGCTAAGTATATTCTTAGGAACTATTTATGTGCCATTATTCTTTATTGCTACTATAATTGGCAAAATTTCTAATATACTAATCAATCCCATTGTTACCGTGTTATTGAGTTATGAAGTTGATAACAAACAAGAGATTACGACAGCTCAAGTAAGAAAGACGTGGAAGTTAATAATATTTTTATCAATTATAATATCAATTTTTATTTCCGTACTTTCATGGGTCTTTATTTATATATTTTATAATGAGTATATTTACAAAGTTCAATTGTTAATATTTCCAGCGAGTTTAGGGGTGATTTTAATGTCGAGTTCAGCATTGCTACAAATAAAATTGCTTGCTAACAATCAATATAGAAATAATTTGATAATTAACTTATTCACATTAATAATAATTGTTTTACTTAGTGCAATATTGACTAACATTATAGAAATATATGGATATGCAATCGCTTTAATAATTTCAGCAATATATAAGCATTTTGCCATTTATAAAAATATTTTAAAGCTAATTCAGAATAAAGGGTGAATTGTGTGATTATATTTTTCTTTGTAACAATATCGGTTACTTATGCGATATATTTATTGCGTTCAAATTTTAGGTTTATAAGTTTATTATTTTTAACAGTTTTTAGTATAAGTTTTTTATTACCTATAATAATGGATAAACCTTTTAATTATAAATTGTATTTAGATGCCTCAAATTATGATTACACTAATAAATTGTATTTACTAGCTTTGATTGTCTTTGTAGTTACTAATCTTATTATTCAACTTGCAAATATAAAATTTGAAATGAACAATTTATTAATAATAAAAACAAAAAATATAGATAATATCTATCCAATATATGTATTAGCAACAATTGTTGTAATAATGTTAACAGGATTGAACATTGTTACTGGTGGTTCGACTGCAACTCTTGAAAATAGCTCTATAATGAAAATGTTACAAGGATCAGTGCTATTGGGTTACTTATATCTTTCATATTTATATTTATATAATTCAAATAATACAAGAAATAAAGTGAAATCTTTATTTCTAATTCTTATTAGTGTAATAGTAGTAACAATCTTCATATTTGGAAGACGCATTTTAATATATCCCACTATAGCAATTTTAGTACTTTACATTTATAAAAAAGGGAAAACACCAAACCTTCTTCATTTATCAGTAATTGCACTATCAACTATATTAATTATATTACCTTTAATGATGAGCATTCGAACTTATGGTTTGAAGGATGGTTTTGTGAATTTTAAAGATATATTAGTCGGAGATTACAACAAATATATAGATTATTTAGCAGTAGGAACGGATGTGAATTATTCATATTCTTTAGCAACTATAATTACTAATTATCAAGTACATGTAAATATATTAACATTATTCAAACCATTATTTATTTTTATACCTAGAAGTATTTGGCCGAATAAACCCCAACCTTTGTCGGAAGAAATAGTTAAAAAATTAAATTTTCCATTTGATCAAGGGATGTCAATTCCACCAGGGTTTGTAGGTGAAGCATATATATATTTAGGTGTTTTTGGAATAATTTTAGCGAGTATAATATTTGCAATATTTTGTGGTTTAGCTGACCAGTACAGTTTGAGCTTAAGAAAAGCTGAAAATGGAATATATAGTATTAATTTAATTTTAATAACTATTTTATCTATTCAATTGATTATGGGTTCTATTCGGGGAGATACTGCAACAAATATTCAAGAAGCATTATATTTATTTATTCCGTTAGCATTATTGCTTTGGTTATCACAAATTAAGCTTAAGTTTAAATAAATTTGAAAATCTAAGGTGAGTAGATGAAAAAGAAAAAATTATTAATATTATGTCAGTATTTTTATCCTGAATATGTGTCGTCTGCTACATTACCAACTCAAATGGCTGAGGACTTAGTTGACAAAGGTATGCGTGTGGAAGTGATGTGTGGGTGGCCATATGAATACAGTAATGAAAAAGATGTTGAAAAAAATGAAAATTACAAGGGAATTTCTATTAAAAGATTAAAATACTCTAAATTTAATAACAAAAATAAATTTGGTCGTATTTTTAATTTCTTTTCATTATTTGCAATGTTTGTTTGTAAAATGCCAAAAATGCTGACTTATGATCATATATTAGTATATTCAAACCCACCAATATTACCTTTAATTCCAGATGTGTTATATCGAATGTTTAACAAGCAATACTCATTTGTAGTGTATGATATTGCGCCCGACAACGCTTTGAAAACAGGAACTATCAAATCTGGAAGTCTAATTGATAGATTAATGAACTATATCAATAAACATGTATATAAAAATGCTGAAAACATCATAGTTCTAGGCACAGAAATGAAAACTTATTTATTACAAAATAAAATTTCAGATAACCCGGGAAATATTCACGTGATACCTAACTGGTACATAGAATCTGAATATGACGTAGTTAAGAGTAATGAATTTAAGAAACTTAGAAATCAATATGACAAGATCTTGCTATATAGTGGCAATATGGGACAACTACAAGATATGGAGACAATTGTTGAATTCTTAAAGTTAAATAAGAATAACGAGAACACGTTAACGATTCTATGTGGGCATGGTAAAAAATATGCAGAAGTGAAAAAAAGTATTAAATCAAACGAAATTAAAAATGTGAAGATGTATGAATTTCTAACTGGGACTGATTATACGGATGTATTAAAAATTACTGATGCTTGTTTTGCTTCGTTAATTCCTGAAGGTGTGGGCTTAGGTGTGCCGAGTAAAAACTATGGTTACTTAGCCAATAAGAAACCCTTAATTTTAATTATGGATAAACATTCAGATATCGTTAAACACGTTGAAACATACAATGCAGGTATTCAAATTGATAATGGTGCAGCACAAGACATTCTAAATTTTATAACTTCGCACTCAAGGAATGACTTACAAGTATTGGGGGGTAATGCATATCAATTATTTAAAGATGAATATACGAGACAACATAACACAACTAAATATTATATTTTGCTGAATGGAGGCAATTGATGTGAAAAGAGCTTTCGATTTATTTTGCTCAATATATGGATTAATTGTAGCCGGGCCGTTACTACTTATTGTAGCAGTACTAATAAAATTAGAGTCACCGGGTCCTGCTATTTTCAAACAAAAAAGACCAACGATAAATAATGAGCTTTTTAATATTTATAAATTTAGATCCATGAAAATGGGGACGCCTAACGTAGCAACAGATTTAATGGGGCCAGAAGATTTTATAACTAAGACAGGTAAATTCATTAGAAAAACATCAATTGATGAGTTACCGCAATTAGTAAATGTGCTAAAAGGAGAAATGTCAATAGTGGGCCCGAGACCAGCACTTTATAACCAATATGAACTTATCGAAAAGAGGACTAAGGTTAATGTGCATACAATACGACCAGGTGTTACTGGATTAGCTCAAGTGATGGGCAGAGATAATAACACAGATGACCAAAAAGTTATGTATGATAAATACTATTTGGAAAATCAATCATTACTACTTGATATGTACATCATTTATAAAACTGTGATTAACACAATCTCTTCAGAAGGTGTGTCTCACTAATGGCTAAACACATTTTAATAACTGGAAGTAGCGGATATGTTGGCAGTCATTTAGCAGATAGTTTAGAACAATTAGGTAATAAAGTTAGCAGATTAAATGTAAAAAATACATTGTGGAAAGAACTGGATTTTAAGCAATATGATGCCATTATCCATACAGCAGCTTTAGTACATAACAATGATCCTAACGCTCAACTTGCAGAGTATTTTCGAGTTAATATGCATTTAACATTTAATTTAGCAATGGAAGCCAAAAAATGCGGAGTTAAACATTTTGTATTTATGAGTACGATGGCTGTGTTTGGAGAGGATGGCAAAATTGGTGAAATGGTTGAGCTAACAAATCCAACTAATTTAAAACCAGTGACAAATTATGGTATATCAAAGGCTAAAGCTGAAGCTAAAATACGAGAGATAGCAGATGATAATTTTAAAGTTGCAATAATTAGACCTCCAATGATATATGGAGTAGGTTCACCAGGTAATTTCACTAAATTAATAAAAGTTGCAAAGCGATTACCTATAATTCCAAATTTAAGTAATGCTAGGAGCGCTTTGTATATTAAACATTTGGAACAATTTGTAAATGAAATAATTAAACATGAAATGACAGGTATCTATCATCCAAAAGATAAATTTGAATTCAATACGACAAAGGTTGTAACAGAAATACGGAAGAATGAACATAAAAATACATTTTTATTGCCTATTCCAAAAGCAATGTATCCTATTTTAAATAAATTTCGAGTTATTTCTAAAATCTACGGTAACTTGGTGTATGCCAAATCTTTGTATGCACATGAAAGCAAAGTTGCTATTGATAATCAGAAATTTGAAACAATTATCAAAGATATCATGAATAAATATTAGTATTTTAAAAGTCATTTTAATGAAAATCACATATAAAAATTATTATTTGTATATGGAGGGTATTATTTTGAAAATAACAGTTGTGGGTTTAGGTTATATCGGACTACCAACATCTATTATGTTCGCCAAACATGGTGTGGATGTATTAGGTGTAGACATAAATGAAAAAACAATCGATTGTTTACAACAAGGGAAAGCAAACATAGAGGAGCCAGGGTTACAAGAAGCATTTGAAGAAGTACTTGAAACAGGGAAGTTCAAAGTATCTACCAAGCCTGAAGAAGCGGATGCATTTATCATTACTGTACCAACACCAAATAACGATGATACGTACGAATCTTGTGATATTTCAATAGTACTTAGTGCAATAAACAGTGTAATTCCACATTTAACAAAAGGTGATACGATTATTGTAGAGTCTACTATTGCACCTCGTACCATAGATGACTTCGTTAAACCATTAATCGAAGAAACTGGATTTATAGTTGGCGAAGATATTTATTTAGTTCACTGTCCAGAACGTGTATTACCTGGGAAAATTTTAGAAGAGTTAGTATATAATAACCGTATTATTGGTGGTGTTACATCTAAATGTGTGGAAGCTGGGAAACGAGTTTATAGTACATTTGTTAAAGGTGAAATGATTGAAACTAATGCACGTACTGCTGAAATGAGTAAATTAATGGAAAATACTTATCGTGATTTAAATATTGCTTTAGCAAACGAGTTAACAAAAATTTGCAATAACTTAGACATCAATGTATTAGATGTGATTGAAATGGCTAATAAGCATCCACGTGTAAACATACATTTACCTGGTCCAGGTGTAGGAGGTCATTGTTTGGCTGTTGATCCGTATTTCATTATCGCGACAGACCCAAAAAATTCGCCATTAATTCAAAATGTTCGAAAAATTAATCGCTCAATGCCTCAATTTGTAGTTGAAAATGTTAAGCGGTTATTAACTGGTATCGATAACGCCAAAGTTGCTGTATTTGGATTAACTTATAAAGGTGACGTCGATGATATTAGGGAATCACCAGCTGTTGATATTTATACATTATTACAAGATGAGAACTTAGATGTAGTGGCTTATGATCCACATGTTAAATTAGATTTTGTTGAAAAAGATATTGATAAAGCTACTGAAGGGGCTTCACTGGTACTTATTCTTGCGGATCATTCTGAGTTTAAAACATTTAGTGATGATGACTTCAAATACATGAAACATAAAATCATCTTTGATACGAAAAACATTGTTAAATCCAACTTTAAAGATGTATCATATATTAACTATGGTAACCTATACATAACAAGAGATATAGAGCTAGTTAATTAATGATTGAATTTAAATTGTTATGAACAAGGGGGAAGCAAATGAAGAAAATAATGACCGTTTTTGGCACCCGCCCGGAAGCTATAAAAATGTCGCCTCTAGTTAAAGCGTTACAAACAAATGAAAAGCTACAACCAGTTGTCGTAATTACAGCACAGCATAGAGAAATGCTCGATAGTGTGTTAAACATCTTTGATATAAAAGCAGATTATGACTTAAATATCATGAAGGCAAACCAAACATTAGCTGAACTCACTTCTAGAATTATAACGAAATTAGATGCAGTAATAAAAGAGGAAAAACCAGATATGGTCCTGGTTCACGGAGATACAACGTCTACATTTGTAGGTGGCTTAACAGCTTTTTACAATCAAATACCAATTGGTCATGTAGAAGCAGGATTACGTACTTGGAATAAATATTCTCCATTTCCAGAAGAGATGAATAGGGTCATGGTTGCTCATATGGCTGATTTAAATTTTGCACCCACAGAGCAAGCTGCTAATAATTTACAAAGGGAAAAGAAACAAGTAGCAAGTATCGTTGTAACGGGAAATACTGCCATTGACGCAATGAAGACAACAATTAAAGACGGATATCAGTCAAAAATTCTTGAACGTCATAGTGATAAAAGAGTTATTTTATTAACTGCACATAGAAGAGAGAATATTGGGGAATCTATGCACAACATCTTTAGAGCAGTTCGTGACATTGTAGATGAATATAAAGATGTCGTTGTTATATATCCAATGCACAAAAATCCTAAAGTAAGAGAGATTGCGAGTCAGTATTTATACGATCATTCAAGAATTGAATTAATTGAACCGCTTGATGTTGTAGATTTTCATAATTTTGCAAATGAAGCACATTTAATTCTTACAGATTCTGGAGGAGTTCAAGAAGAGGCACCATCATTGGGTAAACCGGTATTAGTCTTGAGAGATACCACTGAACGACCAGAAGGTGTTAGTGCTGGTACATTAAAAGTTATTGGTACAACTTATGAAGCAGTGTTAACAGAGACGAAAAATTTGTTAGATAACCACAATGAATATGAAAGAATGAATAAAGCTAGTAATCCATATGGAGATGGCAAAGCTTCGCGACGTATTTGTGAAAACATAGAATATTATTTTGGAATTAGAGAAGTAAAACCTGAACCTTTTAATTATAGAAATTAAAATTTAAACAGCATCTCAATAGTTGAAATGATAGTCAACTTTAATTGAGATGCTTTTTTGTTTATCATTGTAAGCGTAATCATAATTTTAGGACAATGATTTCCATTTAAAGTATAATCGGAGTAGTATTAGTACTAGGTATTAAAATTGTTAGAAGAAATGAGGGATATTATGTCTAAAGTAGTGACAGACATTAATGCAGCATTAGTGAATTTGCAAGATGGTATGACACTTTTAGCTGGTGGTTTTGGTTTATGTGGTATTCCAGAATATGCTATCGAAGCTATTCGAAATAAAGGAACTAAGCATTTAACAGTTGTGAGTAATAACTGTGGTATAGATGATTTTGGTTTAGGTCGTTTGTTAGAAAAGAAACAAATCGATAAAATGATCAGCTCTTATGTTGGTGAAAATAAACGTTTTGAACAGCAATTGATTAATGGGGAATTAGCTGTTGAGTTAACACCTCAAGGTACTTTAGCTGAAAAATTACGTGCGGGTGGTGCTGGAATTCCAGCATTTTATACACCAACAGGAGTAGGCACATTAATTGCTGAAGGCAAAGAAGTCCGTGAATTTGATGGAAGAGAATATTTAATGGAACGTGCGATTACTGGTGATGTTGGAATTATTAAAGCGCAAAAGGCCGATACATTTGGGAACTTAGTGTTCGACAAAACAGCACGTAACTTTAATCCACTATGTGCTATGGCAGCGAAAACAACAGTTGTGGAAGTGGAAGAGCTTGTAGAGGTCGGTGATATTGATCCAGATGCTGTGCATTTATCAGGGGTTTATATTGATTACATATTTGTTGGAGCGGAGTTTGAAAAAAGAATTGAAAAGCGTACAGTAAAGGAGGTTAATCATGGATAAAATGACACAAAGAATGAAAATAATTCGTCGTGCAGCCCAAGAAATAAAAAGTGATATGGTCATTAACTTAGGTATTGGTATGCCTACATTAGTTGCTAATGAAATAAATGACCATGTGGAAAATGTTTATTTCCAATCTGAAAATGGATTGTTAGGTATCGGTCCTTACCCAACTGATGCTGAAGTAGATCCAGATTTAATTAATGCGGGTAAAGAAACGGTAACTGCAGCTAAAGGTGCATCATTCTTTGATAACGCAGAGTCGTTTGCCATGATACGTGGCGGTCATATTGATTTGGCCATACTTGGAGGTATGGAAATAGCGCAAAATGGCGATTTGGCTAACTATATGATTCCAGGGAAATTAGTCAAAGGTATGGGTGGTGCCATGGATTTAGTTGTAGGTGCACAACAAGTAGTAGTTATTATGGATCATGTCAATAAACATGGTGATTCTAAAGTGAAAAAAGCTTGCACCTTACCATTAACAGGTAAAGGCGTCGTTGATACATTAATTACTGATTTAGCTGTCTTCCAGTTTGAAGATAATGTTATGAAACTCATTGAGTTACAAGAAGGGGTATCTTTAGCAGACGTAGAAAAGTATACAGAAGCAGAGTTTGAAAATCATTTGAAGGAGTTGTAATGACTTGGTTAAAGATAAAGTAACAATCATTACTGGTGCAGCCAGTGGTATTGGTTTAGAAATAGCTAAAATATTTGCGAAAGAAGAAGCTAAGCTCATTCTCGCAGATATGAATACAACTAAATTAGAGAGCGAAGTGCAGTCGTTACAAGCACAAGATGTAGATTGCATGGGTATCACAGTAGATGTAACCAACGAAGATGATATTCAACGTATGATTCAACAGACTGTCGAACATTATGGGCGAATCGATATTTTGTTTAATAATGCAGGATTGCAACATATAGATAGTATTGAATCTTTTGCTACAGACAAATTTAGACAAATGATTGATATTATGTTAGTTGGTAGTTTTATGGCGATGAAATATGCTTTGCCATATATGAAAAAGCAACAATCAGGACGTATATTAAATATGGCATCTATAAATGGCGTGATTGGTTTTGCGGGTAAAGCTGCTTACAATAGTGCCAAGCATGGCATAATTGGTTTAACTAAAGTAGCAGCATTGGAAAATGCTACAGATGGCATTACAGTTAACGCTTTGTGCCCAGGTTACGTTGATACACCTTTAGTACGTAATCAAATGGCAGAGTTAGCCAAAAACAGAGGAACAAATATAGAAGATGTGTTAGATGAAGTATTGTATCCTTTAATACCGCAAAAGCGTTTGTTGCAAGTGTCCGAAATTGCTGACTATGCTTTGTTTTTAGCTAGTGATAAAGCTAAAAGTGTTACAGGACAAGCAGTGCTAATAGATGGAGGCTACACAGCCCAATAAGGTGAACTTAATGTTTGAGTATAAATATCGCTTAGAGGAGGTTTGTTATGCAATTTATTAGTGCAGATGAGCAAGCAAAATTGTTAGATATGAAAGAAGTTGTAGATGCAGTAGCTGAAGCATTACAAGCTTATTCAGCAGGTCAAACTGAAACACCGATACGTTATTCATTACCTTTTAACCAAGACAATCGTTATTTAGTCATGCCTGCACTGTCAGATGCGTTAAAATTAGTAGGGTTGAAAAATGTAACGTTCGCACCACATAATCCTGATAAGGGCAAAAGTACGATAGTTGGATCCGTAGTGTTATCTGATTATGATACTGGAGAGACATTAGCGATATTAGAAGGTTCATATCTAACAAAAATTCGCACTGGCGCTATTTCTGGTGTGGCGACACAATATTTAGCTAAAGAAGATGCTCAAACATTGTGTGTAATTGGTACTGGTGAACAAGCTGAAGGATTAATTGAAGCTGTTTTAGCAGTGAGGGATATCCAACGTATTCAATTTTATAACCGTACATATGCTAAAGCAGTGGACTTTGCACAAGGTGTTGCAGATAGACATCCACAAGTCGCAATCGCAGTGTATGATGATGTTGATGCTGCCATGGATGATGCAGAAGTTATAGTTACAGCAACGAATGCGTCTGCACCTGTGTTCGAAAAACAAGTGGAACCAGGGGTACATGTAAATGCAGTCGGATCGTTCAAACCAGATATGCAAGAACTCCCTTCACAGTTAATTGCTAACGCAGATAAGGTAGTAGTTGAAGCGGCAGAAGCAGCGTTAAAGGAAACCGGTGATTTAATAAATCCTGTAAATGAAGGTGTCTTTAATGATACAGATTTGTACGGTGAATTAGGGAATATAGTTGCAGGTAAGTTAACCGGGAGAGATTCAGCAGAAGAAATAACTGTTTTTAAATCAGTGGGCTTAGCTATAGTCGATATCGTAGTTGCTAATTATTTTTATCAAAAGTTAAGGGCTTCAAAATAATACTAAAAGAGAGTTGCATCAATTTTGGATGTAACTCTTTTTTCTAATTATATATAAGCAAAAGGGTTGTCTGTTAGGATTATATTTGTTTAAATGTAATTATGAAAGTTACAATTAAGGAGTGGAGAGATGAATTTATCATTCAATATCGCAATTCACGTACTAACATTTTTAACTAAACATAGTAACGAACGATTTTCCAGTGATGCTTTAGCAGAAAAGGTGTGTGTTAATGCAGTGCAATTACGTAATGTTGCACGGATATTGAAACAACATGATTATTTGGACGTTCATCGTGGGCAAGCTGGAGGGTATCAAGCAATTAAAAAAACAGCAAGTGCTAATTTAGGTGACCTTTATTTATTGTTCACTGAGGGTAGAGATAAAGGACGTATTTTTACAGGAGACCATGACAGTAGTTGTGAAGTATCTAGTCAAATTAGCACTACGATGGCTAAGCATTTTCAACAAGAGGCGATACGTGTTCAAGCGTATTATGAAAACTTTACTATTAAAGATATTTTAGAAGACATACTCAAGGAGGATAAATAGTATGAAAACATATGATTTAATTGTAATTGGTTTTGGTAAAGGTGGTAAAACATTAGCGAAATTTGCAGCTACACAAGGTAAAAAAGTTGCAATGATTGAACAATCACCTCGTATGTATGGTGGTACGTGCATTAATATTGGATGTATACCTTCTAAAACGTTAGTGCATGAAGGCTTAGCACATAGTGGATTTAAGCAAGCAATGCAACGTAAAGAAGAAGTTATCGATGCGTTAAATAATAAAAACTACCATAATTTAGCGGATGAAGAGAATATTACAGTTTTTGATAATAAAGCAAAATTCCAATCTAATGATACAGTTGCCTTATTAAATGACAATGGTTCAATAGAAGAGACTGTTACTGCTGAAAATATTGTAATTAATACAGGTGCAACGCCAGTAATTTTACCTATCGATGGTATTAAAGAGTCACAATATTTATATGATTCTACTGGTATTATGAATTTACCTGAACAACCACAACGACTTGTAATCGTAGGTGGGGGTTATATTGCTTTAGAGTTTGCATCAATCTTTGCGAATTTTGGTACTGAAGTTACAGTGCTTGAACATAAATCTGAGTTATTAGCACATGAAGATCGTGAAGTCGTGGCTCAAGTTGAACAGGATTTAACGGATAAAGGTGTAACATTCGTATATAACGCTGAAACAACAGCTTTTGAAGATCAAGATGATCATACTTTAGTGCGCACTTCACAAGGAGATTTTGCAGCGGAAGCAGTGTTATTAGCAACAGGTCGTAAACCTAATACTGACTTAGAATTAGACAATACTGATATTAAGTTAGGTGAGCGTCAAGAAATAGCGGTAAATGATAAACTACAAACAACAGTGCCACATATTTATGCATTAGGCGATGTTAAAGGTGGCATGCAATTCACTTATATCTCGTTAGACGACTTTAGAATTGTGAGAGATCAATTATTAGGTAATGGACAAAGAACAACTAATAATCGTGGTGCAGTTCCGTATACAATGTTTGTTGATCCACCATTCTCTCGTGTAGGTTTAACGGCAGCAGAAGCTGAAGAACAAGGTTATGACTTTGCAGAAGGTCAAATGGCAGTGAATGCAATGCCGCGACATAAAATAAATCATGACGAACGTGGTTTATTCAAAGTAGTCATTGATAAATCAAACAATCAGATTTTAGGAGCTACTTTATATGGTGCACAAACTGAAGAAATAATTAATATTATTAAATTAGCGATTGATCAACAGATTACGTATGATGTATTGCGTGACAATATTTATACGCACCCTACAATGATTGAATCATTTAATGATTTATTTAATATCTGATTGGTTTTTTGTTTAGACATGGTGATGAGCGTTAAAAAATGCTGTCTACAATATATTGTAGACAGCACTATTAAATACGATTATACTGTGTAGTATTGTTTTGATAACAACAAGGAGATTGTAAGGAAATGAATATATTGAAAAGACTATTGTATAAGGAAGATCCTGCTCTGTTTCTAAATAAAGATGCACATCTTGAAAGGACATTAAGAGTAAGAGATTTTCTAGCACTAGGGGTCGGTACGATAGTGTCGACAGCAATTTTTACATTGCCTGGTGTGGTTGCGGCGGATTATGCAGGTCCGTCAGTAAGTTTATCTTTTTTAGTAGCAGCTATTGTTGCTGCGCTAGTAGCTTTTGTATACGCAGAAATGGCATCAGCTATGCCTGTTGCGGGTTCTGCTTATACGTGGATAAGTTTATTATTTGGCGAATTCTTCGGGTGGATTGTCGGCTGGGCATTAATTGCAGAATACATTATTGCAGTGGCATTCGTTGCATCGGGGTTTTCGGCAAATTTGCGAGGACTAATTGCTCCATTGAATATTGAGTTACCTGCAACATTATCTAATTCTTTAGGCAATAATGGTGGCGTAATAGATATTTTAGCTGCAGTAGTGGTTATTATTACTGCGTTATTATTATCTCGGGGCGCATCTGAAACAGCGCGAGTACAAAATATTTTAGTTGTTTTGAAAATACTAGCGATCTTTTTATTTTTAATAGTAGGTTTAACAGTTATTGATTTACATAACTATGTGCCTTTTATCCCTGAACATTCGTCTACTGCGAATAGTACATTTGGTGGGTGGCAAGGTATTTATGCTGGTAGTTCAATGATTTTTATTGCATATATCGGCTTTGATTCCATCGCGGCCAATTCTGGTGAAGCTATAGAGCCTCAAAAAACAATGCCACGTGGTATTTTAGGTTCGTTACTGATTGCAGTGGCATTATTTATTGCTGTATCTCTCGTACTGGTCGGTATGTTTAACTATAGCGAATACAAAGATAATGCAGAGCCTGTAGGTTGGGCACTTCGAATGAGTAATCATGAAGTTATTGCTGCTGTGGTACAAGCAATATCTGTTGTCGGTATGTTCACAGCCTTAATAGGCATGATGCTAGCAGGTTCTAGATTACTGTATTCATTTGGTAGAGATGGGGTTTTACCGACATGGATAGGTAAACTCAACAATAAACATCTACCGAATCATGCATTATGGATTCTTACACTGGTAGCGGTTATAGTAGGGTCAATGTTACCTTTTGCTTTCTTAGCACAATTAATAACTGCTGGAGCTTTGGTTGCCTTTATGTTTGTAACTATAGGTATGTATGCTTTACGGCCTCGAGAAGGTAAAGATTTACCAGAACCAGCATTTAAATTACCTTTGTATCCAGTAATGCCGATAATTATTTTTGTCTGTGTATTTTCTGTATTTTGGGGTCTTAGTGGCCAAGCTAAACTTTATACAATGATTTGGTTTATCGTAGGCATGGTTTACTACTTTATCTATATCATTGTGTTAGATAAACGAAAAAAACAATAATATATTGTAGTGAAAGAGGCTGAGACATCATTGATTCGTCTCAGTCTCTTTTCATATTGTTCGTAGATGACTAGCAGTGAAAATGTGCGCTAAATCAACCATTGTTTACTGCTAGTTATCATTGCAAAGGGTGGGATGACGTAATCTTTTTAATAAAATTAGATTTCTGTCTCACTTCTTTTTATAAATATACTAATCTCAATTTTAATTTATATGAAAATATATTAAAATGTAATAATCATGAATAAAGAGGTATGTTTAATGAATAACAATTTGCAAAGAGCGTTAACAGCACGACAGATTCAAATGATAGCCCTTGGAGGTACGATAGGTGTTGGCTTGTTTATGGGCGCCTCGAGTACTATTAAATGGACAGGCCCCTCGGTTATATTAGCGTATGCCATTGCTGGTCTATTTGTATTTTTGATTATGAGAGCATTGGGTGAAATGTTGTATATTTATCCTGACACTGGATCATTTGCGAAATTTGCTAATGATTACATTCATCCATCATTTTCATACATAACTGCGAGTAGCAGTATTTTTAATTGGATCATAGTTGGAATGAGTGAAGTGATTGCAGTCGGCTCGTATATGCGATTCTGGTGGCCAGAATTACCTACGTGGATACCTGGTATAGTAGTTATTGCGATTTTGCTAACAGCAAATTTAATATCGGTAAAATGGTTTGGCGAATTTGAATTTTGGTTTGCTGCTATCAAAGTTGTTACAATTATTTTAATGATTATTGCAGGATTCGGCATTATTTTATTTGGTTTTGGTAATCACGGAGATCCAGTTGGTTTTGCCAATTTATGGTCACACGGTGGTTTTTTTGCTAATGGTTTAAGTGGTTTCTTTTTTGCACTCTCTATTGTATTTGGGTCATATATAGGTATCGAGTTGATAGGTGTTACTGCGGGAGAAACTAAAGACCCACAAAAAAATATTAAAAGAGCAATAAATGGAGTAATTTGGAGAATCCTAATTTTTTATGTGGGTTCTATATTTATAATTGTCACTGTGTATCCTTGGGATGAAGTAAGTCAAATTGGTTCGCCGTTCGTTGCAACATTTGCCAAAATTGGTATAACAGGTGCTGCGACAATTATTAATTTTGTAGTCGTTACAGCAGCAATGTCTGGTTGTAATTCAGGCATCTTTAGCACTAGTCGTATGGTTTATACACTCGCTAAACAAAAACAAGCATCAAAAATCTTTTTAAGGCTAAATCGTAATAATGTCCCAGATATCGCAGTCATTGCTGTGACTCTAGGTATTTTTATGGGCATTGTGTTAGATATTGTCTTACCATTAATATTAGGGAAAGATACTAATATCTTTGTCTATGTTTTTAGTGCGGGCGTTTTACCAGGTATGGTCCCTTGGTTTGCCATTTTAATTAGTCATTTGCGTTTTAGACTGTTAGAAAAGATACCAGATCATCCATTTAAAATGCCTTTTGCGCCATATAGTAATTACGTAACTATTTTAATGTTATTAGCAGTAATTGTCGGTATGATTTTTAATAAAGAGACACGAATTTCAGTTATTATTGGCATTGTTTATATTAGTGTAGTGAGCATCGTAGTAATTGCGAAACAGTGGCGTAGCAATAATTCTATACGATAAGGCTTGTAGAAGGATTAATAATAAAAAACAGTTGGGTGAGTAGATAAAATAGTTGTAAAAACTTAGTTTTAAACTCACTTTCTTATATATTTTTATAGTAATATTATTTTTAAGAGAGAGTAAGAAGTATGACCATTTAATTAAGGAGTATGACATGGAACAATTAATTAAAGATATTGCTAAGGTAGAATTGCATTGTCATTTAGATGGTTCAGTTAGTGTTGAATTAATTAAACAACTCGGCGCAGAACAAGTAATTGACATCAATGAACAGCATTTGCAAGCGGATAAAGACTGTGAAAATTTAGAAACATATTTAAAATGTTTTGATGAAGTACAAAAGGTTTTACAAACGAAAGATAGTTTAAGACGTTCGGTAATAGATGTGGCTGAACAAGCAACGCAAGATAATGTGAAATACATTGAATTACGTTTTGCCCCGTTATTTCATATGGAGCAAGGTTTAGCTGTAGAAGAAGTGATTGCAGCGGTAATATTAGGTGCAGAGCAAGCAATGGCACAACTGGATATTAAAATCAATTTACTAATTTGTGCGATGCGTCAACATGATATAGCAACGAATAGTGAGTTATTTGATCGAGTTATTGCACTAAATAGTGATCTCGTTTGTGGCATTGATTTTGCAGGTCCCGAAGCAGCTTTTCCGCCAGAAGATATAGCTCCTGCCATTCAATACGGCTTGGATCAAGGGCTTAATTTAACATTACATGCTGGTGAATGTGGCTGCATGCATAATGTGGTAGAATCTATTAAATTAGGTGCCCAACGTATTGGTCATGGTGTAGCTATTAATAACAATGATGAGTTATTAAATATGGTGAAAACGCATGATGTGTTATTAGAAATATGTCCGCAAAGTAACATGCAAACAAAGGCCATTGAGTCGTTTAAAGAATTAAACTTACCACAATTGATAGAGCAACAAGTGCCTTTCATCATTAACACGGATAATCGGACAGTCACTCAAACGACTTTAAATGATGAATATGTAATATTGTATGAGCATGAACAATTAACACTTGAACAAATGAAAATGATTAATAAACAGGCTGTAAATTATGCATTTTTAACTGACGCAGATAAAGACGTATTACAAGCACGTCTAGAACCAGTAAAATAACTTTGAAGTGAACACATAAAGTAGTCATTCAATTAAATAACGTTAAGGCGACTTCAATTTTTTATTTTGATGTCGCCTTAATTGTTGATGGGATGTGTGAATAAATAAAAATGGCAATCAATTTTTTCATTTTGTGGGCAGTTTTTGAGCACGCTTTCCGCGGGCACTGCCTCAGCCTGTAGTCTTCGGCTAGTGGTATTCCCGCAGGAGTCGGCTCAAATCACTGCCAATCTAGTGCTGAAAATATTATACATATAAATTTAACAGTGTCGGTGTTTATTATGTTGAATAAATCAAAAGACAATTAAGATTAAGAGAAATGATTTCTATCTCTGAATTAGATTCGAACCATCCTCTATTACATAAAGTAGATGTGATTTTGGATTAAGACGACTGGCGATCAATTTTTTCATTTTGTAGGCAGTTTTTGAGCACGCTTTCCGTGGGCACTGCCTCAGCCTGTAGTCTTCGTCTAGTGCTATTCCCGCAGGAGTCGGCTCAAATCACTGCCAATCTAAAGTGAAGGCTTTAGGAAATCTAATACAAAAGGGTTATTTAATGACAATATGACAAGAGGCTATCGACAAAGTTTCTGACTTTGTGGGCAGTTTTTTAATGCAAGCTTTCCGTGGGCACTGTCTCAGCCTGTAGTCTTTGGTCAGTGTTATTTCCACAGAATTCGGCTCAAATCATTGTAAATATTATACAAAATGTTTTAGACACACTGTCAGCTAAAGTTTGTCTACTTCTTGGGAATAGCATTGAAAGCCAACGTTATTAAAAATGTTTTATTGCCCTACCACGATAGGATAATTAGCTTACAAAGCTTGATGCGAAATGTATTTTCAGGTCATGTTTTGTTTGACGATATCATTGATACTAGTACGAATCAATGATGTCTCAGGCACGATTTAATGGTAAAATATAGAGTGGTATTTGAGAGAATAGGCTGTACACTGTGATTTTCATAGTACACAGTAAGCATAAATGAGGTGTAGTCAATGGGCGTTATAATGATTATCTTACAAATAATTTTGGGGATAGTTTTTATAATTACAGGATCGAAGATTGTGTCTGGTGCGATGGATAAAGAATTCGTCAGAATGGGTTATCCAAGAATATTTAATCAGATAACTGGTGGGATTGAACTATTAGGTGCGTTAGGCATGTTATTTGGGATTTTTTATCATTTACTAGCTGTAGGTGCAAGTATAATATTAGGCTGCACGATGCTAGCCGGTGCTTTATCGTTAATCTTTTTAGGTAAAGATCCTATTGTGAAAGCATTACCAGCTATCATTTTATTTATTTTAAATGTGATAGTGTTCATTTGGTACATATAAGTGATACAACTAGGCTGAAAATAATTTCAGCTGTTTATAATGACTGTAGTTAGCTAGTAACCAGCTAACTACAGTCATTATGCTTTTAGCGTGATTATTGAGTTTTACACAGTTGGTATAGAGTGAGTGTGAGGTTCATTAAATGTTTTCAATAGCCATTAAAGAAAATAATCTTATTTTATTCCCAAGTGGTTATATACTGAATATTAATATAATCAGATTTTGATATTATTAATAAGTAACTATATTGATTGTTTTTATAAAAAAAGAGCGTATACTTATAAGTGAAAAATTACCCTTGTTTTTACGACAATTCTCAATGGGGAGTGAACTGTTATGCGTGAAGGTAGTAAAATCTTAGCAGCAAGCGTTGTTGTATCGACCCTTGTATTAGGATCTGCTGTAACTACAACAAGTAATGCAAACGTAGCGAGTGCACAAGAAGTAATGAGTCAACATGATTCAGGTATAGATGCGAAAACACAAAAACCATATTATAACTATGATGGTTATACGACTTATGATGGTGCGTTTACACAAGATGAATATTTTGTACAAGCGCTAAAGTACGATAATGTGACAATTAATGGTTATAAAGTTGACGCAACAGCTAGCGGTGGCTATACTTCGAATAAGCATTTGTATGATCAATCAGTTCAATTTAATGAAGATGGAGATGTCTTAGAAATAGTATTCTTTACGAAGCCAGATTCAGTCACTAAAGCAGCATTTAAAGATGCGCATCATCAAAATGAAATTATCGAAGAAGGCGAATTAGGTAATGAGGAAGGTAACTTTGTAAAATATAAAACGATGGACGGTAGTTATACTGCATTCTTTGATCCAAATGATAACTTAATTGAAATAACAATTACGAATAAGTAAGAGACTAGACATGTGGATAATAATCTAGCCTCATGGGACGAGTTAGACAACTATTCAGTGAATGTGCTAGCTCGTCTTATTTGTTGTAGAAAATGTCGTATGATTGAATAGCTATCAGCTAATTATGTGATGTGATTTGCGGTTCTAAATTATAGACTGTGTCAACTGTCGTTTCATTAGTAATGACCTCGTTTAATACTGCCACTACTTTTTCAGCAATAGTCGTTGTTGGCACACCTATAGCATGCACCGGATAATCTAATTTTTTTATTTGAGGAATGTTGTCATAAGAATAAATAACTGGTTGATGTCTATTAACATCTAAGGCGTTTATTGTCCCCAATGTAATATCATAACTACCACAAATTACGCCGGGAGCGATAGATTTATGTTTGTAATAGCTTTTAACTGCTGTTTCCGTTTCGAGCGCCGATAAGCCTTGTGAATCAACTAAACGATAATTAATGTTGTGTTGGGTACAATAATCGATAATAGCTTCTTTCTTTGCCAATTGACGCGCGTCAGTCGTGTGAATATCACCTATGTAATCTATAGTAGTTATGTTTTGTTCAATGAGTGCGTCAATTGCCATTATCATAGCTTGACGATGATTGACGTTAATAATTGGGTAGTCCATGTTACGTGCTACTCCATAAGCTACGACGGGAATATTACGATAAACTTCGGGTGAAAGATTCGTTGAAGGTCCTTCATCAAATACGATAATGCCATCACAGCCAAATTCTACAAATTTTTTCGATGCTACTGAGAGATCATCAATAGAAAGAAACATAACAAAACCTAAATCTTTTAAGGCAATGTTAATTTCAGAGACTAGGTGAGTCACAGCTACACGGTCCACAGAAGGCCATATCAACCCAATAGTATTACTGCGTTTCGAGACCAATGCACGTGCGGAATTATTAGGTATATAATTCATTTCCACTGCTTTTTGTTGAATTAGTTCTTTTGTTTTAGGTTTAACTAAAGGTGAATTTTTTAATGCTTTGCTGACTGTTGAATAACTGACGTTACAAGCATCAGCAACATCTTTGAGGGTAACAACCATAAAAATACTCCTTTAAGGGATTGATTTCAGTTAAGAATAATTATACCATATAGTTATTAATAAAAATATTTTTTTACAACAAAATAACAACGTTGTTATTTTTAAAAGGGGATGCTAAAATGAATTCAACTCAAACAATGCAAGAAATCAAAAAAGTGCAACATATTGCAGTAATGCGAACAAATAGCGGTGAGGAGTTTACTGAAATTGCTAATACGATTATAGATGAAGGGTTAAATGTTATAGAAGTTACTTTAACGACACCTGATGCTATGGAAGTTATTAGCACTTTAGCTAAACGAGAAGACGCATTAGTTGGTGCAGGTACAGTGTTAGATAGTGTATCGGCTCGAACAGCAATTTTAAATGGTGCAGATTTTATTGTTAGCCCAGCATTTGATATTGAAACTGCCCAAATTGCTAACTTATATGACGTACCGTATGTACCTGGTGTAATGACTGTCAAAGAAATGATTGAAGCAATGCAATACGGATGTAAAGTATTAAAACTATTCCCAGCTACACAATTTAGTCCAAAAGCAATAAAAGATTTCAAAGGACCTTTACCTCATGTTGAAATTATTCCAACTGGTGGAGTAGGCAAGGATAATCATAAAGAGTGGCTTGATGCTGGTAGCTTTGCAGTGGGTATTGGAAGTGAAATTACTAAAATATATCAACAACAAGGTAAATCAGCATTAGTTGATTACGTTAAAGCGATTAAAAGTGAGGTGTAAGTTATGAAGGTTTATGGTTTTGGAGAGGTATTATTACGTTTTACACCACCTAATTATATACAGTTGAAGGATGCACAGCAGTTAGACATTAATGTGGGAGGTGCAGAATTAAATGCATTAAGTACGTTGGCACAATTTGGTCATGCTACTGAAATGATTACGACACTACCAGAACATGCATTAGGTCAACATGTACTTCAAGAGATGCGTCGTACCCAAGTAGGTACGCAATGGGTTCAACAAACTGCAGGACGTTTAGGCACATATTACATGGAAGAAGGGTTTGGTCATCGTAGTGGTCAAGTCATTTATGATCGTGCATATTCAACTTTTGCTCAACAAACGTCACACTTACTTGAGAATATAGCAGGCTCTAAAGGCGATTATTTTGTTTTTACTGGTATCACATTAGCCGTAAATCATACTATTCGAGAGCATATCGTTTCTTACTTACAACAATTGAAAGAGCAAGGAATCACAATTGTTTTTGATATTAATTTCAGAAGTAATTTATGGACTTTAGAAGAAGCAGTACCTGTCATTAAAGCAGTATTGCCGTTAGTTGATATACTATTCTTTGGTAAAAAGGATGCGACACATCTGTTACAAACGAATGCTGAATCTGATGATATGCATACTTGTGCTCAAACGTTACAACAAAAATTTAATATTCCGTTTTTAGCATCAAGTAATCGTTCGATCACTCAGAGCACATTACAAGGAATAGCCTTAACGCCTGATGGTTTTATTGAAAGCGCAGCTTATCCGTATACAGTATTAAATAGAATAGGTGCGGGAGATGCATTTTTAGCCGGAGTTATACATGGTCTTGAAGCACAGTGGTCATTGACTACTACTTTAGATTTTGCAACTAAATGTTCGGTATTACAGCATACGACACAAGAAGATGCATTACACCTAGCTGAAGCGGATATATTAAATCTACCGGAGCACTTTGGCGAACTCAAACGCTAGTCTATTAGGGGGAATAGGATGAAAAAAATTTTATTTAAAGCTGTAAGCGCATTCATATTGTTAGCGTTACTCGTTAGTATGTCGTCTGTACAAGCAAGTGACAAAGATGAAAAACAACAAAGTAAAACGATTGTTTTAGCGCATAATCAGCCTACAGAACATCCAGTACACAAATCATTAACGATATTTAAAAAGAAACTAGAAAAAGAATCTAAAGGTCAATTGAAAGTGAAAATATATCCAAATGGACAACTCGGTAGTGAACGAGAAGCTATTGAAATGACACAAACAAATGCAATACAAATGACTAAAGTATCTGCAGGCGCATTAGAAAGTTTCTCACCATCATATTCACTGTTCAATATGCCATATTTATTTGAATCACAAGAAAATTATCGTCATGTCATGAGAGAACCAAAAGTACAAGATGCGTTCTTTAATTCTACGAAAGACAATGGTTTTTTAGGCGTTACATTTTATGATGCTGGTGTACGTAATATTTACACAAAAGATAAAGAAATCAAAAATAGTGATGACCTTGATGGTTTGAAAACACGTGTGCAACCTGGTAAAACAAGTGTCGCTTTAATAAAATCACTCGGCGGAACACCAACACCGATGGATTATGGTGAAGTATACACCGCTTTACAATCAGGTGTTATCGATGCAGCTGAAAATAATGAAACATCATTAACAACTAACAATCATGGTGAAGTTGCTAAAAATTATCATTATACGGAACATGCGATTGTACCCGATATTTTAATTATGAACAAAGAGACTTACGATGAGTTATCTACACAACAACAAAAATGGTTAAAAGATGCAGCAGCATATTCGACAGAAAAGCATGAAAAATTATGGGATGAAGAAGTGAAACAAGCGAAGAAAAAAGCCAAAAATGAGATGGGTGTTAAGTTCCATCAAGTAGATAAATCGTCATTCAAAGATGCTTCTAAAGATTTACGACAATCTTTCGCAGAAGATCCTAAAACGAAAAGTGATTATGAGTTAATTGAGAAGGAGGAGAAAAAATATGAACAAAGCAAAGCTGATCATTGATAAGCTCCTTCTGACATTAGCGGGATTGGCCTTAATCGTTATGGTTATTTTATCGATTTATCAAGTAGCAGCGCGTTTTATTTTTAACGCGCCGAGTACGATGAGTGAAGAAATTGTACGCTTCTTATTGATTTGGTTCGCATTATTAAGTGCAAGTTATGTATTTGGTGTTAAAAAACATATCGCTATTTTGTTTGTCAGAGAATTGTTACCTTCAAAAGTGCAACTCGTAATGGAGAAAATAGGGGATATCGTTATTATATTAATTGCCTTAGTCTTGATGATTTGGGGAGGCTACGAAGTAGTTCATCTTACTTGGAACCAAATAGCACCATCAACTGGAATGTCAATGGCGGCAATGTACAGTGCTTT
The DNA here is from genome assembly GCF_017892945.1 of Staphylococcus sp. GDX8P114P-2. NCBI lineage: Bacteria > Bacillati > Bacillota > Bacilli > Caryophanales > Staphylococcaceae > Staphylococcus > Staphylococcus sp. GDX8P114P-2. The sequence continues at coordinate 41,876 of NZ_JAESMB010000001.1, read as the reverse complement.
ACCAGTATCTGGTGTGTTCGTGATTTTCTACTCTATCTACAATTTACTAGATAAAAATGAATTAGCAACTGTGAAAGAAGGAGAAGAAGGGGGCGGCACAGCATGACAATTATTGCAGGTTTAGTACTTTTTATCACATTCTTTTTCTTCTTGTTATATGGTTTGCCGATTGCATTAGCGATTATTTTAAGTTCCATTATTACTTTGCTATTGATTTTACCATTTGATGTCACGATTGTGACCGCAGCTCAGCGTATGGTAACCGGTATTGATGACTTTACCATGTTAGCAATTCCACTTTTCGTATTAGCGGGTATCATTATGAATAATGGTGGTATAGCGTTTCGATTAGTTAATTTCGCTAAAGTGTTGGTAGGACGTATGCCGGGATCTTTAGCACATACTAACATTGTTGGTAATATGCTTTTTGGCTCAATTTCAGGTTCTAGTGTGGCGGCAGCAGCGGCTATGGGACGTATTATGGGGCCAATGCAACAAACGCAAGGTTATAAAAAAGAATACTCAGCAGCAGCCAATATTGCATCAGCGCCATCAGGGTTATTAATTCCACCCAGTTCATTATTAATTGTTTACTCCTTAGTAAGTGGAGGAACATCAATAGCAGCGCTATTTATTGCAGGTTATATTCCTGGTATTTTATGGGGACTTGCTTGTATGGTTGTGGCTTTCATCATGGCGAAACGAGCTGGCTATAAAGTTTCTGAAAAAATTAGTTGGAAAGATAAACTATTTTTAACGTTAGATGCCATACCAAGTTTACTACTTATTATTATTGTTATTGGTGGTATTGTTGTCGGCGTCTTTACAGCAACAGAAGGTGCCGCTGTAGCAGTACTCTACTCAGTAGTATTATCACTTATATATAGAAGTTTGAAACTAAAACATATTCCTAATGTCATCAAAGAAACAGCAGAAATTACAGGGATGATTTTATTTTTGATTACTGCGTCCGCACTGTTTTCACTCGTTATGAGTTATACAGGTTTACCGGAAGCTATATCTAACAGTATTTTATCTATCACAGATAATCCAATATTATTACTGTTATTAATGAATGTAATCTTATTAATTATTGGTACATTTATGGACATTACACCAGCTGTATTAATATTTACACCAATTTTCTTACCTATTTCGGAAGTGCTTGGTTTAGATCCAATTCACTTTGGTATTATTATTGCCTTTAACTTATGTATCGGTAACATTACACCTCCTGTAGGTAGTGCTTTATTTGTTGGTGCTAGTGTTGGTGGGGTACGTGTAGAAAATGTCTTTAAATATTTAGTACCATATTTCGTAATGCTCATTATTTTATTATTGTTAGTAACATTTATTCCACAACTTTCATTATTCTTACCAAAATTACTTGGAGTATAGCAAAGGAGCTCTAATATGACATTAATTAATGATAATTTTTTATTAAATAATAAAACAGCAGTAAAGTTGTATCAGCAAATAAAAGACACACCAATTTTCGATTTTCATTGTCATTTAGATCCACAAGAAATTTATGAAAATAAAAACTATGACAACATCACACAATTGTGGTTGGCAGGAGACCATTATAAATGGCGCTTAATGCGTGCAGATGGTATTGAAGAGGATTACATTACAGGTGCTTCAGATGACTACGACAAGTTTAAGGCATTTATGGAGATGTTACCTTATTCAATTATGAATCCAATGTACCATTGGTGTACGTTAGAGTTAAAACGATATTTTAATGAAGATGTTCAGTTAGATAAAGTGAACATTTCTAAATTATATAAGTCGTTAAATAAAACACTAAAAAAATCAACGCATAAACCACAAGGATTGATTAAACAAAGTAATGTAACGGTAGTTTGTACGACTGATGATCCATGTGATGATTTGAAATATCATCAACTATTAAATGCAGATCGCAAAGTACCATTTAAAGTATATCCAACTTTTAGACCCGATAGTTATGTGTTTTTAAATGCAGACAGTTTAGGGCAAAAAGTGTCACAACTAGAAACAGCAACAGAGACAACGATCCAAGACTTTTCGGAATACATTACCGCATTAAAAGCACGAATTTACTATTTTGATAGACATGGTGCTTTAAGTTCAGATCAAAGTTTTGAACATACACCAACAGTACATTTATCAACCGAAGAAGCTACAGCGTTGTTTAAAACATTACAAGCTAATGAGTCAATATCAGAAGCGGATCAATATGCATTAGCTGGCTATATTTTGACTGAATTAAGTAAGGTCTATAAAGAATTAGGATGGGTTATCCAGTTCCATTTAGGGCCAACACGTAATAATAATACATCTATGTATCAACAAGTAGGTGCAGACAGTGGATTTGATAGCGTAGGTGAACAATTAAGTGCTAAAGCGTTAAACAGTTTGTTAGACCACTTAGAACAGCATAATGCGTTATCAGATACGATTATTTATCCAAATAATGGCAATGACCATTTGATGGTACAAGCCACTGCGGGTAACTTTAGTAATAGTGAACATCGTGTACAACTTGGAGCTGCATGGTGGTTTAATGACACGAAAGAAGGCATGGAGCAACATTTAATTGACTATGCCAATGTCGGTTTACTACCTAATTTTGTCGGCATGTTGACTGATTCACGTAGTATGACTTCATATACACGTCATGAGTATTTTAGAAGAATTTTATGTAACTTAATTGGAGAACGTATTGAAAAAGGTGAAATTGCCTTAACAAATACTACAATTGTCCAAATATTGAAGGACATTTGTTATAACAATGCAGTACGATTATTTAAAGTAAAAGAGGTTAAGGAGGTATAATTATGGAATTATCATTTAGATGGTATGGTCAAGATGACCCAGTAACATTAGAGCATATCCGACAAATTCCAGATATGAAACAAATTGTCTCGGCAATTTATGATGTGCCAGTAGGTGAAGTATGGTCGTCAGTACGTATTAAAGAGTTAAAAGAGCAAATAGAAGCTACAGGGTTGAAATTTGAAGTGGTGGAAAGTTTACCAGTGCATGAAAACATTAAACTAGGTAAAGATAATCGTGACCAATTAATTGAAAATTACAAGGAATCATTAATTAATTTAGCGGAAAATGGTATCAAAACAGTAACGTATAACTTTATGCCAGTCTTTGACTGGACACGTTCACAGCTTGATTACCCGTTACAAGATGGCTCGAACACTTTAATATATGATCACAATCAAATTAAAGATATCGACCCATTAACTACTGAGTTAAATTTACCAGGTTGGGATGAAAGTTATTCACGTGAAGAAATGAATGAACTTATCAAAGCTTATCAACAAACTTCGGACGAACAGTTATGGCAAAATCTAACTTACTTTTTAGATAATGTGTTGCCTACTGCTATAGAACATGATATTGATCTGGCAATTCATCCGGATGATCCACCATGGCCTATTTTTGGTATTCCAAGAATTATTAAAAATAAAGACAGTTATGAACGTTTGCTCTCTATTAATTCGAGTAAAAATAACGGTATTTGTTTCTGTACAGGTTCACTTGGATCACTTGCGGAAAACGATTTACCAGCAATGATTCGTACGTTCGGTGACCATATTCATTTTATGCATATGCGTAATGTAAAACGTATGGGAGAATATTCATTTGTTGAGACGGGCCATTTATCAAAACAAGGTTCAGTCGATATGAAAGCTATAGTACAAGCACTACACGACATAGGTTTTAAAGGTACAATACGACCAGACCATGGACGAATGATCTGGGGAGAAACAGGTAAAGCAGGTTATGGCCTTTATGACCGTGCGTTAGGTGCCACATATATTAATGGTTTAATAGAAGGAGTGAGTCCAGAATGACGACACAATTTCAAGGCGTTAACGTAGTAATTACAGGGGCTACAGGAGTAATTGGTTCAACGTTTGTGAAAGCATTAGTAACCAAAGGTGCAAATGTTGGGATTTTAGGCCGTTCAGAAGATAAAATTGTCCAATTACAAGATGACATTGATGCTGAACGCAAACACACAATTGGTCTTGTCGCAGATGTCTTAAATAAAAATGCGCTTAGCCAAGCAAAACAATTATTTAATCAAGCATTTGGTAATATTGATATATTAATCAACGGTGCAGGGGGCAATAATCCCAATGCAACGACAGATGATGAATTTTATGACGAACACAGTGATAAGTCATTCTTCGACTTAACTGAGGAAGGCATAGATAAAGTCTTTAAACTAAATTACACTGGAACTGTGTTGCCTTCACAAGTGTTTGGTAAAGATATAGTGCAAGCAGATGGTGGAACTATTATTAATATTTCATCGATGAATGCATTTACCCCATTAACTAAAATTCCAGCATACAGTGGTGCAAAAGCGTCTGTAAGTAATTTTACACAATGGTTAGCAACATACTTTGCAGGAAAAATTAGAGTCAATGCGATCGCACCTGGATTTTTTGAAACTGAACAAAATAAAGGGTTGTTGCGTAATGATGATGGCTCTTATTCAGAACGAGCGGAAAAAATCATTTCGCAAACTCCAATGGGGCGCTTTGGTGAACCTGAAGAAATTTTAGGTACATTATATTGGTTAATGGACAACAGTCAAAGTGGTTTTGTCACAGGTATTGTGGTGCCTGTTGATGGCGGCTTTTCATCTTATTCTGGTGTGTAAACATGCAAGCTATAGCATGAACTTAATGAATTGAAGCATAGCAATGACATAAAAAAGATGAGACTGGGACAAAATTGATCTGTCTCAGCCTCTTTGCATTTTGGCAGTAGATGACTGTATTGAAAATGCGCTTCAAACCAAGCTTTTTTCAATGCTAGTCATCCTTGCCGGGGTGGGACGACGAAATCTTTTTATCAAATTAGATTTCTGTCCCACTCCCTTTTTTATGCTTTTGTGATGGTTGCAGCTTCAGTTAAATTCATATTTTTGGTTTCTGGTGCTAAGAAGTAAGACACTATAAAACCAATAAATAGTAATCCTCCTGCAATATACAAAGTAATACTTAATCCCAACTGTGATAATAATAGCGGGAAGAAAAATGTACTAATAGCTGAGGCGATTCTACTAATCGTTGTAGTAAATCCGCCACCAGTACCGCGTACATGCGTAGGATATAATTCATAAGGATAAATCCATTGATGACATCCCATGGCAGTATTAAATATGCCATAAATGATAGTAAAAAGAGCCATGAACATTTATTAATGTTCATGGCTCTTTTGCTTTGAAAAATTTATATGCAATTAATTGGGTTGTCTATTGGAAGGAATATGAACAAAATCTTGCTTTTCTAAAGATACATCACGACCTTCTTGATACATTTTTTCGATATGAAATTCTCCCCATTCACAAAGGGTAGAAAGCAGATTGCCAAGAGATTGACCATAATCAGATAACACATATTCAACTTTAGGTGGAACTTGTTGGTAAACAATGCGTTCAATGATGCAATCTTCCTCAAGCTCTCGTAATTGTTGCGTCAACATTTTTTGAGTAATGTTGGGAATTGCGCGTTTTAATTCAGATGTACGAAGCGTGCCATTGTCTTTTAAATGACATAAAATTACTGGTTTCCATTTACCACCTAAAACATCAATGGTTGCCTCTACACCAATATTATAATGTTCTCTTAACATGATTTTCACCTCTATAGTTACGTTAAAGTACCTACAGTACTTTTAGGTATCTATATGACTTTAAAGTACGTACTTACTTATTAGTTTTGTTGCGTATATAATAACACACATATTAAGTTAAGCGAAAGGAAAGGTGAATATGAAAAAGCACAATTTTGCGATTATAGCACTTGCTATCTCAGCATTTGCGATTGGAATGACGGAGTTTATTAGCGTGGGGCTATTACCTTTAATTAAAGATGATTTTGGTATTACGTTACCGTTGGCAGGGTTAACGGTCTCACTATATGCGATTGGTGTCACAATTGGTGCACCAGTATTGACGCCATTAACTAATAAAATGAAACGAAAGCATTTATTAATTTGTATTATGGTGGTTTTTATTGTAGCAAATCTGTTAGCAGCATTTGCATTAAGTTTTAGTATGTTGTTGGCCATGCGTATTTTATCAGCATTAATGCACGGTGTCTTTATGTCTATTGCAACTGCAATTGCCAGTGATTTAGTATCAGCGGATAAACGTTCTAGCGCAATTGCGATGATGTTTACAGGGTTAACAGTTGCAACGATTACAGGTGTGCCATTTGGTACGTGGATTGGACAAACATTTGGTTGGCAGATGTCATTTGTAACTATCGCACTTATAGGGCTACTCAGCTTAATAGCAAATATAATTGTCGTGCCGAAGGATTTAAATGAGTATGAGCAGACACCAATTGCACAACAATTAAAAGTTTTTAAAAACAAATCTTTGATGATGGTTTATTTAATTACTGCATTGGGTTATGGAGGTACTTTTGTTGTTTATACTTATTTAACAACTATGTTGACACATGCTTTAGGTTATAGTGATCAGGCAGTAGTGGGATTACTTGTGGTTTACGGTGTTATGGTAGCGATTGGGAATACCCTTGGTGGTAAATTTACTAACCAAACACCTACGAAAGCATTGAGTGTGATTTTCTTAATTCAAGCTTTCGTATTATTAGTCGTTGGTTTTACAACACATTTACACTTTTTAGGGTTATTGGCAATTTTATTAATGGGTTTATTTGCCTTTATGAACGTCCCAGGTTTGCAATTAATTGTAGTGTTATTTGCAGAACGTGATAATAAAGCAACAGTCAATTTTGCTTCAAGTTTAAATATTTCTGCATTTAACGTTGGCATTACACTTGGCTCAGTAATCGGTGGTTATGTATTAGAACAATTTTCAGTAATGATGACACCATTTTTTGCCTTCATTATGGTTATTGTAGCCAGTGGAATGATGTATGTACTTTATATAAAAGAAAAAGAACACAACTTAGCGCAATGCTAACTAAAGGAGCGTAACAATGAAACAAGTTAAATTTTATAACGGTCAATTAATGCCTCAATTAGGGTTAGGGGTATTTAGAGTGGAAAATGATAATACAGCTAAAGATGCGGTGAAACATGCAATTATAAGTGGATACCGTAGTATCGATGCCGCGTTAGTATACGGTAATGAAGAAATGGTAGGTAAAGGGATTGCAGAAGGTATAGCAGCAGCTGGTATTCAACGGGAAGATTTATTTATTACGTCAAAATTATGGTTAGATGATTTTGGATATAATCAAGTTGTACAAGGCTATGAACAATCAATAACTAATTTAGGCTTAGACTATTTAGATTTATATTTGATGCACTGGCCAGGGACGAATAGTACTTTAATGGTAGAAACATGGCAAGGTATGGAAGCATTGTACCAAACAAAGAAAGTACGCAATATTGGTGTGAGTAATTTTAATATTGAACATTTAGAAACTTTAAAAGCACAAACTGCAATTAAGCCTGTAATTAATCAAGTAGAATTTCATCCATATTTAACACAAGCAACATTGCGAGATTATTTGATGCAAGAAGATATTCGAATGGAATCATGGTCACCATTAATGAATGGCGAAATTTTGCAAGATGAGGTTGTAAATACTATTGCACAACAATTAGGTAAATCTGCCGCACAAATCATCATTCGCTGGAATATAGAACATGGTGTAGTCACGATTCCGAAATCAGTAACGCCAACACGTATAGAAGAAAATTTAGATGTATTTAATTTTGAATTATCTGAGGAGCAAATGACAGCACTAGATAAATTAAATCAAGACAAGCGTATCGGACCAAATCCTGTAGCCTTTAATGGTTAACAAATATTAAAGTAGCAAGCAAACTAAAGAGAGTTAGGAACAGTAAATTGTTCCTAACTCTCTTATTTTAGAGTGACTGTAATATTTTATAATAGGTTATGACGAGAAATTATGATGAGTGGTGTCTGTTAAAGTGTCATCTAATAACGGAATTGTGCTACCGTTAACTACAAAAATCGGAATAGTACCTAGAGTGACAGGTATTGTAATAGTTTGACCACCATCATAATATTGCTTTGTAAAGAAGTCTATCCAACCGCTATCATTAGCAGGTAAGTAAATTGATTTTTGTTGCTGTCCTTGTGCCACTATTGGAGCTACCAATAGATCCGGTCCAAGCATCCAAGCAGATGTATTAGTTAACGTTGTTGTATCCTCTTCAAAATCATAAAAAGTAGGGCGTACAATGGCTTCAAAATTTTGGTGACTCAATTGTTGTAATTTATCAAAATAAGGGACGAGACGTTCATGGAGTAACATTGCAGCTGTGATTTCTGGCATCACAGAAGGATGCATCCAAGGTTCATTCACCGTTGCATCACTATTCCAAGAATGAATCGAGAATCTTGGATAAAAGATACCGTTTTGCACCCATCTGACAAATAATTCAGGGTCCGGTTTAGGACCGGAAAAACCACCGATATCATGACCAAAATTATGTACTCCAGACAGACTTAATCCTTGTGCCATATAGTTGTTGTATTCCAATGTTTCCCAGCTTGTAGCATTGTCGCCTGTCCAAGTTTGGACATATTTAGACATACCTGCACAGCCCGAACGACTAATAATATATGGATAATCTGTAGCTGTCGCAGTTTGTTGAATTTCTCTTGAAGCCATAGACATTAATAAAGGCATAACTGCTCGATAGTCATTGAAGCGTTGACATTGGCCATTAAATCCATATACTGTTGCGTTATCATCCCAAATTTCAAATTCATTATTATCATTCCACGTACAATTTATATGGTTATCGAGCAACTGTTTTTTAATTTGTTGTTGCCACCATGCTATTGTTTGTGGATTGGTAAAATCTAAATAATAACCTTGGTCATCCCAAAATTGAATTTTTAAAGGATTACCATCACTGTCTGTAATAAAACCATTGAAAGCTAATACTTCTTCTAATAAAGGATGGTTTAGCATTAAAGATGGCTTGATATTAGCAACAATTTCAACATTATTGTCAGTGAATTTTTGTCCGAAACCTTTTGGATCCGGAAATTTATCATAGTTCCAATTAAATACGTAGCGTTTATCGTCAATTGACGTATAGCCAGAAGATAAGTGGAAAGAACGAACATGAATATTATGCTGCTGGCAGTCTGTTAAAAATTGGTTGAGTCGTTGTTGAGAGTGAGGTTCATCTGTATATTGCATTGTAGAACCTGAATAGGAAGCACTCCAACTTGGGAATAGTGTTGGTCGTCCAGTTAACTGACTGAAATGTTGAGCAACTGCTTTAATGCTGTTGCCACCTATCACATAGTAATCGAGAAAGTCAGCAGCTGTCTCATAATAACGGTAGTAACCATGATAGTTATCGAGCTCTTTCCCTAAATCGAAAACAGAACGTTGATAGTCGTCGTAAAATAAACCATATGATTGTTTAGTATCACGATGGTGTGTAATGTAAAAAGGAATATGTTTGTATAAAGGATCGGTAGATTGGGCATTGTAGCCCATCGCATCAATATTGGTCATACGCATGCGTTGACCATGTTTATCTACACCGCCTGTTTTTTCGCCTAAACCAAAATATTGTTCTTCAGACGAACGTGAGATATAGTGGCAAGTTGGATGTGTAGCGGCAATATGGTGTTGATAGGCTTGTGTTTTTCTATCACTAAATAATGGTAACCATTGTTGAGCTGTATTTAGTTGATACCAGTCACAATGCAAAGTTGACGTGTTGATGATTACTTTAAGGAGAGCGGTTTGAACAGTCAATGTGTCAGCATCTAGTTTTGTCGTAAAGTCAGGTAGGCTAAAGTTTTGGGTATGATAACGGGATAAGCCTTCATAAGGTAAAACAGTATCGAAAGGAGTTACAGTGTATGTAGGTAACTCAATGGGTGCTGTAGGTGTGAGTTTCATATTAATGATATGTGGTTCTAATATACGTAATGTACAATAGAAAGTCTGCTCATTATTTTGTAACGTAATGGTATGGGAATTTGGATAGGAAATGTGCGTGTGATTAGTATTCATGAATTAGCGCTCCTTTTTATAACAACGTTGTTAATTTATAAAGTTATTATACCAATAACCTGTTTGTTAGGAAATAACATTGTTTTTGCACTTAGGTAGTAGTGGGGGTATCAATAATTATAAGTTGTTCGACATGTGCCTGATAATCATCCCAATTAATGTCTGAGTGCGTGTTGTCAGTAATTAAGGTAGTAATGTGTTGGGGATTACAAACAGAGTATAATGAAACTTTATCGAATTTGGAACTATCAGCTAAAACATAAACCGCTTTTGCTTGAGCGACCATTTGTCTTTTAGTTGCAGCTAATGTGTCATTATAATGCGTTACACCTTTATGCGCATCAATCGCTGGTGTAGCTAAAAATAGTTTGAGCGGGTTGAATGAACTTAAGTTAGTTAGCGTTAACGCACCATTTAAAACATAATTATCTGGATGTAAAGATCCTCCTGTAACAATAATATGATGACCACTCGATTTTAACAACGAAGCAATATAAATATCATTCGTGATTATTGTCAAATTGTGTTTTGATTTTAAAGCATGTGCAAAGTGTAATGTTGTAGAACCAGAATCAATAATCAGTGTGTCATTATCATCCACGAAGTCAGCCGCTTTCTGGCCGATACGTCTTTTTTCATCATAAAAAGTAGTTTCACGATCATCAAAATTAAGTTCATCCCAAACTTCGGTATTATTTAACACGACACCACCATGTGTACGCTTAATTTGGTTGAATTGTTCTAGTTTGTGTAAATCACGACGAATAGTTGCAGCATGTACATTAAATTCAGTAGCTAAAGTACGCACAGTAGCTTGTTTATTAGTTTGTAAAAAAGTAATGATGCGCTGTTCTCTGTCAGCTGGTAACATACAAAACACCTCAGTTTAATATTAATATAGAGTAATAAAGCTGTGTACGGTAAAGTCCAACCTCACTTACCAATGATATTGTAAGTAGGTTTTTGTCCAGCCTTTATGTTGAACTGTATCTTCCATAGCAGTAGTTAAATCTGCAGTATTGTAAATATCATAGGCTTGTTCAGGAATTAATTGTTGTAAAACTTGTTGATAGTTTGGGTTAGCAAAAGCAGCAATTAACTGTTCGAACTCTCTTTTAGTACTACGTGAACTACCGGACAGTGTTAATCCTTTTTCTAAAATGTCACGCGTATTAATACCTACTAAATCTTCTGTGACACCCATTAAAATAAGTTGACCTTGACGTTCAATTAAGTCAATTGCTTGATTGATTGCAGATTCTGAAAAATGACCACCTGTACATTCAAAGACAGTGTGTACACCGCGATGTTGTGTGAAGTTATAGTCAAATACTAAGTGTGTTGTAGCAAATGACTCAAAAGCGGCTAGTTTTTGTGAATCCGCACCAAAGACGATTAAGTTTGAAGGATGAATATCATATATAAAATGAAGTGCACTGGCTGCTAAGTAACCTACCGGTCCGTCACCAAAAATTGCTACTTGTGGTGCTTCTGTAGTAGTAAGTTGTTGTAGCTGATTAATAGGAAATAAAGAAACTGAACATAATTCAGCTAATAAAGCGACATCTTCATTTAAGTCTGACGGAATTTTAACGACATTATCACCGGGAACTACCATATGACTTTGACAAATGCCATCATATCCACTGCCCATAAATAATGCATTTTCATCGTAATTATCTAAAAGTTCAGTAGTAGGAAAACTAGTTTTACGCAGTCTTGAAGGAATATTAGGCACGATTACGACTTTATCACCTACATCTACAGTTGAATGTTTGGATTGTTCTACTACACCAATACCTTCATGGAATAAAGCCATTGGCAATTTTTTAGCTAATGCTTCTGGGCGACGTTTACCAGTATAGTAGCGCAAATCTGCATGACAGATACTTGCTTTTGTCGGTTTCACGACGATATCGCCTTCATTAAAATCATGTGACAGTGTAGTTTTTTCAAAGACACCAGGTGCGGTTAAACGATAAGCAGTTGATTGAATATTCATCATATACCACCTCAGAAAATGTTTGTTTTTGTTTATATTTCATATAATAAGCGATGAATTAAGAAAAAACAAACATAAATGAACAATGAAAATGTAGCTACTTGTTTATTAAGCGTTGTGTATATTGATTTTTTAGTCGATTTTGCTTATCATTTAAGAAAACGTTTCCATGTTAAAAGGACGGAGGGTATTTATGAGTTATAGTATAGGGATTGATTTTGGGACAAGTTCAGGGCGAGTGTTTTTAATTAATGCGTCAACTGGAGAAATAGTAACACAATATGTTAAACCATATACCCATGGTACGATAGAAAAAAGTTTGAATGGTGTGGAATTACCACGTGAATTTGCCTTACAAAATGCTAATGATTATTTGGAAGTAATTAATGAAGGTATACCAGCTATGTTGGCTGATGTAGCTATTTCACCTAAGGAAATAGTGGGTATTGGTATTGATTTTACCTCATCAACTGTCATGTTTGTTGATGAAACGTTAGAACCAGTTCATAATTTAGCACAGTTTCAAAATAACCCACACGCCTATGTTAAATTGTGGAAACATCATGGCGCACAAGCAGAAGCAGATCAATTATTTACAACGGCACTGGCTGAAAAAAATCGTTGGTTAGGATATTATGGTTTTAATGTAAGTAGTGAATGGATGATTCCTAAAATTTTAGAAGTAAACAATAAAGCTCCTGAGGTGATGGCAGCAACAAGCTATATTATGGAAGCTGGAGACTGGATTGTGAACAAACTGACAGGGAGAAATATTAGATCGAACTGTGGCCTTGGCTTCAAATCGTTTTGGGAAGAAGAGGAAGGATTTCATTATGATTTGTTCGATAAAGTAGATGGAGAACTTTCAGAAATTGTGCGTACTAAAGTCGATGCACCTATTGTTAAAATAGGTGAGACTGCAGGAAGACTTAGCGCAGATATGGCTGAACAACTAGGTTTAGATCCAGAAACACAAGTAAGTCCTTTTATTATTGATGCTCATGCCAGTTTGTTAGGCATTGGTTCACAACAAGATAAAGAAATGACTATGGTGATGGGAACAAGCACCTGCCATTTAATGTTAAATAAAACACAACACAAAGTGCCAGGGATTTCTGGTTCGGTAAAAGGTGCGATCATTCCAGGTATCTATGCGTACGAAGCAGGACAATCTGCAGTAGGAGATTTATTTGAGTATGTGGCTAAACAGGCGCCCGCTGCTTATGTTGAGGAAGCAACACAACTAGGTATTTCGATTTTTGAGGTGTTAAATCAAAAAGCAGAACAGCTCTATCCGGGTGAAAGTGGATTAATCGCACTTGATTGGCATAATGGTAATCGTAGCGTACTTAGTGACAGTCAGTTAACAGGTTGTTTGTTTGGTATGACATTGAAAACGACGCATGCAGAAATTTATAGAGCCTATATGGAAGCTACAGCATTTGGAACGAAAATGATTATGCAACAATATGAAGGATGGCAGATGACGGTAGATCGTGTTTTTGCTTGTGGTGGTATTCCGAAGAAAAATCCATTGCTGATGGATATTTATGCAAATGTGCTCAACAAAAAAATAACTGTAATCGATAGTGAATATGCACCAGCTATTGGAGCTGCAATACTAGGGGCGATTAGTGGTAATGCACATGCTACATTTGATAGCGCCATTCAAGCAATGAAGGAGCCAGTACTCTATGAAGTTGAGCCAGACCCAACTAAAGTAGAACGTTATCAAACATTGTTTGAAGCTTACAACGAGTTACATGATATTCATGGGTATAAAAAGGCGAGGATAATGCGTGAGGTATCACAATTGGCGACAGCTCCTAGGCCAGAATAAACTGAGGGAGTGAGACAGAATCTCGTTTTATTACAAAGGTTTCGTCGTACCCTCGGTAAGGATGACCAGAATTGAAAAAAGCTTAATGTGAAGCACATTTTAGCTTAGTCATCTACTGACAATATGAAAGGAGACTGGGATGAATTAATTCTGTCCCAGTCTCAATTATTATGCTGCAAAAATATTCTTAACGGCATCTATTAAACTATAAAGACCTAAAAATGTAACAACTAAGACAACAATAAAACTAATGATATTAAGTTGCCATGTATTTGCATATTTGCCCATAAGTTTCTTTTTATTAATAATAATTATGATTAATATGGCAACAAGTGGTAAAATAATTCCGTTTAAAGCTTGTGCAATAAGTAATACTTGTAGCGGTTCAAAACCTAAAGCAGAAGTAATAATACCTATGATGATAATAACAACGAATACTGCTTTATATTTTTTGCTGCGCATACCACCTTTCCATCCTAACAAGCTACTTATTGTCGCAGCTGCTCCAGTAGGAGAGGCTATGGCAGAAGATAAACCAGCCGCAAATAACCCGATACTAATAATAATAGGAGCAAAATCTCCAAACACCGGTTTCAGCGGTCCCGCTAGCTGAATTACACTAGTAACTTCCTCGCCTTTAATTAAAGTTGCAGCAGAGATTAAAATGGCGGCAGAAATAACTCCGCCAATAGTAATTGAAATAATAGTATCCCATCTGGCAAATTTTAAATCAGTTAAATCTTTAAAACGTTCATGTACAGCTGTAGAATGTATAAAGAAATTGTACGGAACAACAGTTGTACCAATCAACGCGATAACCGTTAAAATTGAACCATTTGGTATTGTGGGAACGAAGACGCCTTGCAGTATTCCAATGACGTCAGGTTGAATCACAATCATCGTAATAATAAAAATAAGTCCCATAATAACCATTAATACAAGCATGATTTTTTCTAAGAAACGGTAATTCCCAAATAAGCCGATAAGTAAAATAATTACACCGATTACTGGTGCCACTAAATGCTCAGGCAACTGTAATAAATATGAAGCACCTAAAGAGGTCCCTATTAGATCTCCACTTATATACGCCGCACAGCCAATAGTAACTGCAATAAGTGTAAACCAGACAATGATAAATTTACCGATTTTATGGGCAAACAATTCCTGAATCGCTTCACCCAAACCTTCTCGAGTGACAAGAGAAAGTCTAATAATCATTTCTTGTAATACAATCGTCGCAATGATAGAAAATACTACTGCCCACAATAAGCTATAACCAAAACCTGCACCACCTTGAGTCATGGTAGTTACAGTACCCGGGCCAATAAATGAAGCAGTAATAATCATTCCTGGACCTAAAGATTTTAGTATTTTTTTGAAACCACCCAACATCAGAACCACATCCCCTGTTTGCTTAGGCCTATAGTTTACCTAAATATTTCGCGTGACCGGCTAATACGTAAAGTACAGCTGTAGAGACAAAATGAGCAGAATTTTGATTGGCATCTTGCATTGGATATACTTCTACATAATCCATGCCACACAAACCAAGTTTGCCAAATTCATGAATTAACGTTAATAATTCATAAGAAGTAATACCGTTGCCATCAACTGGGCCACCTGGATTAAAGGCGAAATCTAATACGTCACTACAAATAGTTAAATAGACGACGTCTACATCTTTACTAGCTAAAGCATAAATATCTTTAGCTAATTTTTTTAAGTTTGTGGCTTCGCGAATATCATTAATGGTTAATGTCACGGCGCCTGCTTGTTCGGCATATTGACCAGTTTCAGGTTTGTTACGCGGTCCGTGAATGCCTGTGTGGATGATACTTTCATTTCTAATACCATCAGTTTCGTACAAACGCATAAAAGGTGTGCTTCGTGCATATGCTTCACCTTCATAATCAGGCATATTATCGTAATGTGCGTCTAAATGTATAATACCTACACGCTTATTCATTTTAGTTAATGCTTTTAAGATTGGATATGTAACACCATGTTCGCCACCAAGGCCGATTAAAAATTTATTCGTTTGCCATAAATTGTAAGCAAAACTTTCTATATTGTCATAACTTTGCTTATTGTCATGCGCTACGAAAGGGACATCTCCCACGTCACCCATAGATAAATGTTTGCTGACATCAATATGGTTAAGTTCGGGTAAGTATTGGCTATAACGAGCAGAAGATAAACGAATTTGTTTTGGACCTAATTCCACTCCAGTATAGTCTCCCCAAGTGCTTTCACCTTCAAACGGTACGCCATAAAAAAGGACATCAGTATCTAATTCAGTTGCATGTGATAAATTCTTGCTGCCTAGAAAAGTTGGTACATTACCATAAATATTATTTTTCATCGTGAAATCAACTCCCTTTGTTAGTTTATTATTATATATAGTATAATTACCCATTTCAAATATTGTAGCGTAAGCGTTATCATCACTATGTTGTGCCATTAATTTATTTTTATGTAAAATGTTGATTAAATAAACAAAAATATTATAAAATTTAAAGATTGTTGAATTTTTTAGAAAAAAGAATATTATACAATAAAGTATTGTTGATATATGTTTATGAATGTACAATTGTTTGTTCAAAAAGGGGTTTGAATAAACTACATATTTATCATGCATACTTTAATCTAATAAACAAATGGGGAATTAGATGGCACATAAGTTAAATAGAGAGCTAAGCAATAGACATATTCAATTGATTGCTATAGGAGGAGCGATAGGCACTGGACTCTTTTTAGGTGCAGGCCAGTCGATTAGTTTGACGGGGCCTTCGATTTTATTGACCTACATTATTGTAGGATTTGTACTGTTTATGTTTATGCGTGCAATGGGGGAAATGTTAATTTCTAATACGCAATATAAAACATTTGCTGATATTGCTCATGATCAAATAGGGCCATTAGCTGGATTTTTGACAGGCTGGACGTATTGGTTAACTTGGATTACTTCTGGCATGGCAGAAATTACTGCCGTTGCCAAATATGTTGAATATTGGTTGCCAGAATTACCAAACTGGATTACATCTCTTGCGTGTATTTTAATTTTAATGACATTGAACTTGGCAAGTACGAAAATGTTTGGTGAGCTTGAATTTTGGTTTTCTATTATTAAAGTAGTGACAATTATTGCATTAATCGTCATTGGTATTGTCATGATTTGTTTTGCTTTTAATACACATTATGGCACAACTGGCTTATCTAATTTATATTCACATGGCGGCTTTTTTCCACATGGTGCTTCCGGGTTTTTAATGTCCTTTCAAATGGTAGTCTTTTCATTTACTGGAATTGAAATTGTGGGTATTACAGCAGGTGAAACGAAAGACCCACGTAAGACGATACCTAAGGCCATAAACAATGTACCTATTAGAATTTTAATATTTTATGTTGGGGCATTGGCTGTTATTATGTCTATCATACCTTGGAATCAAGCAAATCCAGATAACAGTCCATTTGTAGCATTATTTGCATTAATCGGTGTACCTTTCGCGGCAGGATTGATCAATTTCGTCGTGTTAACTGCTGCTTCATCTTCATGTAACAGTGGAATCTTTGCAAATAGTAGAATTTTATTTGGATTAGCAGATAAAAAACAAGTGCATCCACTATTGTTAAAACAAAATAAACAAGGCGTGCCCTTTGTGGCAATTATGGTCACTTGTTTATTGTTGTCGATAACTGTAATCATGAATTACTTCATTCCAAATGCGACACAAGTATTTTTCTATGTTACATCTTTATCGACTATATTATTAATTATTAATTGGATGTTTATTATGCATGCTTACGTAAAATATAGTAAAAATGAACCTCAATCACATAAAACGAGTAGCTTCAAATTGCCAGGTGGTCTAACGATGGCGTATTTTGTGCAAATATTCTTCGTATTTGTGCTAGTCATTTTAGCTGTTACACCTGAAACACGCAGTGGTATGTATATCACACCATTATGGTTTATATTCTTAATTGCAGTGTATTATAAAGCAGTGAAAAAAAGTGGAGATTTATCACTAAGCCGTGGTAATACTGGGTAATAAATATAATGGATTTCAATTAATGAGTGGAGGATTCTAATGGATATTAAATATTCACAAGATGACAATGGTGCATATCAAACTGCGAAAACATATATTGAAGCTACACCACAGACGGTTTTTAAATATTTAAGTACGACGGAAGGTATTCAACAATGGTTTCCACAATTAGAAGTGGACGAACGCGCAGTAGGCGGACATATTTACTTTCATTTAGAAGGTGACAACTATGAAACAATGCATATTACCGAATTTGCTGAGGACCAACGTATAAGTTATACATGGGATGTAGGAGAAGTAAAATTTCAGCTAGAAGCAGACAATAATAGTACGATATTAACGTTAGAAGAATATTTACCTTATACTTTTCCGCACATCATTTTAGATTTTGCTGGATGGCAATTTCAACTAGACAATGTGAAACATGTAATTGAGCAAGGTGAACCGATCGATCAACAAAACTTGGATTTTGAAAATAAAAAATTTGAAATAGCACAACACTTAAATATAGAACAGTGAAGTGTATACTGAGCTAGACTGTACACTACGTTGTGCAGTCTATTTAGTTATAGATAAAATACTTAATTAAAACTTAAAGAAAAATGATTTTTTATATTAATAAGCATTATAGATAATATAGTAAAGTAGATTTATCAAAAAATTTAAAAATTAAGTTTAAATAAAGTTATAAGTGGTAAAGTTAATATACATTCAACTTAAGGAGGAATTTATAATGAGTAAATTTGACGAATTTAAAGACCAAGCTGAAGACAAAGTGAATGAAGTGAAAGATGACAAAGAAAAACAAGAAGAATTAAAAGATAAAGCAAAAGATAAAGCGAATGATTTAAAAGACAAGTTTTAAAATATAGTCACTACGGTGATCATGTTCCCCAGAACATTAATAATGTTCTGGGCGTTTTTATGATTAACATGAACAGTGACATAGAGTCTTTAACATACTTAATGAGTACATTTTATTCTACTAATCAACATTATCAAAGGTGCAGTCACTAAATTTATTAATAAAACAGAGATTATGGAAGTCAGCCATAATCTCTGTTTTATTTTATTAGGTATTATACTGTTGTTGTGACGCTTTTTTGCCATGTACGAAATAATAAACACAAAGTGATACGATAACGAGTAGTCCCATGACAATATATAAATAACGATAACCAATAAATGGAATAATGAAGCCTAAAATAAATGGTCCAATACCAGCACCTAGATCAGCAAACATATAAAAAGTAGATGTGGCTAGACCAATTTTTTCTTTTGGTGACTGTTGGATAGCAATGGCTTGCGCACTAGGGATAACTGTACCGTAGCCAATACCAATAAAGATCGCAGAAATAAATAAAACAATACTACCATTTGTCATTCCTAGCGTTATCAACCCGATGATAAAACTAACGAGTACTGGATACATAATTTTATTTTCTCCGTATTGATCAAAGATTTTTCCAGTAATAGGGCGTGTAACAAATGTACTTACGGCGTAAACTATAAAAAAGAAACTGGAAGCGGCTGCCAAATCAATTTTAGCAGTGAAAACAGTCATAAATGATAGCACACTAGAATAGGCTATACCTACTAAGGCTGCGACCATTGCAATAGGTAGTGCTTCTTTTTGAACATAAGCTTGTATTCCAGAAGGGCGTGTTTTGTCAGTTGATGGTTTAGATAAAGGTAATTTTTTAATACTTAACGCAACAACAAATGCTAGTAAAATAACAATCAAGCAAAGTAAAAAGTTTCCTTGATAGCCTAAATTTTGATTGATAATAATACCAGCGAATGGACCGATAGCAGAAGCTACTGTGACACTTAAAGCATAATAGCCAATTCCTTCGCCTTTACGATTTTCGGGAATAATACGCGAAGACATAGTACCAGTTGCAGTGGATGATAAACCAAATGCAACGCCATGTAATAAACGAACTATCATTAAAATAATTAGACTGTGTATAGCAAAATAAAATGCTACCGTAACAATAGAAAATAAAATGCCACCTAACAAGACGTTTTTAGGTTGCATATTATCTATAATTCTTCCGGCAAATAATCTACCAAACAGCATACCAATGATAAAAATACCAGCTGCCAATCCTCCCATACTTTCGGAAGCGTTATATTTTTCTATTGTGAATACAGTAATGGACACAATAAGCGCATAATGTATGAGATACATTAAAAAATTAACAATAGTAATAAAGATAAAATCTTTAGACCATAGTTTGTCATACATAGTAAGACCTTCCTTTTAGTTGTAATATCAAAACAATTAATATTATAATAATTAAAATATACTTATGTATAATTGGAATTTGTGATATTAATATAAGTTTTACTAAAGTGAGGGGATTTGGTGAATTTTGAGCAACTGGCATATGTCAAAAAGATTTACGAATTGGAGTCTATGATTCATGCTGCAGAAGCGATTCATATTAGTCAGTCAGCTATGAGTCAATCATTAGCGAATTTAGAACAAGAACTAGGTTATACATTGTTTCATCGTTCACGTAAAGGGACGTTACCAACGCCAGAAGGTAAACAATTGATACCCTTTATTATTGATATTTTAGATTCGCGTGACAAGTTGTCAGCAGAAGTTGAAGCGATGACTTCTCATTTGAAAGGATCTTTAATTATCGCCACTATTCCTACTTTATTCAATAAAATTATCCCTAAGGCATTATCAGCATTTAAGAAAGATTACCCACATATAAATGTTGAAATTTTTGAAAGTTCACGTGAAGATATCATCCGGTTGGTAGAAAATAATGAAGTAGATATTGGTTTAATAGGTATTCGTGATAATGAACAACTTAGTTCAACTATAACCTTGCATTCATTAAATCGGACTAGTGATTTTAAATTAATAGTGCCCAAAAAATCTAAATTGGTGTTAAAAGATGTAGTGAGTTTAGAGGAAATACAACAATATCCATTTGTTTTATATGATCGTAGTTTTTATCAACATAATTTTAAAGCATTTGAAGAGGTTAATGGGCCGTTAAAAATTGTGTTTCGCACAAATAACCCAGGAGTAGTGCTACGTACAGTAGCTGAAGGTTTAGGTGTTAGTATTGTGTCGAGTTTAATGTTGGAAGAAGATTTATTAATTGAAAGTGGAATGATTGAACAAATACCTATTGGCAATCCTTTTGACTATTATATTTATTTCACCGCTCTGACTAAAGGAGTGCAAAATAAATATTCTGTGGCAAATACCTTTATTACTTATATAAAACAGTAAAACATCAAGGTATCGAGCAAAAAACGCTCGAACATCATTGATGCATCCAGTTCATAGACTTTCGATGAAGTACTAACTTTGTTGGCAGTTTTTGTGCACGCTTTCCGCGGGCACTTCCTCAGCCTGTAGTCTTCGGCGAGTGCTATTCCCGCAGGAGTCGGCTCAAGTACTACCAATGATAAATGACCGCTGTTATTTAATACATTAATTAATATATAAACAAATAACCCTTAGGCGAATTATCACCTAAGGGTTATCGACAGTCTGAAAGTACTACTGTGCTTCGATTTTCGTTAAAAATTGATAGAACTGCTGTATTGCTGATAATTGTTGATTACATTTCGTACTGTCTAAACAAATGTAATCACCTTTTTTAGTATAGCGCCCATCACTAGTAGCTTTTGTTTTTCTTGTAAATAACGTGACGTTGGATTGTTTATTACATATTGCACAAAATCCTTTGACGGTATTTTGTGTAATATCGCCATAAAATCCTTGAAGTTGATGATTACTATCATAATATATGACGTACTTACGATTTGATGCGATATCGTTCCAGCCGATGTACGTACTTTCTAATAAGACCTCATCACTTATGAATGGCGTTTTTAATTTTTTTACTTTTTTAAAAACGCGTTCGACTTGTTTTTTGGTCGGATGTTCAAAAGGAATAACATAGGACTGAAATGATTTGAGTACCTTTTCAGCTTGTGCTGTGGAACACTTTCTATTCATTAGCACTTCAATACTGTTAGTAATTTCAGAATTTGTGCTTGGGAAGGTTTGAAGTATGTCTTCTCGTACGGCTTCTTGAATAGATGTTACTGTTTTAGGGTCATTCACTGAATGATAAACATTGAGTAAATGTGCTACTTTGTCTGCAATAAAGTTATATTGATATGGGTATAGATTAAGATTCATTGTTTATTTTCCTTTCACAAAACGTATTTTAGGTAAGATAATGCTTTGTGAAAAGTGAGTGATTTACAAAGCATTACAAAATGCGTTGTGTATTAAGCATGTAGCATTTAGGTGCAACATATCATCATCTCCAATTTAAATGTTAAGTTGTTTATACCAAGATAGTTGAACATTGTCAACAGCGCTATAATTGTGTGATAAATCAGTCATTAGACTTGTGATTTTGAAAGTGGTACAATTTAATAATTGCTGTTATGACGAGGGTAAAAAGCGGTCATTTCAAGGCTTATTACAATTGTATTTTCGCGGTTTTCTGGCTACTCAATGAAAGTCAACAACACGAAATTACAACTACAGAACGCTTATATTTTTAAAGTTGAGGCCAACAATAAAAATTTAATAAAAAGAGAGAAGGGTTTTTTTGGCTGAAAGTGAAAAATTTAATTTGGGCAAAAACATGCCATTATTTATTGTGCTATTATCTGGTGCTTTTATCACAATATTAAATCAGACATTACTTGGTACTGCGCTTCCACCCATTATGAAAGATTTGCAACTATCTAATAGTACCGTGCAATGGTTACAGTCTATTTTTATGTTAGTTAACGGTATTATGATTCCAGTGACAGCGTTCTTTATTGAACGTTTTACATCGAGGCAATTGTTCTTATCAGCGATGGGGATATTTACAGTAGGTACATTAATTTGTGCAATTGGGCCTAATTTTAGTATTTTATTAATCGGTCGTATCTTACAAGCAGCAGGTGCAGGTATTATGATGCCACTGATGCAAACAATTTTATTCTTATTATTCCCAGAGGAAAAACGCGGAACAGCGATGGGATTATTCGGTTTAGTTATCGCTTTTGCGCCTGCGATAGGGCCTACATTATCAGGAATTTTAGTAGAGTTCTTTACTTGGAGAAGTGTTTTCTATGTAATTTTACCAATTGCGGTAGTTAATATTATTACTGCGTATTATTTATTATCAAATGTTACAGAGTTAACTCATCCAAAATTAGATAAACTATCAGTGCTTTTATCTACAGTTGGTTTTGGTGGTTTATTATACAGCTTTAGTACAGTAAGTGAAGCTGGATTTACGAGTCTGCGTGTTATTATCACATTAATTATTGGTGTCGTAACATTATACTTCTTTATTAAACGTCAATTGAAACTCAAAGAACCTATGCTTGAATTTAGAGTATTTAATTATAATATTTTTACCATTGGTACTATTTTAGGCATGTTCGTCTTTGCAGTAATGATTGCCACAAATATTATTTTGCCTCTATATATGCAAAATATGTTACAACTTACAGCATTAGAATCTGGTTTAGTCTTACTACCAGGTGCAATAGTTATGGGACTTATGAACCCGATCACCGGTTACATGTTTGATAAATTCGGTGGTAAGTGGTTGGCACGAATTGGTTTATTACTATTAGCATTATCTACCTTGCCATTTACATTTTTAACTAGTCATACTAGTGTTACGTATTTAACTATAATGAACAGTATACGTATGGTTGCTATTGCAATGGTTATGATGCCTATGACAACTTTAGCAATTAATCAGTTGCCAAAACAGTTAATACCACATGGTACAGCGATGAATAATACATTTAGACAGATGGCAGGTGCTATCGGTACAGCTGTATTTATTACTATTATGTCATTAGCTGCAGTATCAGATGGTGGAGCAGAAGGTATTATTCACGGTGTGAACATTTCATTCATAGTAGCCACTATCGTAACATTCTTAGCTTTTGCATTATCATTTAAACTACATGAAGGTCCTAAAAAAGTTAAGAAAATGCAAAGTTAATGAGCGGTAAGTTGATAGTTGTAGCTTTCAAACAACATATTTCGTCGGATGGTTAGTACACAATTTGTGCTAATATCTACAATAAAAAGGATGACTTTTACGTGATTAACGTAGAAGTCATCCTTTTTTTATAATATATTTTTTAAGAGTAGCCTGTTAACTGAGCAATAATTAATGCGATGACTGATATACCGGCCCAAATAATAAATAGTGGGAAAAAGAAACGAATCCACTTAGTATAAGATACACCGCCAATTGCTAATGCGGCCATAAAGTAACCACTTGTTGGATAAAACACGTGTGTAAAGCCATCACCTAATTGGAAAGCGAGGACAGCTGTTTGTCGCGTAATACCTAACATATCGGCTAATGGAGCCATGATAGGCATAGTTACTAATGCTTGACCACTACCTGAAGATATAATGAAATTAATTAAAACTTGTACAGCATACATACCAACGGCAGCTACCGTTGGTGTGGCGCCATCAAGTACAGAACCTAAGCTGTGAACAATCGTATCCATAATTTTACCATCTTCAAGTACAACGGCGATGGAACGGGCTAAACCGACAATGATTGCTCCCATTAAGACATCTTTAAAACCATCATTAAAGGCTTCGCAAATCTCTTGAGTGTTGAGTCCAGTGATTAAGCCGACGACAATACCCATAACAATGAAAAGTCCTGACATTTCGACCATGAACCAGCCTTGTGTGATAACACCGTAAACTAAAACTATAAAGAAAAGTAAGACTACTGCGATACCAATTTTTTGACGTTTTGTTGCCACAAGTGGTTGATGTTGCGTAATATCTTTATAAATTTCACGTTTTTCTCGATCCTCTTCATAAACTAAACTATACGAAGGATTACTTTTTACTTTTTTGGCATGTCTCATTATAAATAATACGGTAACTATAATAACAATTACGAATAAAACTAGTCGAAAACCTAAACCTGAAAAGACGGGAATACCAGACAATTTTTGTGCTAAACCTGTGTTGATTGGATTAAGTACCCCTATAGTAAAACCTACTACCGTACCACACAAAGCAATAGCACTGGCCGTAATGGAATCATAACCAAGTGCGATGATTAACGGTAAGATAACTGGTATGTATACGAGTGATAGTTCGGCTGTACCAATTAAAGTAGCAATAATAGCAAATGTAATAGTTAAGACAGGAATAATAAAAATACTTTGATTCATAAAGCGACGTGCTAATTTATCGACCCCTATTTCGATAATGCCAGTACGACGTAAAACCATAAACATACCACCGATTATTAAAGTGAAGAATACAATTTCTCCAGCTTCTATCAAACCTCTAGGTATGATTGTAATGAAATCGATAAGACCAATTGGATCTGATTGTACATATTTAAACGAGTCAGCGTCTACCATTTCTCGTCCCTCTGGACCTTTTACACGTTTGAATACACCAGAAGGTATTAAATAAGTAGAAATGGTAGCAATAACACCAAAAATAAATAGTAACACATAAATATGTGGCATCTTCAGCCATTTTTTAGGCTGTTTATGACTATCATTTTGTTGTGGTAACTTAGACATTGTTTGTCATCCCCTTTGTTTATAAATTTTAATAAAAAACAATTTATTAAAAACAAATATTAGCACAATATTTTGTATATTATAATGAAGTGTATTTTAACTTAAAAATATATAGTCAAATAGTAAAAATATTTAGAATTTTTGTTTTTACTGCACAAAATTGGCTGATTGTTGCTACTGATGCATTTTTAATAAGATGCTGAAATAAATTAATTCAAGTATTTATGTTCACTCACAGTATACAAAATCTGCTTTTTATACTATAATAATAGTTGAAATGAGTTAAATGTTCATATGAGAAATACATTGCATTTTAACAATAGACAGGGAGAGAGAGAAATGAAAAAAATTATGATTACTGGTGCACTAGGGCAAATAGGTACTGAATTAGTAGTGAAATGTAGAGCATTATATGGTAATGAAAATGTATTAGCTACAGATATTAGAAAACCAGAGTTAGATTCACCTATTATGGAAGGGCCGTTTGAAATTTTAGATGTTACAGATCGTGATCGTATGTTCGAGTTAGTAGAGACATTTAAAGTAGATACGATGATGCATATGGCAGCTTTATTATCAGCTACAGCTGAGAAGAATCCTTTATTTGCTTGGGATTTAAATATGGGTGGTTTAATGAATGCTTTAGAAGCTGCACGAACTTATAATTTGAAATTCTTTACTCCAAGTTCTATAGGAGCATTTGGACCATCAACGCCAAAAGTAAACACGCCGCAAGTGACTATTCAACGTCCGACATCAATGTATGGTGTCAATAAAGTAGCAGGGGAATTACTTTGTCAGTATTACTTTGATAAATTTGGTGTTGATACACGTAGTGTTCGTTTTCCTGGGTTAATTTCACATGTTAAAGAACCAGGTGGCGGTACGACTGACTACGCAGTTGAGATATATTTTGAAGCTGTGAGAGAAGGAAAATACACGAGCTTTATAGCTGAAAATACATTTATGGATATGATGTTTATGGATGATGCCATCGATGCTATTATTAAGTTAATGGAAGCTGATGGTGTAAAACTAATTAATCGTAATGCATATAATTTAAGTGGAATGAGTATCGAACCGGAAATGGTAGCAGCAGCGATTAAAGAATTTTATCCAAATTTTGAATTAGCTTACGATGTGGATCCCACAAGACAAACCATTGCAGACAGTTGGCCAGATAATATAGATGTGAGTTGTGCTAGAGCAGAGTGGGGCTTCGAACCAAAATATGATTTGACTGAAATGACTAAAGTTATGTTAGAAGCTATTGAGCATAAAGATAAGGTAAAATAATAAAGGCAACAGCGCGCTAAAAATATTTAGCGCGCTGTTTATTTTATGAATATATTGATAAAAATGAATAACCTAAGAGGCTATTTTGCAGTGTACCGACAAATGAACTTTAAAATAAAAGTAAAAGTAGGGTACTCACATGCTTATCATCATGAGTTATTTAGTAGCCAGATTAATGGTTATAGTGTAATTTGCTTCATACCTTAACTTGTACAATTTTAGTTTCTATATTAACTATTTAGCTCTCAATTTTTTAAATCCTTTTAAAATGAGTGGATAAAATAAAGCAAGAATAGTCATTAAGGTTAATACTACGCTAATAGGTGAGCCTAAGAATATATCACCAACATTGTTATTACTAACGATTAAACTCTTACGAAAGTTTTGCTCCATATCTGAACCGACAATAGCTGATAAAATTAATGGAGCAATAGGGAAATCTAGTAACTTTAATACTAAGCCAATAATACCGAAAATAATTAAAATATAAAAATCAGTTACGCTATAACCTAATGTATATGTACCTACAAAAGCGAGTACCAAAATGATTGGATATAAAATCTTGGGTGGTGTCCGTAAAATTTTTAGTAATAAGCCGATGAGTGCTATATTCAAAATAACTAAAAAGATATTCCCGATAAACATACTGTTAACTAATGTCCAGATTGTTTCAGGTTCATTTTCAAACAATAGCGGGCCTGGCTGCAAACCTAACATGATAACAGCCCCAAGAATAACGGCAGTTGTTCCTGATCCAGGGACACCCATCGTCAGTAATGGAATCAATGCACCTACTGAAGCCGCATTATTGGAAGCTTCAGGTGCTGCTACTCCTTCAATTTGCCCTTTACCGAAATTTTTGCCATTTTTAGAAATTTGTTTTTCTGTAGAATAGCTTAATAATGCTGCGATTGATCCACCAGCACCAGGTAAGACACCGATGATAAAACCAATTGGACTTTGACGCAACATAGCCATACGTGTTTGTTTCCAGTCTTTTTTAGATAATTTCATTGAGCCGACATCTGCTTTTGGCGGCTTTAAAGCGTGTAAATTTAAGTAGTTATACAATACCTCGGCTACAGCATAGACGCCTATAATAACTACTAAAAAGTCAATGCCTTCACTTAAGTGTGGAATATCAAAAGTAAATCGATAGATACTTGTTTGTAAATCTACACCTACCGTACTAATCATTAAACCTATGGCCATAGCTATAAAACCTTTGACCATTTTACCTAATGATAATGTGACGATGGCAGACAGAGTAAACAAAAATAATAAAAAGTATTCTCGTGGACCAAACTCTAAAGCGAAATTCGAAAGTGGTTTTGCTAGTAGAATAAAACCAAATACTGCAGCGATACCGCCAAATAATGATGCTATGGCAGAAATAGTTAAAGCTTTTCCAGCTTCTCCATTTTTAGTCATTGGATAACCATCAAATGTGGCTGCTATAGCAGAACCATCACCAGGTGTATTAAGCAAAATGGAACTACGAGAGCCACCATACATGGCGCCATAGTAAATGGAAATCATTAATATTAAGGCACTTACAGGTTCCATACCAAATGTTACAGGTATCAACACCGCAACTGCTGTTGCTGGACCTAAACCAGGTAACATACCTACTACAGTGCCTAAAAAGCCTCCAATAAGTACCCATAAAATATTCATTGGGTGTAAGGCTGTCGATAAGCCTTCCATAAAACTATTCATATCTATCCCCATATTTTAGTCCTCCTTTAAGGTAAGCTAACATCGAGTAATTGTGAAAATGTGTACCAAGCAATTGCTGAAAATATAATGGTCACTAATATGTTTTGAAACCAATGCTTAAAGCCATTAATTAAAAATAACACAGCTCCTAAAAATAAAATCGTTGAGATTAAAAAGCCAAGTGGCTCAAAAAGCAGTGCATAAACTAGGGCGAAGACAATCGTGAAAATAATTCTTAGCAACGTTGCACGTTCTAGTAATTGTGCAAAAGCGGTAAAATTTTCACTTCTTTTACGTAATTCTTGAATAAAGTAAATAGCACTCATAACAATGAGTAAGCTGGCGATAAGTAATGGGAAATACATTGGACTATTTGGATCACCTATATTAGATTTAGGTAGATTTAACGTGAAAATAAGGTAAACTAAGCCAAATAGCAATAAAATTATGGGAAAAATGAGTCTAGCCATAAAATACCTCCTTTATTTTAATCCGGAATCTTCTACAAGGTTTTTATATTTTTTACGTTGTTCTTTTAAAAATAGTTCGCTTTCTTCACTATTTTTATAGAAATTATCCCAATCATTATTGCGACGAATCTTTTGCCAATTGTCAGATTTAACAACTTTTTTCATTGTTTTATCCCAATATTGTCGTTGTTCAGGACTCATATTTTTCGGTCCCATAACTCCACGCCAATGAGGGAAAACGATATCTAATCCTTGTTCTTTCCAAGTAGGGACATCTTCAATTCCTTTTACTGGCTTATCCGATGTCACTGCAAGCATTTTAAGTTTACCTGTTTGATGCTGTTCTTTAACTTCTGATACTGCTGTGGAAGCGACGTCAACGTGTCCTCCGAGTAAAGCTGTTTGTAAATCGCCTCCACTTTTATAAACTAGAAAGTCTAATTTATCGACATCTACACCAGATGCTTTAGCAGCTTGAACAAAAGCTAAGTGATCATTATTACCTAAACCTGGAGCTACCCCAATTGTTAACGATTCAGGATCTTTTTTTAATTTATCCATCACTTGTTTACCAGATTGTAGATTGGATTGTTTTGAAGCGGTTAAACTAATCCATTCAGTTGCCATTATGGCAATAGGTGTGAAACTTTCAGTACTTAAATCACTTAAATCTAATTCATTATTAGATAATAATAAGCTTGAGTTAATAGCAATAGTATTAGGATTACGTGATTTTAAATATTGCCAACCAACTTCACCACCGCCACCAGGTTTGTTAATTACATTAACATTTTGTGTGGTTAGGTTTTCGTCAATCATAATTTTTTGAATAGCTCTTGCAGTAGTATCCCAGCCGCCACCGGGAGATGCAGGTGCGACAATTTCCACTGTTTCATTTGGAAATTTAGCCTTCGGGGCATCTTTATCATTTTCATTACTACAAGACGATAAGATTAAAAATGTACTTAGAATAAGACATAATAATTTTTTCAAAAAAACTCCCCCCTTTTTATTGAAAGCGTTTGCAAACTATATTAAATATTATCAGAATATTCTATAAATTCAATAGATAATAATATTTTTATTTTCTAAAAGAATATGTAATAGTGTGAAAGCAATGGGGGATGCTGAACAGCTAGTATTGTCTTGTTAAGGTTGATTAGAGATAGAGGAAATGCTTGTATTTAATGTAATAACACGCTAGTGAGTATTAAGAGTGCAATGAACAAAGCCTAGAACAAATTAATTTGTTCTAGGCTTTGTATCAATTGAAAATTATTTATTTATAGTCTCTTTACGATATTGTCGTTTAGCTTGTAATTCGATACCAAGATATTTTCGTTCTCGGTTAGCATCTTTATAGAAGGCAATCATCATTAAAATAACTACAAAACTAAAAGGTAAGGCAGAAATAATAGCGGCTGATTGCAATGCATCGAGGCCCGTAGTACCACCAGCTAATAATAGTACGTAAGCAATGGCTGATAGAGATACGCCCCATACAATTTTGACGAAAGGTGAAGGGTTTAATCGGCCATATGATGTTTGCATACCTAAAACGAATGTAGCAGAGTCCGCAGATGTAATAAAGAATGATGCAATAAGTGCTAATGCAATAATAGATAGGACAATACTAAAAGGAATTTCATTGAAAATGCCAAATAGTTGCGTTTCTGGAGGCATTTTAAAAATCGCATTATGTGATTGACCAGCTTTAATACCTGTAGCTCCAAAAGTACTGAACCAGATAAAGCTTATTAATACAGGAACACCTAACACTGCAGCTGAAAATTCTCGGATAGTGCGTCCTTTAGAAATACGAGCAATGAAAATACCTACGAAAGGACTCCAGCTCATCCACCAACCCCAATAGTAAATCGTCCATGTTTCTAGCCAATCTGATTTTTGTTTGTTGAGTGGAGCAACATCTAGACTGTTATAAATCAATGTATTTAAATAGTCACCGATACCTGAAGTCATCATATTTAAAATAAATAATGTTGGTCCAACGATAAACATAATAAGGAGCAACAGCCCAGCTAAAACCATATTTAAATTACTAAGATACTGGATTCCTTTGCTCAACCCACTCCATGCACTGTATAAGAACAGTACGGTAACGACTAAAATAATAATTCCTTGAATCCCTTTATTATTTGGAATACCGAATAAGTAATTTAAGCCACCGTTAATTTGTATAGCACCAATACCTAATGATACAGCGACACCGATAATAGTGGCGAATACGGCTAATACATCAACAGTAACGCCGAGAGGGCCTTCTACTTTGTTACCTAGTATAGGACGTAAAGTTCTAGAAATTAATCCATTTTCACCTTTTCTAAATTGTGAATAAGCCAAACCAAGTGCAACAATGCCATATACTGCCCATGGATGAAAACCATAATCTAAAAATGAAGATCTAAATGCTTCTGTCATGGCAGCTTTCGTTTCTGGAGAGGCCGTAGGTGGAGCTAAATAATGTGCAATTGGTTCTGAAGCGCCGTAAAAAACTAGGCCAATCCCCATACCAGCACTAAAGAGCATGGCTAACCAAGAAACTGTGCGGAATTCTGGTTTGTCCCCAGGTTTTCCTAAAGTTAATTTGCCAATAGGGCTAAATATTAAGAACACTGCAAATCCTAAAATGACAGTGTAAAGTAACATATAATACCAACCAAATGTTTTTGTTATCCAAGTTGAAATAATCCCTGTGATTTCACCAAATGCTGTAGGGAATATAGCACCTAAAATAACAAGTAATCCTACAATTGAACTTGCATAAACAAAAACACTAGAAAACTGTTTTTCTGTTTTAATAATTTCCACATCCCTTAAAAATAAATATTATAAAGACGTGAAACAGGATAACATAATGAGAATTTAGTTCAACTATGTAATATAGACTTAAACAAAGTATAATCGAAAATTAATGGTTCGCAATTTAAACAAAGAGTGATAAAATGTAAATTTTTAAAATAATAATGTGTTTTTACATTAAATGGTATATAATTGTGCTGCATTTTCGTATGAATTTATGAATTGTTAATTATTTGCTAAATCTAAAGTGAAATCTTTAACATAAACAGCGCTCCCAGTTATTTTTACGTCAAAGTTATTGTCATTAGTAGCGATTTCGACAATGACTTTTCCATCCTTATTAATTTCTTGACCTTGTTCAATAACAAATTTTTGAGAGCCTCGATCAAAATGTTCTATATATTTTGCGAAATATGCGCCCATTACTCCAGAAGCTGTACCAGTAACAGGGTCTTCTATAGTTCCTGAAAAGGGTGAAGAGAAGTGTCTTGCGTGCATATCTGTGTTGGGACTATAAGTCTCAAAACAAAATGGGTGTATGGATACTTTAGGTTTTTGCCGTAAGATAGAAGGAAATAGTTGATTGTTAGGTTTCATATTTTTAAATATATCAATATATTTTATTGGAACGAGAAGTGTCCACACTCCAGTACTTCCATATACAATAGGAAATTCATCATCTATATCGTTTTCTGCTATGCCCAATGATTGTGCTAAATCCTTTTTAGAGCCTAAAAACGCTTCAAATTGAGGTGGTGCATGTTGCATAGTGATATATGCTTCTCCACTAGGGGACTTGCTTATACTAATAGGTAATACACCAATATTTGTATCGATTGTAATCTCAGTTTTATTTGCAATTAATCCTTTTGTTGTTAAAGCATAAATAGTTGCAATAGTCGCATGACCACAAAGATCCATTTCATGACCAGGTGTGAAATAGCGTATTTTAAAGTCTGCTTTCGCAGATTTGCAAATAAAAGCAGTTTCATTAAAACCAACACGTGATGCAATGTTTTGCAGTTGTGCATCTGTTAAATTATTGGCATCTAGTACAATACCAGCTGGATTTCCTTTGTTAGGCTCGTTACTAAATGCATCGTAGTGATATACTTGAACTAATTTCATTATTATCTCCCTGTGATTTCGCATAAATTATAATCAAAATGCTAACGAAATATATTTTTATTTGCAATTGTTACTATAAAAGTTATTGTATAAAAACAAACTTTTTACAACGGAATTTAATTAGTGTCTTAATAAATGAAACCTAATATGGTGTGAAGTCTTTAGTTATAGTAACGGTGAAAAATACATAGTTTAGTCGTATATTTATTGCGTCTGTAGCACGCCTTCTTTAGTCAATATGTTATGTAATTGCATGATTTTCTCTCTTTTTAATGATGAATAATAAGCAATATCTTCAGCTCTAGTTGCTATAGGAAATATTTTGTATATATCTTGATAAAATTTAATGTTTGACTTCGTACGTTCGCCCTCTAAAGATATTCTTGAACTTGTTGGATGGGTTGTTGTTAATTCATAAGAAGGTATGACATTATGATAGACATTAACTATCTTTCCATCTCTTATTACGTCTGAAGTGTTGATAAATTTAAGTTCTATATGGTGGTTTTTCCAAAAACTAGTAGCTTAAGACTATTTGATAATATATATGCTAGTGATTTAATGAACGAGCAGATACTTATACTTAATCCACCATGTGATACTTTAGCTTTTATACAAAAATATTTTTCTAAGACTAAAATGAATATTGAACACAAAAGTGATTTAGAATCTATATTGGCTAATGTTAAGGCTGAACAAGGCATAACAATCGTTCCTCAATCATTAATAGGGCGAGTTGAAAATATGAGCCTATTAAGCAAAGAGTTGGAAGATTATTCAAGAGAAGTTGGATTAATAGCATATAATAAAAAAATAGCGCAAAAAGTGTGGAGCACTATAAGTGAATAATCAATGTAATTAGAGAACACCCTAACCATGCAAAAAAGAGTGCATATTTGCACTCTTTTTTTGATGAAGCAACGATTAAGAAAATAGTTCATCTACGGTTGTATCAAATAGCTTTGCCAATTTAAATGCTAACGTTAATGTGGGATCATATTTATTGTTTTCTATTGCATTAATCGTTTGTCTAGAGACATTTAACTTTTTGCTTAATACTTCTTGAGAAATACCGTTTTGCTTTCTATATTCTCTAATTTTATTTTTCATTAGTTTACCCTTTGGATGTATATTTTTTATTTGTAGTATAGTAATTAAAAGCCACAAGTAGTATTACAGCAATGATAAAGAATACTTCAGGGTATTGAGAAAACCAAGTATTTTTAAGGGTAGGTGTTAAACCAGTAAATCTAAGTAATAATGAAAATAACATGCAATAGATAATCCAAATAAAACTTTTCGCGAGTATTTCAATGAATATTTTACGTTGTCTTTCGTCGTATCGATCCTGTGGTCCTTTTTTATCTATCAAATTCTATTCGAAGACTTGAAATTTTAAGGAAATACTGTACCTAATAAAGCAAATCGATTAGTAAGATCGCAAAAGAGGTTAATATTACAAGACAGACGATTTATAGAATTAAACACGATAAGGGGATTATCTTGATAAATTGATTGACGATGCAGAGGAGAGGTCCAGAGTCCTGAATCGCATAGTATATGATTAACTTGAAATTTTAATATAAAAAGCAAGAAAAAAGAGCCGTGATTTGAACTTTTTCTATATAAGTAATTAACTTACTAATAATCTATTCAAAATTATGTCCCAATAACAAATCATTTCGATAGTGAATACAAAAATAACCCCACCACTTTGGTTAAAGTTGGTAGAGTTATCTGAACTTTTACTTTAAATCTTTGCCTATCATTTTATCTAATTCTCTTTGTTTTTTCTTTTTATTATCTTTTTGAGCACTATCCCACTGACCTAATAAGAATAATAAACCTATTACACCAAAAATAAGAGTTCCCCAAATATTTAATCCTAATTTACCTGTCATATAAAGAACCACTAATACTACTATAAATAAAAGAGGAACAATACTACCTATTATCTTATTTCCTGTCTTAGATAAAAAATACTGTATAGCAAATAATAAGGCATATAAGATTGCTGGAAAAAATGTTAATAAGTTACTCAAGCTCACTCACTCTCCTTTTCATGATTATATATTTCTAATAATTGTTTAGCGTCATTTAAATCTAATTTTTCTTCGATAGCTAACTTCCTTATATAATTAACTAGTGAACTTTCTTCATTATCTTTTGCAGATTTTATTCGTTCTATCACGCTATTTAATCTATTTCGAACAGTTGGATAAGACACTTCATAATATTTAGTTAGTGCTTTTAGTGATCCAGAATTAATAACGAAATTTTTAACAAATTCAAAATCTTCTTTTTCTAAATTCATCATCCATTTAGGCCTATCATTGTTTTTCAATATATTCACTCCCTAAACATAATTTACCACGCTTCTAAATATTGTTCGAAAAAACTTTAACATTATTTAACATTAAATTAGTTTTATTAAAAACCACCTGAAACAGTATAACTCATTTTTATCAGAAAACATGTTAAAAGACCCCTTATTTCAATAAGGAGTCTTTTAATCGTTTCAAAATCAAATATTTCTCATCAACTAATATTTCAGGCACTTAAGCTAATAGAATTTAGTATGTTTAATTAATTCAAGAAAGAGTATATACTATCAATAAATTATGAATAATGTAGGAGTAGATTAAAGTTGAAAAATACAAATAAGAAAGTACTTCTAGAAGAGTTAAATGAAGATGATTTAAAAATTTATTATTATTGGAAATATTTAGAGCCTTTACAAAAAGCTAAAGAATGGAATGGACCATACATCGAAGAAGAAAAAATTAAATTTATTGAATTCAAAAATAAATATAGAGAAAATAAATATCTTTATAAAAATACGTTATCTACCTTAGCAATAAAGTATGAAAATGACTTCTTAGGTGTAGTCACATCATATTGGAAAGATAAGAAATCTAAATGGCTAGAATGTGGTATTGTAATATACAAAAATAATAATTGGGAACAAGGCTTTGGCTTTCAAGTGTTCAAAGAATGGATTGACTACCTTTTCAAAGCAACAAATGCTAATAGAATAGGTATTTCAACATGGTCTGGTAATATTAGAATGATGAAAGTAGCAAGTAAATCTGGAATGATAGAAGAGGCTCGTATACGTAGAGGAAGAGTAGTTAAAGGGGAATTCTATGACGCCATACAAATGGGTATTCTAAGAGAAGTGTCACTTTACTTGCTATATGAGAATGGTTTTATCTAATAAATGGGAAAAAGCACCGTACACTTTAATAGAGTACGGTGCTTTTCTACTAACGAATACCAATAACTAAACTATCTCTAGCTGTTTCTACGACTTCTGTACTTATTTTATCTAAACCATTTATATCCATAATTCTGTCTATTTGCGCAAATAAGCGATGAATCAGCCTAAAGTTCCCTTTTGTAATCTTAATAATCGTTGTTATTGCCTCATAATCTGTAAAATCTTCCAGTTTTAAATCAAATCCTAAATCTTGCCATTTATATTCTAATATGTGATGTGTCTCATCTTTACTTAGATTATCAAATTCATGTGCAAAACCTATACGCGAATATAGTTGGGGATAACGAGATAACTTTTTCTCTATACCTGGCATACCAATAAATATCATTGCTAAATTACGTTCATCATAGATAGCTCTTAATTGTTCTAAATGTTGTACTTTAAGCCTATCAATTTCATCTATTATGATTAGGTTAATACATTTAAATGTCTCACTATAATGTTTACTATGATCATGGCCGTACTTATTTACGACATGTAATTTTTGACCTAAATCAATACTTGCACTAATGCTATATAAATCATTGCTTAATCTTGTTTGTTTTTCAGCAGGAGCAGTATAGAATATCTTATCTACTGATAAAATATCATCTGTCGTTTTACTAGCTAAATCTTCCCAGCCTCTATGATTAACTTGTTTTTCAATAGTATCCCAATTTGTATAATATCTTGAAGATAAAATTTTTCCGACACCAGGCTGACCATAACAAATACCAATATATTGATATTTAATACAAGCGTCGCAAAATTCAGCAAATCGTTTATACTCTTTCGTTTCAATGAAATTCTGATTTTTAGTCATTACGATACCTCTTTAATTTTTTGACGTTTTTAGTCGTTTCTTGAGGTGAATAACCATAATTTTTTTCTTCCTTAATTAAATCAGTGGTGCTTGGACTAGCAATGTTTTGTTTTAAGTGTTTTCTTCTCTGATTACGTGCGTGTTGTATATCTTTTATATCAATTGAATAATCAGCTAAATCAGGGGATATTGCTGTACAAAGAAATTCATCTCTATAAAAAACGCGTATTTCAGCCATATCATTGGGATTGTAACGAATTAATACATACTCACCTACATAAGCAGCTAGGTTTGTATTACTGTATCTAAAGCCTTGAAAATGAATGCCATCTGAATGAATTTTTCTAGATTTAGGTATTTCTAATAATAATAAATCAAGTTGTTCTAAACTGCTTGGCATATTAGGGAAAAAGTGATTACTGTTCCACCGATTGATAGGAGTGCTCTGGATAGCACTGTGCTCTTTTTGATTATAATCTTCAATTAAAAAGTATCGTAATTTTTCTTCGAAATTTTGAAAATCTATTAAATCGCTAGGAGTATCATTATTGTTTATATATCCAGGAAGTTGTTCTAAGAAAGTTTGGTTAACTGTCTGAAAAAACCGTTCTATTTTCCCGCGACCACGAGGGACACCAACTTTTGAAAACATCAAGTTAATTTTCAAATCAATAGCGACTTGTTCCATGTGATGCGAGGTAAAG
The DNA here is from genome assembly GCF_017892945.1 of Staphylococcus sp. GDX8P114P-2. NCBI lineage: Bacteria > Bacillati > Bacillota > Bacilli > Caryophanales > Staphylococcaceae > Staphylococcus > Staphylococcus sp. GDX8P114P-2. Next base: position 4,145 of record NZ_JAESMB010000001.1, on the reverse strand, counting down.
TCACTCCCGTGATCTGTGTAGAATTTTTCGGGTATACCACATACTGGCCAATTGGTATTATTCTTATTCCATATTGCTTGGTGTAGTGTTAATGCTGTATTTTGAGCATTAGGAGCATCAAAACTTATAAAGTAGCCTGCAATGGCACGACTATAGTCATCCATAATAATGGTTAACCATGGTCTATTGATGTTACCTTTTTGATCTAATATATAAATATCTAGCAAAGTATGGTCGGCTTGCCATATTTCATTGGGGCTTGAGGATTCTCTTATTTGTATTAAATCGTACTTATTTTGATAATATTTTTCACCTTTGTGAGAGAAATCAATAACAGACTTAGGCATTGTTTTAATAACACTATAAACTTGTTTATAGCTGGGTTTATCAAATTTATTCTCTATACAATAATTAGCAATTTTCCTATGAATTGTAGCAATACTATTTCTTTTATTCTTAAGTGCAAGGCGTTCAATTTTGTCAATTATATTTGGCTCTATTTTATGTGTTCCTTTATCGGCTCTTGTCGTATAAATTAACCCTTTAAGCCCATGTTCTTTATATAACTTATTCCACCTATAAAGGGTACTTAATGCAATACCTTTACTTTTTGAAATGACTGATAAAGATTGTTCGCCTAGGATAAAAGGTTTTATAATATTGTACTTTTGAGTAGCTTCTTTACGCTTGGCTTCAGAAAAATTAGTTAGATACTTCTCCTTGTTTTTCATCTTCCTTATCCTCCAATTTATTGAGGTAACGATAAATTGTTGTACGTGAAACTTGCCACTGCTCCGCAATTGTTTTGATTGGTGTGCCATTATCATAAAGTGTTTTAAGTAAATTTAAATCTTTTGGGTTTAACTTTTCTGGTCTACCTCCATAGCGACCTCTAGCACGTGCTGCAATTCGGCCAGCTGAAGAACGTTCTAAAATTAAATTTCGTTCAAATTCTGCAAATGCTGCGAATAAATGAAATAATAATTGTCCTGTAGAACTTGATTTATCCATAGTTATATTTTCTTCTAAACTATGAAAACTCACCCCTTGTTCGTTAAGTCCATTAACTAATGTGATTAAATCCTCCATGTTACGTCCTAGTCTATCTAGTCTCCAAACAACAATCGTGTCTCCTGATCTCGCAAATTCAATTGCTTTATCTAAACCAGGTCGCTTACTTTTTGAACCACTTATATGGTCGTTAAATATCTTTTCGCAACCATATGCATTTAATCGATCCTCCTGTAAATTCAAATTTTGTAATCCAGTTGAAACTCTTGCATAACCTATTTTCAAAATACAAACCTCCTATATACATATCTAGTGTACCATAACTTAATTCCGAGGTCTTTTATGAACATAGATTTTTTGTTGAGTTTTTGAACACTCAAATATATGAAATACTTACTTATTCAGCTATAAAAAGAGAGTGTACAGAAAATGGTTGTTTTCTGTACACTCTTAAATTATTTTAATGATTCTGGAAAATCTTGATAGCCTTCTCTAATATTTACGACATTTTCAAATCCTTTGTTTTCTAAGATACCCACGGCGATTGAACTTCTAACACCTGACTGACAATGTACGTATATTTTATCCTCTTTATTAAATGGAATATTTTCATTTAATAATTTACCGTGCGGAATATTGACTGCTTGATCTAAGTGCCCATTATTCCACTCTTCTTCATTACGTACGTCAAGTATATATTCTTCTTTACCAGTCATATCAACGCTATGGATGGATTGGGTTAAAATTTCTGATTTTGGTAAACGATAACCTGCTACATTATCAAAGCCAATTAATTGTAAAGTATGTGTTGCTTGCTCAACGGTAGATTTATCACCAATTAAATCTATACTATTTTCATAGTCTAAATACCAACCGATTTGGTTAATGAAGTTTTGGTTGTAGGGAATATTGATTGTACCTTCAGTATGACCACCATGAAAGGCTTCTTTACTACGAAGATCAAAAGCTCTTCTTGCATTATCTAAACTAGGAAAAACGTCGTATGGTTGATACATGTTCATACCAAACTGATTAATTTTTTTCATCTGTGCAAAGTGATGGGGTGGTGCTGGTTGATTTGATGTTAACGTTTCAATGAACTTGCTTTCATCAGTTTCATTAAACGCCCAGTTATTTATTTTTTCATAACCTAGCGTAGACATTGGTACCGCACCTAATGCCTTACCACAAGGACTTCCAGCACCGTGCCCTGGCCAAATTTGAAGATAATCTGGTAAATCTTTAATACTTTCTATAGATTGATACATTTGTTTCGCACTAACTTCTGTAGAGCCTTCCATTTGAACTGACTTTTCTAGTAAATCCGGTCTCCCAATATCACCTACAAAAACAAAATCGCCACTAAACAAGCCCATTGGAACACTTGAGCCGCCCCCTTCATCAGTGAGTAAGAAACTAATACTCTCAGGGGTATGACCAGGTGTATGCAATACTTCTAATTTAATGTTACCTACATGAATAATATCTTGATGTTTAACAAAATGTGTTTGTTCTGGCATATTACGATAACTTAATTCATCGTCACCTTCTCCAGATACATATACGTTTGCATTTAATTGTTCTGCCACATCTCTAATGCCTGAAGCAAAATCAGCGTGAATATGGGTTTCTGCAGCTTGTGTAATTGTAAAACCTTCACTATCTGCAACTTCCAAATATTTTGTTAAGTCACGTACAGGATCAATTACTATTGCCTCTCCCGTACGTTGACAGCCAACTAAATAAGATGCTTGAGATAAATGATTATCGTAAAATTGTTTGAAAAACATATAAAGAACTCCTTATTTTGATAGATTTAATTAAATAAATAAATTATGACTCGCGTTTTCAGTATCACCTATATAAGTGCCTACACCGCCGTACTCAACTTCATCTCTTAATTCTTCTTTTGTAATACCCATGACATCCATGCTCATGGTACATGCGATTAATTTAATATCTTGAGCTATCGCTTGATTAATGAGTGATGGTAATGAATCAACGTTTTTCTTTTTCATTACGTAGCGCATCATGATATTACCTAAACCGAACATATTCATTTTAGAGAGTGGCATTTTCAAAGGTGTTTTTGGCAACATAAAATCAAACATTTTTGCGATACCTTTCTTTTTAACGTTAACTGTTTGCGCTTTTTTCAACGCGTTAAGTCCCCAGAAAGTAAAGAAGATGGTTACATCTCTTCCTGCAGCTTTAGCACCATTCGCAATAATCATTGCTGCCACTGCTTTATCTAACTCACCACTAAATAGCACAATTGTAGTACCTTTGGCAGTATGGTTCACTTCCAAGTCTTTTGGTTTTTCTTTTTGAATAATGGCATTAATTCCATTATTACCTTCATCCAGTTTAACTAACGTATGTCCTGTTTGTTTGACCCAGCTTTTAATGTCACTAAGGAATCCAGAATCTGTGACTGTAACCTCTATTTGCTCGCCTACTTCAATATTTTTCACTTCTTTACTGATGTTTACAATTGGACCTGGACATTGAAGACCACTATAGTTAAATTGTTTACGCTCTGCTTTAATTGCTACATTAGTATTTTCTTCGAATGTATTATCATCGTCGTTTTTTGCTTCATACGCTTTATAGCCACCGTCTAAATTAACAATGTCGTAGCCTTGTTCAGCTAGATATTCGCTCGCTTTAGCACTTCTGGTACCACTTTTACAGTGTACAAAGTAGGTTGTGTTTTTATCTTTATTGAACGATTCAATCTTATCTACAGGATGTAATGTCGCACCATTTATGTGTGCAAGCTCAAATTCTTCTTGTGTTCTAACGTCAATCAGTTGACCTTGTGCGCCTAATTTTTCTAATTCTTGTTTACTGAAATTATTGATATGCTTTTCGTTATATTGTTTCATAGTAACCTCCTAATAAATACCTATATGGGTATATTAACTAATCATTTATATTATGTCAAATACCATATGGGGTATTTGACATTTTTGCTTTTATCGCTTATTATGACTTTATTCAATTAAAAGTGGAGGAAATAACTATGCATTATGATGTCACTGTTAGAAAATACAACATCAATTAATATAGGTAGTGGCGGTGTTATGTTGCCACATTATAGTGCATATAAAGTAGCAGAACAATTTAAAACA